>CAZEBV010000001.1:0-44996 GCA_964510695.1 uncultured bacterium
GGGAGACCGTCAGCAGGACGTCCTTTTTGTAGAGGACCTCGACGTCCTCCTCGAAGTCCGGGTCCTCGGATTCCACCGCGGTGATCTCGAAGGGGTACCGTCTCGGGGACTCCCACGGGGCCACCCCGTTCCCCCGGACCGACCAGGACAGGTAGGGCGTCTCCGGCCGGTCGCCCTCCACGTTCTTCTTGATGCACCGGGTGAGCCGGTCCTCGAAGCTGAGGATCCCCGGCACGAATATCGTCACCAGCGGGGCCCGGTCCGTCACGGCCGATCCCTCAGTTCCACGCGCCAGACGTCCGCGGCGTCGTCCACGTCCCCCACCTCGTAGTCCCCCTCACCCGGGACGCTCACGATGTCCCCGCCGGTGATGTCCCATTCGGGGCGACGCTGAAGCCTCCGGACGGACCGCTGGGGCACGTGCATCATGCGATCGGCCTGCACCTCGACGTTCGCGTCCTCCCGGCTCTGGTAGCGTTTGTCCGGTTCGTACAGCTCCGCCTCGAGCTCGAAGGGGTCCGGGTCCTCCCCCACGAGGGGCTCCCCGGTCTTTTGACTCCAGTCCCGGTCGGCCGTGTGGTCAATCGTGACGGTCCTGGTGTCCCCCAGCTTGGCGGAGCCGGCGGACATCCGGCTGCCGGGTTTCATCAGACCGGCTCCCAGGCGATGGCCTGAAACAGGCGGCCCTCGTCCCGAAGGGGGACGGCATTACCGCCCCCACCATCCCCACCGCGCCGGAGCATCAGGGTCATGTCGGAGAGCGGCGGGCCGTTCTCGCCCATCTGTTGCTGCATGAAGGACTTGACCGTCTCCCCCACCAGGGGCATCAGGCTTTCGGGGGCGGCGTTCCCCTCGGCGATCTGGACCATCCGGGACCGGACGAGCGTGCGGATCTCGGCCTCGTTGTCGTCCAAAGCCGGCCGGATGAACTGGCGCTCCGGGATGTGGATGTGGGTCTTCTCCTCCCGGAACCAGATCCCATGCACGAAGGCAAAGTAGTTGCGCATCTTCTCGGTGATGCGGATGGTGGCCCCGAACTCGTGAACGGACGCCTTGATCTGCTGGGTGCTTCCTCCTTTACCCATGACACCCACACGAATCCCCGCCCCCTGGACCTCGCCGATCGCATCGACCAGCTGGGGCACGTTGTTCTCGTGGTCGGTGACCTTGACGGTGGCCATCAGCTAAAGACCCGGGGGGAGGTACGCCGGTCCTGCTGGACGGTGATGCCGACCTGACTCAAAAAGCCCTTGAGTGTCCGGCCGTGGCTCGTGTTCTCCAGCCACTTCTCGAGGTTCTGTTTCGGGATGGTCCAGGTGGCCGATCGGCCCTCCCGGCTGGCGCTCTGGGTTTCGGGCTCGGCGTCGTGCATCAGGTGGCAGGTGAGCAGTCGCTCCACGCGCTCCAGGACGTCGGCGGGGTCCGGATCCTTGCCGGAGCGGGCGCTTTCGATCGCATCCTTCCAGCGCAGGTCGACCTCGAGGGCGGCGTCGTCGAGGATCTGCTGGATCTGGGGGTCGGTCAGGCCGGTCTCGCCGTAGGTGTTCAGGATGGCCTCTACGGAGGTCCGGGCCATCAGCTACCGTCCTCGAGCGCCTCGATCCTCTCCCGGATGGCCTCGTGGGCGCCGTCACGGTCCCGATTCTCGGCCTCGAGATCGCGCAGGGACTGCAGGGTGACCGCGTCGTCGATCTCGGCCAGGACGTCCTCGAGCTCCCCGATGGTGCCCTCCTCCCGGATGAGCTCATTTGCCCGCTGGGCGGGATCGTCCTGCACCTCCTCCTCGGACTCCTCGGCGTCCTCAGGGTCCTCCGGGTCGTCCTGATCGTCCTCGGGGGTTTCGGACGCCTCCTCGTCCTCGGCGTCCGCCTCGAGCGCCTCGAGACGTTCCCGGGCGGCCTCGACGACGGAGTCCTCGCGGTGGTCCTCCTCGATGATGAGCTCGAGGTCCTCGTCGTGCTGCCCGTCGCGGATCTGGCTCACGAGGGTCTGCCAGTTCTCGTCGTCGTAGGGGTACGAGCTTCCGGCCTCGCCGGACTCGGGCTCGTCGGCCTCCACCGGCTCGGGGATAAGCTCCTCGTCCCAGAGCTCGGGCCATTCGCGCTTGTAGCGATGGGCCTCCGACTCGGTGAGGGTGACGGTCTCGTCGGGGTAGATCCCGGAGTGACCGGTGGCGCATCGCTTCTGGTCGCCGGTGTTGGTGATCTGGATGGCGTCGGGCATGGGTCGCCTCCCGGAGGAGATTTACGCGCGTAAACGCGGGCCGATCAGACCCCGTCCATCTGGACGATGGCGTCGGCGTCGAAGATCCGAAGCCCGGCCGTGGTGATCCGGCTCCTGAGCAGGACGTTGTCGTTGCGCAGGGTCTGCGGATCCAGCATCCGGGCGATGTCGGAGGTGAGGACGTCGAAGTTGGGCTCCTCGGCGTCCTCGTTCTCGTCGGGGTTCGCGTCCGGGGCGAGCGCCAGGAGCGTGTGCTGCCCGGCGCCGTCCGTGTCCTCGAGCTGGCTGACGGGGACGACCTGCCCCACGTTCTCCTTGTTTTCGATGATCTCCAGGAGCGTGCGGGTGTCGCCCTGGGTCGGCGCGATCCGGGTGCGGTTCAGCAGCGCGTACCGGTCGCGGGGAATGCCCAGGTCCCAGGGGGGCATCATGCCGACCTGGTTCTCCAGCTGCTCGACGGCCCGGTCGACGTCCGCGAGGATGTCCTCGGGGTTGCCGTTGGCCAGCTTCGTGGGCCAGTCGTTGGCGTTCAGGGGGGCGACGGTCTGCGCGTTGCCGGTGGTGGCCAGCCCGGGGATCCCGTAGGCGGTCGACCCGAGGAAGATCAGCCGGTCCTCGAACCGGAAGTGCGCCCGGCGCATGACCCGCGTGCCGCGAGTGCGAATCGGCCGGTCGTTCTCCCGGGCGGCGGCGACCTCCTGGGCCTTCAGCTCGTAGCCCAGCACGCGGTACAGCTGGGCGTTCGTCCGGGGTTCGATGTCCTCCTCCACCTGCATGAACTCGGTGGCCTGCTCGGCGGTGAACTCGTCGTTCTCCTCGTTCTCCTCGTCGCGGTAGACGCGGTCCACGACCTCGTCGTGCTGGACTTCCTTGGCCCACCAGGGCGCGTCGCTGGTGACCGGCACGAGCAGCCGTCCCGTGAGCTCCTCCTCGCGGAAGCTGACCAGCCGGTTCTCCAGGTAACGCAGGTCCTCCTCGCGCAGCCCGGACGCCGAAGCGTCGGACGTGGCCACGCTGGTGTCACTGGAGCTCAGGTCGATAAGGTTGCGCACGGTCATGGACCTCCCATGTCCAGGGTCTACCGCGTCTCAGTTATCAGGTCTCCGTGGGCCGCAGCCGGATGGCCCCGTTGTCCTGGGCGCCCCCGGGCGGCACCGCGATCTCGGCGTTCGTCAGAGCCACCACGGGCGTCGTGGCGGTCGACTCGGGCCGGAACGTGGAGGTGGCGGGGTCGATGACCACGCCCTCACCCTTGGCCCCGTCCTCCTCGAAGGGCACGACGGGTTGGCCGAGGCTCCCGGGCCGAAGCACGGGCACGGGGTCGTTCTCGGCGTAGGTGTGAGGCGGCCCGGCGTCCTGGTCGGCCCGCATGCTGTCCAGGGCGATGCCCACGAACTCCTCACCGGTGTCGTCGAAGACCTCCACCTCGTCCTCGTCGGCGGTGGCTCGCTGGAGGGGATCACCGGCGCTGATTGCTTCGGCGGCGCGGAACGTGTCGACCTCGGTCTCCGCGCTCTTGTGCAGGTTTCCGAGCATGTGATCCGGAAAAGGCATCGCTCAGGCCTCCCTGAAAGTGCGGGCGATCGTCAGCGTCACGATCCGACGTGCGCCCGGGGGTTATCCAGCTTCTGTCGCTTCTCCTCGGTGTCCTTTTGCAGGTCCTCGACGTCCTGGACCTCCTGGACCTCCTCGTCCTCGGTGCCTTCGTCGGGGTCTTCGACTTCCTCACCGTCTTCGTCGGGGGTGTCCCCGGAGGGCACGCCGTCCAGCACCGAATCCAGCCGCGCCCGGAGGTAGGTGTCCTCGTCCATGTCCTCGGGGAGCCCGTCGGTGGCTGCCTCGACGTCGACGTCCGCGAGGATCTGAAGGGCGTCCTTCATGACCTCCTGCAGGGACTTCACGTTCCCCTGCTCGTCGGTGAAGGAGTAGTCCTCCTGCTCCTCCTGGATGGCCATGATGAGCTGGATCTTGAAGTTTTCGTCCTCCTCGGAGCCGCCTTCCTCGGGGCCCTCCGGCCCGGGCTGTTCCTGGAGCTGTTCCAGCTGATCCTCGATCCCGTCGAGGCGGCCCTGGAGGTCGCTTCGCTCCTCGCGGAGGTCCTCCAGTTCGGCGTCGGCGCACCGCAGAAGATAGACCGCTCGCTCGATCTCGTCGGAGCACTCCTCGCAGTCGACGTCGCTGAGGTCGACCTCGTGTTCTTGCCCGTCGATCGTCACGGTCACTTTCACGGCGGCAGCGCCTCCTCGGTCGGTGGTCTCGCTTTTTTCGCCTGGTTCGCCCCCATTGTCACGCCCTGCAAAATCGGGCGCAATCATATCCGCGATCCTATCCAGGGTGTCCGTGGACTCCCCCTCCTGGTCGGGCAGCATTTCCTCCAGGCGGGACCGGGACACGCCCAAAGTCTGGGCGATGGCGCTTCGAACCGCGTCCGACGGGATGATGGCCCCGGCCACCTGGGCCCGGACTTCCTCGACGGTGCGGTTTGACAGCCCCGCGATCGACTCGAGGACCTCCTCGCGGTCCTTTTCCATGTTCTGGATGCGGCTGGTGACGAACTCCCCGAAGGACTGGTCGAGCACGGCCTGAAGCTCATCGAGGTCCTCGGGGAGGGCGTCCTCGTTGTTCTCTGAGAAGTGCTCGACCTCCCGCAGCCGCTGGACGGCTTCCTCGCGGGTCTCGAAGCACCCGAACTCCCGGTCCCCATCCTCGGACACCACGCACCACTCGTCGTCGCGCTCGACGATGCGGTCGTTGACGTTCAGGGCGTCCGTGGCGTCGATGCCCACCCCCACCACCCGGGCGTCCTGGGTCTCCTCGATCGAGCAGGTGGGCCCGCATCGCCCCTGGTCGACGACGGCCGAGTGCCAGAAACGAAGGTTGCGCTGGGTGGCCTCGTAGTCCTGACCGCGGAAGGTGCCCGGTTCGTCGTGGATGTCCACCAGGCGGGCCGTCGAAATCTGGGCCCGGCCCTCCTCGATCGACTCGGCGAGGCCGGCGTCCGTGATGACCATGGCCGTCGCCAGAGCCGCCACCTCGCCGTAGATGTCGTCCTCCACGGTGACGAGGTAGACCTGCTCCCCGTTCATGCCCTCCGCGTACTGGTCCACCTGGTCGGCCTGCTCGGCGGTGATGGGGGGGTGTCCGTCCGTGACGGCGGCGCCGGCCAGCGTCGTTCGCGCGACGTCGCTGGTGAGCTCCTCCCGGGGGACGTGCTCCCACTGCAGGCGGGTCTCCCCGGGCTGCATGTCCTCGGGCGGGTCCACCAGGGCGTCGATGCCGCGGTTGTAGGGCATCGGCCCCTCTCGAATCTGCACCACCCGCTCGACGACCAGCTCGCCGTCCTCGCGGCGTACGTCCAGCGTCGCGCTTGGCATCCAGTCGATTCGCACCTGGTCAGACTGCAACGGCACCACCTCCTCGAAATTCGGCCTGCGCGTCCTCGGCCACCACGTTCGCCCCGCATCGACACTGAATGTCCCGCCCGGGGTAGCCGGACTCGGACATCGAGGACGGGGCCCCTTCCTGCCAGGTGAATATCTGGCCGTTCGCCCGGCGGTGCCCGTCCCGCGTCCGAGAGTCGCCCACGGCGTTCCACATAAACTTCCGAAGGCCCGCGTCCCGGTGGCGACGCTCGGTAAGCTGCCCGGAGACCTTCCCGACCTGGTCGCGGGCGATGCGTTCGGCGTTGAACCGGGCCTTCGCCCCGCCCCGGGGGATCACCTTCTCCAGCTGCTCCCGGGACCACCCTTCATTGATGGCCCGCTTCGTCAGCTGCTCGATGCGATCGTAGTGCCGCTCGGGCAGCGTCCGGATCAGCTCCACGTTCTCGTCGACCTGACGCGCCAGGAACCGCTCCATCTCCCGGGAGCGCCGGAAGGGCTGGACGCCGGCCACGGCTTCAAGCTCCCGCTCGAAACTGGCGTTGACCGTCTCGATGACCGGCCGCAGGGACTCCTCCGCGATGTCCTCCCACGCGATCGACGTGGCAAACCCGTTCAGCTCGGCCCGAAGGTCCTCGAGGACCGTTCGCATTACGGGGTCGCGCACCTGGTCCTGGGCCTCCTCGGGCGGGATGATCGACTCGAGGACGGACACGATCCGGTCCGCGTGGTCCTGGACGATCTCCTCCTGCTTGGCGGTCGTCTTCCACAGCGCCCGGCGGTAGGTGTCGAAACTGGACTGCGGGAAGATCACGCCGGCACACTATCCTCGAGGCCTTCGTCCTCGGTGCCGTGTTCGTACTCCCCGATCGACCGCTCGGCCGCCGAGGCCGCGCTGCCCTCGTCGGGCAGGTCGATGTCGTCCAGGGTCTCCCCCCGGTTGATGCGCTGAAGCATCTCGGTGGCCTCGGGGATGCCGATGGCCCCGCGGGAGGCCATCTCGACGACCCGCTGGGTCTGGATGCGCTGGGTCTCGGCCTCCAGCTTGGCCACCTGGGCCTTGCGCTTCTCGTCGGGCTCGAAAATCGGGTTCCACTCGATCGCATACTCCACCGCCGAGGGCGGGATGACCGGCCCGCCGGTCGAGTCGGTCGGGATGATCTCCCCGTAGGTCCGAAGCGCCACGTCGATCATGAAGCGAAGCGCGGGGGACAGATACCGGTCCCGGTAGCTTCCGATGCGGGAAAAATAGACCTGCGTGTCCTTCTCGGCCCCGCTGACTTCGCCCTGCTGCTGGCCGAACAACACGGACTTGGGCGTCTGGGTCGCGGCGGCCAGCATCTCTTTGAGGAATTCGAGATAGGCCGCCATCCCACCGGTGGCCTGACCGGACCCGGCGAACTCGAGCTCCTCGTCGTTCTTGTCGATCATGGCCAGGCTGAGGGCGTTCATGTGCTCCTGGAGCATGTTCTGGGCGACCTCGAGCTGCCGGCGGGAGTCCATCGAGGACAGGTCGGTCTTCAGGATCTTCAAAACCGACTGGTAGACGGCCTGCCCGGCGGCCCACTCGGCGTTCATAAAGGCCTTGAGAGTGGTGGTCATCCGGCGGTAGACCGACAGGCCCCGACCGTCCCGATCGGCGCTGGCGGACTTGGACTCCCGGGGGCGCACGAAGTGGAAGCGGGAGGGGTGGACCTTCACCCGCTTGTAGGTGTCCTCCCGGGTCCGATACTGCACCTTGATCCAGTCGAACCCCCCGTAGTCGGCGGTGAAGGGGTTGGAATTGATCTCCCACTCGTGCAGGTCATCCCCGCCGACCACGTTGAAGGTGTGCAGGGCCGTCGGGCGCTCCGACAGCGGGTCCTTCCAGCGCTGGTCGCCGGCCTCCTCGGTCACGGGCCACACGAAGCCCACGCCCTCATGGCGCTCGGTCTCCACCAGCTTTTCGAGGGTCTCGAAAACGGGGTTGCGCTCGTCCTCGAGCCAGTCGTTGATCCAGCCCTCGATCTGCGCCGCGTTCTCCTCGGAGATACGGTCGTTCTCGGCGACGCTGACCGTGGCGCCGTTGCGGGTGGCGTACTCGGCGTGCTGGTCGATGATGCGGTCGGTGATCCAGGAGGTGTCGTGGATGGCGTCGCGTTCCCGCTCGGAGAGGTCCTCCACCCGGGATCGCACGAAGGTCTGCCCGGAGAGCGGGTCTTTGTCGGGGTCGCCCTTGGCGGACATGCCCAGCGACCCCAGAAGCTCGTCCTGGACGGGCGCCTCGTCGGGGTTGTCCTGGGTGGTGAGGCCGCGGGCTTTCGGTACGGAGAGGCTGGAGCCGCCGCCGACGTCGCGGGTCTCGAAGCGCATGCCTACTCCCCCAAGTCCGGAGGGTCCGGTGGTCGATCTCACCCCCGAGGGTGGCGGAAAGGAAGGGCGGGCGCAATCATAGGAGGCGCTCTCGTCAAACTGGCGCACGGCCGGCGGGGTGCGGGGCCTGCGGTCGGGCTGAGCGGATCAGTCCCCGAATCGGAGGTCCGACACGTGCGACCCTTCCCCGGATCCGAACATCTCGATCAGCTTTTTGACGGCGTAGACGTGGGCGTCCAGCCGATCGGGGGACCAGTCCGAGCCCTGGGTCCACTTGATGAGCTGCTCCTCGAGCTCCTCCAGGACGCCGACGTGGTGCAGCCGTTCGTGACGGTTGTAGAGCACGTCCACGTCCCCCGCCCGCAGCAGCTTCCCGCGTTTCGCGTTCACGTCGTCAAAAGCCACGTTCGGGTCAATCGAGAGGATGGTCGATGCCACCATGTCCCCGCCGAAGTTTGTCTCCCCGACGATCCAGTCGGCCTCCAGGTCGTGATATAGCTCCACCGCCGCCGACCCCCACACGGAGGGCTTGCCCTTCAGGGAGTAGTCCTCGGGGGTGTAAAATTCGCCGTCGAAGCCGAAGGCGTCCGCCACGATGCCGGCCTCGGCCCCCTCCTCGGATCCAGGCGGATCCACGCCCACCACCACGCCTCGGTAGGCGGGGGTCTCTGAGGTCTTCACTCGCAGCTCGTCGATTTGCTCCTGGGTGGTGATGGCGTTCTCGCCGGCGTCCTTCGGCGGGTCCTGCTGGTACTTCGACAGCCAGACGCGCCGGGGGATGTCCTGTCGGGTCTCGACCAGCTCCTCGAGGGGCATCAGGGTCGGGTTCAGCGCCTCCCCCGGATCCCGCGGGTCGTGGACGTTCTGGCGAGCGTTCTCCTCGGTCTGGATGGCCGGGAAGTTGAGGACCTCCCACTTCTCGCCCTCCTCCTCCAGGAGCCAGCCCGCCAGGTCGTTCACGTCCCACCGCTGCATGAGGAGGATCACCGTCGCCCCCTTCTTGCGGCGGTCCCACAGTGTCCCGTTCCACCAGCGCCGGCGGCGTTCCCGTTTGACCCGGCTCATGGCGTCCTGCTCGTTCTTGATCGGGTCGTCGACAATGATGACGTCCCCGTGGAAGCCGGTGATGCCGCCCTTCATGCCGGTCGAAAGCATCCCGCCCCCCTCGACGGTGCGAAACTCGGACACGCCGGCGGCGTCGGGGTTCAGCTGGACGTCGATGTCGGGGTTGTCCCTCAGCTCGTCGCGCACCTTGCGGCCGTAGTGGTGGGCCAGGTCGTCCGAGTACGAGGTCCCGATGATCTCCCAGTCCGGCCAGGTGTCCAAAATCCAGCACGGCGTGCGGTGAAAGATCAGCTCGCTTTTGCCGTGGACGGGGGGCATGTTCAGCATGAGCCGGCGACCGCCCTCGAGGATCGCGTCCTGGACGATCCGGGCGATGCGCTTCAAATAGGCAAAGTCCCCGTCGGCCCGCCAGACGCCCCCGGAGGTTCGCTCGGCGTGGTTCGATAGGTCGTCCGGGCCGAACTGGGAGGGGTCGGTGGGTTCGACGCGGGAGCGAAACAGGCTCGCCCCGCGCTCTTTCAGATCATCCATCGAAGATCGTCTCGACCTCGTTGGTCAGCTCGGACAGGACGGCCCGGCGCTTCTTGTCGTCGTCGATGTGTTTCTCGAGGGCGTTCTTGACGGTCAGCCCGAGCCGGTCCACGATGCCCAAAAACTGATCGCGCTGAAGGAACTGCGCCAGCATCTCGGCTCGCCGGCGCTCCTTGTCCACCAGCCGGCCACGCAGGTCGATCAGATCCTCCAGCTGGGACCAGGTGGCGCGGTGACTGCGCAAGGCCTGGGCGCCCTCCATGATCTTGCGGACGCCTTCCCGCTTCAGCTCGGGGTCCTCGGCGTCCTGGCCGGCCTCGAACTTCTGGACCCCCTCCTCGAGGGTCTCGATCGAGGCGGCCACGCCCCCCTCGCCCAGCTGCTCCAAAAGCTCGGACATCCGGGCCTGGGTGAGCCCGATCTCATCGCGCAGGGACATATACTCCTCGTCCTCGAGGGCGGCCTCGAAGCGTTCGCGCAGGTCGCTGGGGAGGACCTTCGAGTAGCGGCCGTGCTTATGGTTCGGGTGGGCCAGCCCCTTCGCCGCGTTGCCGCCGTGGTGCTTGCAGCGCCCATCGACGCGCTGCTTGCAGTAACCGGGGCCCGCCCAGGGGCCGGGCGGTTGCTTGGGGAGGTCGGATCGGCCCTTCTTGCGTCCGTTGCACCGGGTGCCCTTGGTGTCGTCCTCGCCGACGACGGGCTCCTCGCTCATGGGCTTACCGGCGGTTCATGGGCTACTCGAGGGATCGGATCAGACGTCCAGCCGGCGTTCGCGGTCCTCGAGGGCACCCAGGGCGGTACCGTCGGCAGGGTTTGTGCGTCGGAGGTTGGCGACCAAACTATCCCGGAGTTTCTCGAGCCCCGGTTCGACCTCTCGGCCGTTCCCCATGCTGTCGAGCATCTCCTGCATGTCTCCCGCGGGATCAGCGCCTTCCTCGTCCCAGCTCATGCCCGGTCACCCTCCTGGAGCCACTCAGGGGGTTCTTGTGCGTAGCATCCGACGGGATCGTGGTTTTTGCAGTCGGGGTTGGCGCAGAACCAGGTGTAGTCGTAGCCGGCGCCCCGTTGTTCATCGGGGTATAGTCGGGGGGTTTCGACCGCTTCGGTGTGGCCGGTGACGACCGCGGGATAGCCGCAGTTATCACACCAGCCTTTCAGCCAGGCGTCATCGCTCGTGGCCACGGCAGCCTACTCCCCAAGCAGGTTTACGCGCATAAATCAGACCAAGGTCGCCCCGGGTCTGTTCAGGTGAGGCGGGGCGGCGTCATAGAAATGGAGCCAGTGGTTCTTGAGCTTGAATCGACGCATCACCAAAAAGAAGTCGGCGGGCGGACACATCACGAACCGCAAAAAATACCACGGCGGCATCAGCGCAAGCAGGTTCCCGGCGGCGTGATCGTCCATCTCGCACTCCATGGTGACCGTGACTTCCTGATCGACCGCGAAGTGACCCTCGGGGATGGGCTCGAAGTCCGGGTCGGCCTCGGGCTCAAATCGTTCCCGATCGGCCTCGAGGACAAACGAATCCACCTCGGCGACGTTATCCATTCCGTCTCGGCCACCCATCCCGATCGGATCGAAACGGGGCCGCCCGCTCAAGCGCGCCGTACCGACCGAAGGTCATCCAATAGAGAAGTCGGCGGGGCAGAGGGGCCGGCACAGCCACGACCACGTCCCCGGCTTCGAGGTCCTCGGCGGCCTCCATTTTCATCGGGCATCTCCTTCCGGGTCGAGGGTTAGGATGGCGCAACGACAGTTTACGTGACGCGGGGGCGTTAGGGGACCGAAAAGACGTCCTGACCGGTGGGCAGGCGCGGTGATGGTCAGGCTTCGGAACGTCTTGCAATCGACCAGGCCTCCACGGTACTGCTGGGCGTAGATTTGCCCCCGGATGGAGAGCTTCCGGGTCAAAAACGGCGATCTCACGACCGGTCCCTCGTGCGGGCCTTCTCCGGGATGCGCCACTCGGCGTCCGCGCCCCCACCGTCGACGTCCGCCGTCACCACGACCACGTAGTGCTCGCCCACCTGGAGCGTCCCGTCAATCCCGAAGGTGCCGGAGTAGTCGCCCTTCTCAGCCGCGTCGTCCAGCGTGATGGGGCCCTTCAGCTGGTTGCCGTCCCGGTCCTCGATCGTGGCCTGGACCGTGGCCCCGTCCAGTCGCTCCCCGGTGGCCGCGTCCCGCAGGTCCGAGACCACAACCAGGATCTCGTTGTCCACGTACAGCATCAGCCCATCGCCTCCAGCGGTACGTCCGGGTCGATGTGGACGGACGCGCGGTATCGAGGCCCGATCGTAATGTCGGCGTCGACCGGGCCCTGAACGCCCCCGGCCAGCGTCTCCTGGTCGGCGGTCACGGTGCCCCGGACGTCCCCGTGCTGATCGCGGCTCATTCAGGCCATCCCCTCAGAAGTTTTGCTCGAAGATCGGCTCGTAGGAGAACGTTCCCGTCGACGTCGACTTCAGCAGGACGACCACGATGTCCCGAGGGCTCACGAACCGCTTTCGGTCCCGCGCCGAGCCCTCCCCGGCCCCGATGCTTTTGCCCTGGCCGGCCGGGTAGAGCGCCTGTCCGCCCACCTGGAAGCCGCCAGGGTCGTCCTGGGTGCCGGCCACGGTGCCATCGCCGCCGGGGATGCCGTCCACGTCGGTGCGGGTCTCGATCACGTTGTTCTGGGCGTTCCACTCCGGGGGCACACTCCAGGAGTCCGTACCGGCAAAGGTGACCTTGTCGGGGCTCATCGCCTGCACCGTCACCTTGACCCGATCGGAGACGGTGTATTGCAGGGGCGTGATCGAAAGCAGCTGCACATCGGTCATCTTGCGCCCGGGGTCCACCCGGAACGCCCGTACCGGCACGTAGGTGTTCGCCGTGCCGAGGTCATCGTCGAAGGGGGCTCGCTTCAGCCGGGACCGGCCGGTGGCATCCCCGTTGACGAAAAAGCCCACCGAGCCAAGCTCGAGGGTAAGCCCCGACGTCCCGGCGTCCGCCTTGACCTCGAACCGGATGGGGACGTTGCCGGTCCGGGGCCCGCGGGTGCCATCGTCGACGCTCACCGACCCCAGCACCCCGTTGATCTGCTCGTGGCCGCGGGTGTAGGTCTGGCGGGCCTTGCTGACGCCGGTGTTGTACCAGTTCCAGGCCATCTCGTAGCGGGCGAACACCGTGAGGGCCACCTGCAGGTCGATGTTGCGGGTGACCTTGACCGAGCCCCCGCGAAGGATCTGGAGATCGGCCTGTTCCGGGTCGTGGGACCCGGTGTGCTCGATGCGCCATCCGTCCTCGCCGTCGTTGGGCCCCATTCGGACGTGATCGCCGGGGTTCAGCGCCTGGTTGATGGCGAGCGCCCAGGTCGTCACCGCCTCATACCCCACCACGTAACGGGGCCGCTCGGTGGTCTCCATCACCACCGACTCCCCGGCGGCCGGCGACAGCGCGTGGACGTCGTCCTGATGGGCATACTGGTCCACGGTGCCATACTCCGGAAACTGTCGGACCCCATCCACGAACAACCGCCATCGCTCGGGGTTGTAGGGGTAGTGGCTGGGGATGTCCAGCCGATGGGTGGTCCCGTCCGCGATCAGCTTCCCGAAAGCGTCCTCGTACTCGGGCATGGACACGGTTATCGAGCCTCGCGGTTCCGGTCGGGCGGTCCCATCAGTACGCGATCGTCACGGAATTGTCCTCGACCCGGACGTACTGGCTGTTCCCCGGGTCCGATCGGTAGAGCCCCGCGGCGGGGGTGCCGGACCCGTCGTGATGGTAGTAGCGGACCTCGGAGGGGTCGTCGGACTTGCTCGTGAGATCAACCGGCACCAGCCGGGTGGCGGTGAACTCGGCGGAACGGTCGCGCTCGTCAATCATCTTCGCACCGGTCCGGTCGGCGATCACTCCACGTACCAACGCCACCGAGGTGCTGAACGGGTTTAAGCTGTGGTCCGGATGCCAGACCAAGAACGGCCTGTTGCCGTCCTTGTCAACCAGCTCGATGTTGATGTTCAGGTTCGAGTCGGGGCGCAACTTGACGTCGCCTCCCCGGATCTCCGCCCCGCCCGTCGACAGGATCTCCCCGTCCATGTCGAGGTCGTCCGAGAGCACCACGCCCCCGGTCGTGTTCCCCACACGATTCATTCCCCGCCAGTTCGGCACCGACAGGGACGGGTGCCATCGGTTGCCGACGATGAGCCAATCCCCCAGACCGCCGCCGAGTCTTAGGGGGTCGCCCGTGTTGCCGTCCAGCGCGATCGTGTTGGAGGCGATCAGGCCGTCGCCCCCGCCGGCAACCTCAACCCCCACGTCCAAAACGTCTACCTGGTTCCCGACGAACTGGACACGATCGCAGTTGATGTAGGCCGCATGCGTCCACTGACCCCGGATGTCGTTCCCCACGATCAGCACGTCCCGACCGCTCCCTCCGGAGCTATTCAGACGGATGTCGATGGCTTCGCCGAGGGTCAGACCGGCATCCGTCTGGACCATCTCGTTGCCCCGGATCAGGACGTCGACGTAATTGTTCTCGTTGAGACCCCGGCCGAGGATGATGAAATTGTTGCAGTTCGCGTCGGGCAGGGCGCGGTTGTTCTCGATGATCCAGTGGCCGTTCACCGCCCCGGGATTATCCCTGGTCGCCCCGACGTGGGAACCGTTTACGTGTGTGCCAAAAACGCAGTTCCGGACGGTCACGTAGTCGCCCAGTCGAGTGTCGTTCGGCTCGGTCACCTGGAAGGCGACGTGCCGGTCGTAGCCGTGCGTGAACCGGCACCCGAGGACCTGCACACGCTCCCCGGAGACCCCGACCCCCCGGTCTCCCACGTCGTCAAAGTGGCAGTCAATCACGTCCACGTACTTCGACTCGCGCAGGATGATCACGGCGGACCCGCCGCTGTTGTGCTCGTGATAGGGGTGGGTCCGTGTGAAGTAGCACCGCCGGATCTGGACGTCCTCGGCGCGGCGGATGTAGCAGCCGTGTAGCCGCTTCACGGTGTCGTCCTGATTGTCCGTGTTCCCATGGTAGCCCAGGTCCTCGATCGTCACACGATTCGCCCGGGTCCCGCCCAGCTCCCCCAGCCGGAAGCCCCCGACGTCAGCCCCGTCCTCGGGCTTTATGATCGTGTTCTGGCGGCCCGCGCCGCGGATCGTGACGTCGTCGGCGGTGATGTCCAGCCACTGCGAGGTGCGAAACGTCCCCGGGAAAAGGCGGATCGTCTCGCCGTCGGAGAGCTTGCCGATGGCGTCCTCCAGGGAGGGGCCATCGTAGACCACGTAGTCCGCCTCGGGGAACAGCTGGGCGGGGATCTCCGTGGTCACGACCTTCGAGCCCTCGGAGAAGTCGATCAGGCTGCCGGTCGTGGACCGATAGACCCGATCCCGGACCAGGTGCCCGTTAACGTCCAGGTGGCACCGGCTGATCTCCCACTCGTCGGCGGCGTTCGGGTTGCGAATGTACGCCCAGAACGCCTCGGCGACCGTCGGGTCGTCCCCGGCCGTGTTCGCCGCCTCCTGGAAGGTACGATACGACTTGTCCGTGACGGCCGTGAGCGGAAGCGAGCCGGTCCCGGTTTCCTTGGTGCGCTCATAGACGTTGTCGTAGAACGCGGTCACGTCAGTCGGCCTCCCCGCGGGTCTCGACGTCCTCGATCACGTCGTCGGTGTCGTCGTCAGAGTCCCCTTCATCGTCCGAATCTTCGGAGGGCTCGTCCATCCTATCGGGGGTGTCAGGCACCACGGTCGGCCTCCTCCTGGGATTTCAGGGCCGCCACGACCGCGGCCCGTTCTCGAGATTCCGACCAGTGATACGTGCCACCAAAAACGTAGGCGTAGTAGACGTCCCCGAGTTCTGGATCAGGCCTTTGTTGCCAGCCCCAGCCGTCCCCGTAGCGCCCGGCGGCCGTCTCCAGCACGTCCAGCGCCTTGTCCGCGTCCTCGGTGGGATCGTAGGCCCCCTGCGGGAAATAGGCCTCGACGCGCTCGCCATCCTCGTATCGCTCCCAACCCAGCACGCCGCCCTCCTCGAAGGGCTCGAAGCCCATGAACTCGGCCGCCCGCCGGTCCAGGGTCTCGTCGACGACCTCGCGCCAGTCGGTGTCAGGCATGGTCCTCATCCCCCGACCCCAGCGGCATCCGTCCGGTCTCCAGGATCTCGCCCAGCGTGGCGGTGCCGTCCGGGGCCAGCATGTAGGGGAGAAGCGGCTGGGAGCCCGGCGCGAGCATCCGGAGGTTGTGCTGGTTCTCCAGGCACTCCCTCACCGTGTAGAGGGCCTGTTTTCGGGCCTTCTTCCGCTGATTCTCCGAGGGATCCTTCCGGTCCGGGTCGAAGGGCAGGGCCGCGACCGTCAGCTCCCCCGGGTTTCCGTGGATGGTGAACTCAATCACGTAGCCCTCTCGGGGCGGGTCGAAGGCGTTAAACGTGCCTCGCCGGATGGCCGAGACCACCCCGCCCAGCTTCTCGACGGCCCGGCGGATGTCCGCCTTGAGCTGGCTTTCCGTTTTTTTGGTCTCGTGTCCGCGGACCCCGTGCTCCTGGGTGCTGGCCTCGCGGAAGAAGGGCACATCGACGCCGTTGGGGCCGTCCGTCTGCTCATCGTTGGGCTCGAAGCCAAACGCCATCAGGCAACCGCCTCCTCTCGGGATTTACGCGCGTAAATCAAAGGTGTTCGAGGACGTAGTCGCGGATCGTCTCGTGGTCCTCCGGGTGTTCGGCCGGGGCGTGGTCTGTTTCGGCCACGTCGGGGACGTCCTCCTGACCGGGCTCGAGCTCTTTCGCCTCGAGGTACTCCGTCCAGTCGCCCCGGGTCGCCTCCAGGGCCGCCTCGTGAATGGAGCGAAGGTCGGCCGCATCCAGGCTCATCGTGAACAGGGCCCGGACGCTGTCGTTGCGACTCGACAGGCCAAGGGCCGGGCCCCGGAAGGTCAACACGCGGTTCAGCAGCTGCTCGGGGTCGTAGTGCTCCTCGGCCCATTGGGTCAGGGTCTCGAAGACGGCCTCGGGGTCCTCCCCGTGATTGTTCTGGTTCATGATCGAGAACTTGTTGTAGCCCCTGTCGTTGTCCTCGGGTTCCCAGCCGATCGCGCCGGCCAGAAGCTCCTCGTAGAGGGGCTTGGTGAAGTGCGTGCTGTCCAGGGCGGCCACCAGCCGCTCCCACAGCGTGATGCCGACCTCGCCGACGTTGACCCGATCGGCCAGCACCTCGGCGAAGTGATCCACGTAGTTGCCCTTGATCTTGGTCCGACAGTCGGCCACCCGTTCCGCGACGGTGCGCTCGGATTGGCCGACGGACTCATCATCGTCGCTGCTCATGTAGTCCTCGTAGAGCTGGCGGGTCTTTTGCCACTCCTGCTCGAGCTCGCCGTCGAACTGACCCGACTCGAGCATCTTGAACGCCCGCTCGATCCGAAAGGACACAAGCTCATCCGCCTTGATGGCCTCCCGCACTGCGTTGGCCTGCCGGCGATGCCAGCGCTGGACCTGGTCCGATCGGTCCGCGTTCGTGATCCATTCGTAGTCGGCGACCTCGTGGCGGTGCTCATCCTCGAAGGCCCGGACGTCGTCGGGGTCGAACAGGATCTCGTGGTCGAAGTCGACCGACTCGAGGGGCATGACCCGCGGATCCTCCACCAGAAACCGCCGGGTGTGCCGATCGAGGATCCGCGTCGGCACCTCCTCCTCCACGATCGACTCGGCCAGGTCCCCGACCAAATCCTTCCCCAGCGGCACGACCTCGAGCAGTTCCCGGGCGTGGGTCGAGGTCAGCTTCCCCTCGTTGACCAGCTGCCGGACGCGCCCCGGCAGATCCAGGAGGCTCATCCGCTGGGAGATGTACCCGGGGCTGTAGCCGACCTCCTCGGCGAGTGCTTCCTGGGTCTCATACCACTCGAGCAGCCCGGAGAGGGACTGCGCCTCCTCGATCGGGGAAAGATCGTCCCGTTCCACGTTCTCCAACAGCGCCAGCTTCGCGGCTTCCTCGTCGGAGAGGTCCCGCACGGTCGCCGGGACGGCCTCGAGGCCAACGGCGGCCGAAGCTCGGTAGCGACGCTCGCCGGCGACGATCTGGTACTCGGCGGATCCGTTGGGGGCCGGGCGCACCAGAAGCGGCTGCAGGATCCCGTGCTCCCGGATGCTCTCGACGAGCTCCTCGTGGGCCTGTTCCCCGAAGTGCTGGCGGGGCTGGTACGGGTTGGGCTCGAGGGCCTCGATCGGGACGTCCTTAATGGTGGTCTCGTTGCTCATGGGTCCATCGCCTCCGGTGGCAGGGTTTTCATCGGGTCAATCTCAGATCAGGCCGCGGCCGGTTCCGGGTCGGGGTCCCCTTCGGCCGAGACGTCCGTGAACAAATCCAGCTGGCGCAGGGTCTCGCCGAAGTCCTCCTGGTCCGGATCCAGCCCCCAGCGCCGGACGATCTCGTTGAACTCCTCGATGTCGTGGTTGCGGCCGGCCGGCTCGTCATCGTCGTCGAGGGTCAAATGGCAAAGCTCGTGGTCGATCGTGCGGATTTTCCGGTGGGGGGGGAGGTACTGATACAGCGGGTGGTTGATCTGCACCAGAAACTCGACGTCCGCGATCTCCCGCCACTTCGTGCCGACCTTCGAGGCCTTGCCCAGGACCGTCTGACCGGAGGATTTCATGCCGTCCCGGTAGACGTAGCGGATCTTGCGGTGCCGGAGGGGCAGATGCGTCCCGATCGCATCCATCAGGACCTCGGCGATCCGCCGGACCTGCGTGGCCTCGGGGTAGTTTTCGGTCTCGAAGGGCTCCTCGGGCACCTCCACCATCGTGATGATTTCCTGCAGCTGCTCGTAGTCCTCCTCCAGCTGGGCCGGCAGCCGGTCGCGCTTCAGATTGACGTCGACGCCGTGCTCCTGGCCGTTCGAGGCCGCGTCCGGAAAAGGCTCATCGTTCATCGGGACAACCCCCAAGTAGGAAGATGGTCACGCCACGGCTTCGCTTCGATCCATCGGTTCGACCCGGGTGCCGATGCCGTTGGCCTCCCCGGGTACCTTCCGCGAGCAGACCTTCAAAATCTGCGTGTCGTCCTCGTACAGCACGCCCTCCAGGGCATCGTGCAGGACCTTGATCGGGTTCCCGACGTCCGCCATCGGGACCCCGGCCAGCGCCTCGCGGCTTCGGTGGCATCGCTTCAGGACGACCGTGTGCCACAGCGCCACCGGGTCCGGCGTCGGCTCGGTGATGCCACCCTGGTACGTCACGATCTCGGCCACCTGCTCCTTGTAGGTCTCGAACTCGGAGCTCGGATACATCCACGTCCGCCCGTCCTGGTGGGTCATCCGATACGCCGCGTTCTGGCTCAGGTAGGGGAAGGAAAACTCGGCCGGCTGGAGGACGTCCCCGTCAGGCACGGACCGACCCCTCCCCATCAACCAGGGCGAAGGCCCCGTCGCGCTTCACGACGTCGTCCTGCTGGTCGGCCATCGCCTCCAGGACGCGGGCCACCCGGTCGGCTTCGTCGTTCATGGCCAGCCGGTCCGCGACCGCCCGGGCCGTGGTCATCTCCTGCCCGTTGATGATGAGCATGTCAGACAGCCACGCCCGGATCCGCCGGGCGAGCCGTTCGTTGTCCTCGAGGATCTCGCCCGACCCGTTCATCGAGGCAGAAACCCCACGGTCTCGGGGGGGGGCGTCCTCCTGGTCCGTTTCGGGGTCGCCGTCCGCGTCGTCGAGGTCGACGTCCTCCTGGTCCCACATGAGAAGCTCGTTCGGGCTGACCTCGAGGGCGAAGCACAGCCGGACAAACGAGTCCAGGGCCGGGGAGTACCGGCCACCCTCATACTGCGAAATGCTCGGGCCGCTCGTGCCGGCCACCGTCGCCAGCTCCCGTTGGCTCATTCCCAGGTCATCCCGGCGCTGTTTGAGCATCCTGGACACACGCCCCCGGGCGTCGAAATCGGGCGGGATCATCGACGAACCACCCTCCGCGTCCCTCGAAGTCGGGTCCTCAGCCACTCGATCCGCTCGGCGATCTGATGCTCATACCACGCCCCGGCCGGGCTGGGCCCACCGGCATACCAGCACCGAAGCGCATAGGCCCCGCACCACTCCATGCAGTAGCGCAGATACCGCACCCCCTGACGGAGGGCGTAGGCGTCGTCGGTGTTGTAGCGATTCGACCGGTACGGGTGCCGGCTGACCGTCCGGTGGGCGATGGGTGTCACCTGCAGGACCCCGGCGGCGCCGGCATGGGACGTGCGGGGGTTGTAGCTGGACTCCTGCCCGGCCATCGCCACGATCAGAAGCGGGTCGAGGTCGTGCTTCTCGGCCACGTCTCTGATCATCCGCGACCACCGCAGGCTGTGGCGGGGCGTAAAGCCGGGGCGCTCGACTCGGACGGCCCGGGCGATGCGGTGGGTCTCACGGAAGCTCTCCCAGCCGTGCGGGTGGCCCTCCGACGGACTCGCCAGCCACGACGCGATCAGGAAAGCGACCGCGAGGGCCAGCATCACGTAGATCGACCAGTGTGTTCTCATCGTGCTCCTACCTCCCCAAGTAGATTCCCCTGTTCGAAGTCCTCCGGGTCCGCGTTCGCCAGCGGATCGTCCTCCCAGTAGAAGACCTTGTAGGCGGTGCCGTCCGGCGTGTGCTCCGTGCGGGCCTTGATCTCGGGGTACTCCCGGCGTATCTCCGACATCCGCGCCCGGGCCCCGCTGATCTCGTGGTAGAGCATCTGAAGTTCCTTGTAGCTGGCCTCCCCGATCTCCCGCAGATGACGGACGAGGGCCTGCTTCTGGCCGTACTCCCGCACGTCCTCCTCGGGGATGCGGTCGGGGTGGCGGTTCATTCCCACTTCGGCCTCCCATCGGCGTCTTTGGTGTCGATGTGCTCAAACTCGTGGAGCCAGATTTCCTGATCCGGGACCCATCCTTTACGCGGGTGAATTTCCCGCCAGACCTCGCGGAATTCCTCAGGCGAATCCAGCCCCTCCTCGTGGTAGTGCTCCTGAGCCACGGTCTCAATCTCACACTTCCGCACGTCGAGCAACCGGACGAAACCAGCCGGTGTCCAGAGGATGTCCCCGGCCTTCCCGTATCGGCTGTTCCGGCTCGTCATGGTCTTTCGTCCGCTCTGGATCGCGTCGACGAAGCGGTCGTGAAACGGCAGGTCAGGGGGTTCGTGGTCGTCCATCAGCCCGCGTCCCCCGTCGTGTTCGACGTCGGGCGTCCCGGGTCGGGGTAGGTCCGGGCCGTCGGCGCTCGACCCAGCTGGCGGACGTCATCCATCGCTTCCAGGGACTCCCAGGCCCCGCACTGGACACAGCGGCCCACCTTGAGTCGGTGGCCGTCCCTCTCGCAGTCGGTCAGGTCTGCCATCACGCCTCCACCCCGTGCTCGTTCGGGCTCAGGTCGATCTCGTCGGCGCTGTGCGGAAAGACCGGCGTCGCGTGGTCGAACGACGTCCGGCCGTTGGGCTCCCCGGAGGCCCTGCGAGCGAACGATGCCAGCACCCGCCCGGCCAGATCGGAGACGTCCATGTCCCACGCCTCGGCGATCTGTCGAAGCTGATCCCGGCGGCTCTCCGGCAGGTCCGCCCACATCCCCGTCCAGTCCATCAGGCCGTCTTACCTCCGTGTCGTCCGTAGAGGAGTTTGCACAGCTTGATAAGGAAACGACGGTTGACGGTTTGCCGGTGAATCAGGTCCGCCCGCTTGACCTTGTCGACCCTGTCCCGTGGATGATCCTCGTCGGGGTAGACCTCATACATTCCCCACGGGTCCGGTAGCTCATCGGGTTCGGCCATCCCCGAGGGGGTCACGAGGTAATAGCGGTTCGGCACGCGGCCCGTATTCATCTTTTGGCGTCTGTCGCTCCCCGGCTCGACCTCAAACCGTTCGGGGATCTCATCCGCATCTAAAAGGACTTGTATCGCTCTGTGCTTTTTACGCTTTGACCGGCTGTATATACCGTCCCCCTCGAATGCCCGCACCTCCGAGAGAAGGTCCCCGCGGTCGGTTTTTATCTCGTAGTCGAACCAGTAGTCCGAGCTGGATATGACCATCATGTCAGCCTCGGAATAGGCGTAACTGCTCCAATTCTCCACGATGATCCTGTACTGCTTCCGTCGTAACTCCGACCGAAGGAGCCCTTGGACCTCGTGCTCAGATAGCCCCATCACACCACCCCTCCACTGCTCTCAAGGTGCGGGACTTCGACGTCGATCACCCGATACCAGCTCGGAAGGTCCTGCACGATGGGGTCACGGAAGCCGCGATCCCGGGCGTCGATGAGGACGTCGGACCGGCTCCACTTAGCCCGGGGGTAGTTGAGGGGCTTCATGCTTCCGATCCCTCCTCGACCGGCTGGTGGCCGTCGTTGTAGTCGGCGGCCTCGCCTTCCTCGATCACGACGCCCAGGTCGCCGGACTCGTCCACGACCTCGACCCACGCCTGAGCGCCGTATTGCTGGCACAGATCGTCGATGAGCCGGAGGTTCTCCCGGTCCCAACGCGAGCCGTCCTTGATTCGGAGGACGCGGATGTCGGGGTTTTGGGCCATGGCGATGGCGACGGCGGCCCGCAGCTGTTCGGAGTCGGCCGCCTGCTCCAGGGGCTCGCCCTCGAAGGTCAAACCGTCCTCGGTGATCCCCAGGCCCTCCAGGGGAAGGTCGGCCGCCTCAATCGCGTCCTGCTTGGTCTGATCGAGGGACTCGAGGTCCTCATCCAAGGACTGATGGCGCTGGCGGGCTGTCTCGAGTTCGGAGCGTTTCTCCTCGTAGGACTGGCGGGCCCGAACCTTCTCGTTGATGTCCTCGGCCTGGTCGATCTGGTCCCGGATCTCACGGGCCTCCTCGCGGGTGGATTCGAGATTCGAGTCTGAAACCTTTTGCTCTCGAAGCTCTTTCAGACGCTCCTCGAGCTCCCGGATCTCCTCACGGACGGCCTCCTGCTTCTTGATTTTCTTCTGAACCTCGTTGAGCTCATGGGAAAGCTCGGAGACCTTCACCGGCTCGTCGGGAAGGTCCTCCTCGTCGGGCGGGTCCATCTCCTCCAGGGCGCCCTCGAGTTTCTTGACGTCCCGGCCGGCGTCCCAACGCTTCTGGTAGAGCTCGTGCCGCTCGGTTTCGATGCGCTCCAGGTCGATCGGGAGGTCGATCGTCTGCAGCAGGGCCTCGCGCTTTTCGGCGGGGGTCATCCGCAAAAACGCCCCGGGGTCGAACATCAGGTCCCCGAGCTTGTCGTTCAACCAGGACTGCTCGGTGTCCTCGATCGGCGGGGTGTCTCCGACCGGCTCGATCGTAAGGCTCCCGTTGCCCTGGGTGCGCCACCGGCGGATGATCTTGTAGCGTCGCTGGCCGTTGCCGATCTCGACCTCGGTCTCGGCGGACGTCTCGCCCTCCCGGACCGGACGATCGGGCACGGCCCGGCCCCCTCCCAGGGCGTAGTAGATCGCGTCCAGGACGGAGGATTTCCCTTGGCCGTTTCCGCCTGAGATCACCACGGCGCCGCTGTCGGGGTCCGGTTCGATCCCGATGGCCTTCACTCGCTTCACGTTTCGGATCTTGGTTCGGATCACTCGCATGCCGTCAACCTCTCCGTTCTCACTCATGGCGCGTCCCTCCGAGTCGTGCGGATTGGGTTACTCCTCATCGCTAAAGTCCAACCCCAGCTGCTCGCGGATGGACCGTTTGCTCTCATCGGCCGGTGGGGGGTCGGCGCTGTCGTCTTCCCCCTCATCGGGTGAAACCCCCTTTTCTGTATCTGTAGTACTTCTAGTACCTCCCCCGGACATCTGTGTCCGGGGGGTATGGACATCTGTGTCCCCACCCCCCCGGACATGAGTGTCCGTCTGCCGCCAATCGGGCCGTGCGGGGTATATTCGGCGTTCATCGACCGCGCCTTCCCCATCACGAAGGTAGGTCCGGTCCAGGTAGCCGAGCGACTCCATGTGCTCGATGTCCCGACGGATCGTCCGGACGCTGACGCCGAACTCCTCGGCGAAGGTTTCGTTGCCAACCCAGCAGTAACCTTCCTTCCGTGAGAGCGCCTCGATTCGGCCCCATAGCATCTTCTGTCGATCATTGAGGTCCTCCGCGTGATAGATCGGGGGTGATACCCAGCATCCGTATTGCTCGTCAGACATCGGGTCCCTCCCGCAGCGCCCACAGTGAAAAACCGCTCATTTCCGGCTCCTTTCTACCCCACGTGTTGATCGACCGACCCACCCACAGGTCGGCTTTTCAGAGATCGAACATCCGGCCTGACCCCCTCTCAGGGGCCAGGTTGGACGCTCGCACGCCCACTCGGAGGAATGGATCATGTGTCTTTGAGCTGGATCACCCCGTCCTCCGTCTGATACCCCACGTCCCCCTCGACCACGGCGTGAAGCGTGTCCGAGAGCCGCGAGAGGGCCGAATCCTTCATGTCGTGGGCTTCCATCGTTCGCCGGATGTCGACGATGCTGATGACGTCCGACTTGTCGATGTAGACCCCGACCGCCTGGAGGACCGTGTTCATGTCCACGGTCTCGGGATCCTCGGAGGGTTCCTCGGGGGTTTCGCCCTCGACTTCCTGCTCTCCCGTGGGTTCCTCGGGGGTCCCTCCCGCCCCCTCCTGGGAGGTCAGGTGGTAGTGGCCGCACTCGCCGCACTCGTAATACCGGGTCTCCTGGCGGGCCTCGTTCCCACGATCGCGGGCCTCTTTCGCCCGTTCGAGGGCCTTCTCAGCGTCTTCCTCGTACTCGAAGGGGACCTTGCCGGTGGGGCAGGTGGCCTCACCGGACACGATCTCCGAGAGGCGTTCCTCGATGGCCTTAATGACGGTCTTGCGCTGCTTGCTGGTCTGCTCGATCGACAGCGCCCGATACAGAAGCGTGGGATCGTCGGCGAGTCCGATTTCTTCCCGTGCGGGACCGGCGTTCTGGTCGACGATCTCGCGGGCCTGTTCCTCGAACAGATCGGGGGCGCTGGTGGAGGACTCCTCCTCGTCCGGGGCCTCGGCGTCCCCGTCGGACGCATCCTCCTCAGCGGCGTCCTCGTCGGTCTCAGACCCCATGTTTTTGAGGTCCTCGATCTGGCTCTCGACGCCGTTCCCGGAGGGCTCGTATTCAACGTCCCCCTCGTCGACCTCCTCCACGTCGTCGGGAACCATCGACTGTGCTTCGTCCGGGGTGTATAGGCCCTGGAGGACGTCCGGGAAGGCCTGGCGGAAAGCCCCGCCGATCGAGCGCCACTCAAGCATCTTGAGCGGATCCTGCCGCCAGTTGTATTTCTCAGTGAGGGGGATCACGCTCCCGTCCTGCTTGGTCTTGTACTTCTTCGCCCGGTTCAGGGTCCATGTTTCCGTGATCTCACTGAAACCGGCCCGCTTGACGTAGCAGGTGACCCGCATCGGGTCCCTCTCTCGCTCGATTCGCCAGTCCTCCAGCTCGCCCGTTTGAAGGGCCAGGGCGACCATCGTGCGCGGTTTCGTGGTGGGGTTTCCATTGATGGCGTCGATGCTCTGGAAAGCCTGCATGGGCGGAATCCCAAGCTCGCGGCCCTCCAGCATGATGACGATGGCCTGGGAGGCGTTTTTGATGCTGTCCGGGAGAAACCCCGACTGCACCAGGACGTCGCCGAACTTCTTGAGCTCGCCGACGCGGTCCGCCAGCTCGAAGACGTCGTGACTGTCGGGGAGCGCCAGTCCGGTTTCGTCGCCGGCTTCTTGCTGGATGGCCTTTGTGTTCTTGTTGCTCATGCCGATCACTCCTCTCAGTAGATGCGCGGATAGCGGGACTCGGTGGGCTCCTGCAGGTACTCCTCGTAGAGGTCGGGGTAATCCTGCTCGAATTGCTTGCTGTCGAATCGCTCATAGACGCGATGCACCTGGGTCACCTTTCGGGTTTCCCCGCGGACGTCCACGGCGACTTTTTTGTCCTCGCCCGCGACCTCCATGATCCGGTTTTTGATGGCGTCCAGCTCATCCTCGGCCTCGTCCTTTTGCTCCTTGGCGTCGTCGTATCGCTGGATCAACTCCGCCATCTCCCCGGCCTCCTCACCCTCCATTTTCCGCGGTTCGTCGCGGCTGGTGAGGTCGGGGAACCGATCCATGATGTGCTCGCGGGCCGCATCCGATCCGTCGACGTCGGGGGGCTCTCGGTCGATCACGCTCTGGACGAACGCCTGTTCCTCCCGCTCGATTCGTTCAATCAGCTCGTCGTCGATGGGGACTCGCCGGATCTGCAGGTCGTGGGACCCGATCAGCGCGGCCACCCAGGCGTGGTCGTAGCCCTTGACGGCACACTGGTGATGCACCTGGACGATCGTTCGGGCGGGTACGATTTCGGATCCCTCGGACCCGAACCACTCATCCTTCAGCCGGACGCTGGTGTTCTTGACCTCCAGGACCCCCACGCCGTCGGGGTGGTCGATGATTTCCCGGTCGACGTTGGCGGTCATCCAGTCATGCTCCTCGTGCTGGAGGACCTGGTGGCGGTTCTGGATCGTCCAGCCCATCTCCTCCGCGGCCAGCCGGGCGATAACATCCTCGATCTCGGTGCCGACGCGAACGGCCATGTTGTCGCTGAGGTCCTCGGGCTCCAGCTCGCCCGTCTTTTCGAGCCAAAGCTGGTACTCGGACTTCCAGGGGTTCACCCCGAGGACCGCGCTGGCGTCCGACGACCCGATGCGCGGATTGTCGGGGGACCCGGAACGGGCCCTGAGCCATTCGTCGTGAGTCATCTCCTGCCGGTTTCCGAGGGTGCGAGTCATGACCGAACCCTCCTCTGGATTCGGGCCTTGCGCTCACGGAGCCGATACAGGTGGGTGTGTGTCTCGGCGATCTCGGTGGTGAGGGTCTCCATCTGGCGCTTGATCGCCTTGAGCTTCTGGCGGCTCCCGGGGACGTACTGGTAGAGGCGATACTGCCGCAGAAGCCGCTTGTGCTCGTCCTCCAGCTCGGCCAGGTGATCGGCCCGCTGGCGAATCTGGCGGTCGAGCTCGTCGAAGTAGGCGTCGAGCATCTGGCGGGCGATTCGGCGTCGGCGACTCATGCCGTCCCACCCACCCGATCGGCCGGGTCCTCGTCCTCGTGGTCGTCTCCCAGCACGATCCGCTCGGCTTCCCGGGCGGCCTGGTCCAGTCCTTTCGCATGGCCATGGCCGCGGCCACGGTCCACATGCTTCGCGGCTTCCTTGGCCCCCTCGGCCAGCCCCCGGAGTCGGTTCAAAAGCCGGGCGACCTCGTGGCGCTCAAGCTCGCGGACGTCGTCGGGGTAGTAGGCGTCGGTGGTCATGCCGGAACACCCGCCAGCCGCCGGCGTTCTTCCTCGCGGCGAAGGGCCTTGTCCCGTGCTTCCTCCAGGAAGCCCTCCCCGACGTCCTCGGTGACGTCCTTGCGTTCGAGGCCGGAGCACTCCCCGGTGCGAACAACCGAGTGAATCTCGACCTCGGGGTACTGCGCGGGGTGGGCCTTGCCCGGTGGGTTCTTGCGGGCGGGCTTGTAGCGGCCCGAAACGGAATAGTCGACCTCGTACTCCAGCTCCAGTTCCTCACCGGGCAGGAGTCGAGATCGGTAGATGGTGAGCATGGCGCGTCCCTCCGAGTGGTTAAGCTACGCTTCTCGAACCGTTCCTACTCCCCAAAGCGGCCTCCTTTTCAGGAGCCGAGCCGGACGTGTCACATTCCGTCACGAGCGAGTCCTTGTAGCGGTGGGTGCCCCGGAAGACGCCGACCACGTGATCGCCCTCGATCGAGCCCCCGCTTCCGGCACACGACCGGGAGCAGTAGGTGTGTTTGTTGGGCTTGACGAGGTGGGTCTGTCGGCGGCGTCGGATGAAGATGGCCTCGCAGGAGGGGCACCGAAGCACGGCCCACGTGATGCCCGTGGACTTGTGCTCCCGGCAGTGGACGCTGTCGGTGACGACTTCCAGGTTCTCGATTCGGTTGTCGGACTTGTCTTCGTTCAGGTGGTGAACATGCTCGTTAGGGCGAAGATAACGGCCTAACTCGGCCTCCATGACCAGGCGGTGCTCGTAGACGTACCCGCCATGCTTGGAAGCCTGGGGATGGTCGGGGACCTTGCACCGGATGTAGCCGCAACCGTTCGTCGACCGGCCCCGAATGTCCCACTTGCCGATGGTGTCCACCAGGTGCCCCTCCAGGACGGAAGGGCGCTTGAAGGGAAAACGTCAGCGGGGTAGGATTATCCTCCTGATTTCACGAGAAGGAACGATCAACACACGGCCGTCTCGTTGCCAACGAGAAGGTCGGGGGTTCAAATCCCCTCACCCGCTCCATTCAAACGCCCTATCCGCTTTTCAAAGAATCCTGCCTGTCACGATCTGTCACGACTTCCTCTGACTTCAACCCTTATTATTCCTACCAGAATAGGAATGTCAAGGGGGTTCTACCCCTGGAGTTCAAGCTCCTGTTTCAGGATTCGTTGCCAGGGCTTCGAGGGGGTGGCGTATCCGGTGAGCCACTTGCTAATTCGAGGCTGGTCTGTGTCGAGCTGGTCGGCAAGCTCCTCCTGGGTGAGACCGTTTTCGTCCATGTAATCTTGGATGGCTTCGCTCCAGTCGATCTCGTCGGCCATCGTGGACTCCGTTGACATGAGATTCCTCCCACAGTGATTTAGGTTGCTCCTATTCTTAACCGAATATCCCTTGACGTCAACCGGGGGACCGCCTATACACTTTTACGCGCTGTTTTGTGGGGGTTTCCGGGTGGGACTCGGTGATCGCCATGAAGGGAAGCATCCAGCAGATCGAGCGTAAGACCAAGACCGTCCACCGTGCCCGCATCGACGTCCCGTCGCCGGACGAGGACCGAAAGCAGATCAGCAAGACCTTCGACGAGGAGGGGGATGCGACGACGTGGCTGATCCAGAAGAACCACGAGATCAGCACGGGGACGCTGGTGACGCCCTCCGAGATGTCGATGAAGCAGTACCTCCAGAAGTGGATGGAGGATGAGAGGGACGCGATTCGCCCCAAGACCCACCAGAAGCGCCAGTGGGCCATGAACCACATCCTGCCCGCCCTGGGGCACGTGGAGGTCGGGGATCTTACGCCCTACCACCTACAGACGCTTTACCAGGACAGGCTGGAGGACCTCGCGCCCAGCTCGGTGAAGAACCTGCACGAGATCCTGCACAACGCCCTGCGAAACGCCTGCCGGCTGGAGATCATCGCGGACAACCCGGCGAAGAACGTGTCCCCGCCCGCGAAGCCGGACCCGGATTTCACGGTCCTCGACGGCGAGCAGATCGAACGCTACCTGTCAGCCGCCCGGGGCCGGCGGTACTACCCCGTGCTTCTGACGCTCGTGATGACCGGCCTCCGGCGCGGCGAGGCGCTGGGGCTACGGTGGGAGGACGTCTCGCTGGATGAGGCGAGCCTGAGCGTGCGTAAGACGCTGGGGCGCACCGACGAGGGGCTGGGGTTGGGCGATGTGAAGACCGCCTCCAGCCGGCGCTCTGTGGCGCTCATGGAGGCCAACGTAAAGGCGCTTCGGGACTGGAAACAGCGCCAGCTTCAGGAGCGTTTGAACCACCCGGACCTGGCCGGGCGCTCCGAGCTGGTCTATACGACCTCGGAGGGTAATCCCGTCCACCCTCGAAGCCTGCTGAGGTCCCACAACAAGGTCGTCGATCAGGCCGACGTCCCCGACGTCACGATCCACGACCTGCGCCACACGCACGCCACGCAGATGCTCCGGAATGGGACCCACCCGAAGGTCGTCCAGGAGCGGCTGGGACACTCCCGGATCGAGGTCACGATGGACACCTACAGCCACGTTTTGCCCGGGATGCAGGAGGACGCGGTGGAGGCGCTTGAACAGTCGATGGGGGCGGATACGGTATGATGGCCCCGTTCAATCCCGAGGATCCGGACCCCGAAACCATCCTGGAGCAGATGGGGCTCACCGAGGAGGATTTGGCGTTCACGATCACCACGAACCCCTGGTACGTGAAGGCCCAGAAGGACGCCGAACGGCCGAGGTCCTACGGATGGGAGGAGGGCATCATCTTTTGCTGTCGGTTCGTGAGCATGACGGGTGGGACGAAAATCACCCGGATGTACATCAACTGAGGGGGACGGGATGGCCCTGATCCAGTGTCCGGAGTGCGGCGAGGACGTCTCGGAGAATGCGGAGGCCTGCCCAAACTGCGGGGAGCCCATTAACGGCGGATCGGATGGGCCAAGTGCCGGCCAGGCCATCGGCGCCTGCGGATGCATCGTCGCCCTGGCCTGTGCCGGCCTGGTCTTTGTGCTCTGGATGGTTTCTGTGGCCGACCGCGTCGATCTGGGAGCTGACGCCGACGGGGCCGCGGATGTCTGCCGGCAATTCGTGGACGACTGGTTCAAAGATGGCTACCAGACCTCGTACCCCGACGGGATGGAAGACGATGCTTCGAGAGTGGGGAAGGGCCGGTACCGTGTTAGCTCATCGGTCGAGGCCGTCACCGAGGGCGGCCGCAGGCTACAGAAACGGTTTGACTGCGTCGTTCAGCACCAAGAAGGCAAGACCTGGAACCTGGTGGATCTCGACGTAAATTAAGGGGGGCAGAATCGTGGAGAACAACGCCGCCGCACTCATAGCGCTCATTTACCTTATGGGCATCTTCGGGATGTATGTGCTCTTTTCGATCCTCGCCGGGGTCTACTACAGCAGCAAGGAAGGCGCCTTCTGGCGGGCCTTTCTGATCTCGCTGTTGTTCTCGCCGCTCATCGGGTTCGTCTTTGCCCTGGCATCGGACCCGGTCGATCGGAAACCATGCCCCGCCTGTGCTGAGAAAATCCGGGCGGAGGCCTCGAAGTGCAAACACTGCGGGGAGCAGCTCGAGGCGGCGCCGGCCGAGGAGGAGCCCGAAACGAAGACGCTATCGGAGAGTCAGGCCAGAACCAGCACCGTGGCGATGGTCTTCTGGGGGGTCGGGGGCGTTATTGTTCTCCTCTTGATCCTGTCGTCTCTCTGAGGTTAGCCCCTCCGGCACCGATTAAAGGCGACCTCGACGCGCACCTGGTGGGTCATCGGTTCTTGTTGACGCCCTTCCCCTTCTCCCAGCTGCGCATGCCCCCCAGCCCGAGCATCCCGAGCAGGACGGGCATCAGGGTCTCCATCTTCGGCTGCGGGAGCTGCTCGAGGGGGATCTCCACGCCGCCCACCTTCACAGCGAACAGCAGGAACGGGTACAGGACGGTCCCGTAGGCCAGCGCGGTCCCGCAGATCCACCCGATCGCCGGCCGCCATCCGGCGATGAACATGGACTCGCTCTTGGCCTCCTGGAGGTTGATGTCCGTTTGGGCCATCGCCTCGGCGTGGGTCTTGGCGAGTCGCTCGAGCTCCCCCTTCTGGCGAAGCTCGGCCAGCTTCCGCTTCGCCTCGCGCTTGGCCTCCGGATCCTCTGGAAGCACCCGCTCGAGGACTTCATCCACGGGCCCCCCTTCCCCGACGAACGCCTCCACGACGCCGCCGGTCAGCATGCTGGCGATGTTCATGGCGTCAGAACCTCCCCTCCCGGTCGTTCGGATCAAAGGACTTCATGAACCGATGAAACGCCCAGAGGCCCACGACAACACAGGCCGAGACCATCCCGATCGTCCCCAGCACGATCAGCGTCCACTTCACGATCAGATGGACCATCTGGACCCCTCTTTACGCGCGTAAATCACTGCCGGAACCGCCGCCAAACCCATCCGAGCCCGAAACTTACCGCGACGGTCCCGCCGATCAGCCCCCACAGTGGAGGAGGGATTTCTTTCACCATGCGCCAGGTCGTCGTGGTCTGCAGGTAACCGGGGCGGCGGTCCGGGTCAGCCATCCGTGCCCAGCTCCACGTTGACCACCTGGAGGTCGAACTCGGATCCCGTGATGCGCCCCATGATGCGCTCGTGAGCCTTGCGGGAGTTCCACACGGCCGCCTCGCCGGTGTCGGGGTGATGTCCGGCCCCCATGCCGGGGGCGATGCACCCAGACAACTCGCTGGGGTAGTTGGCGACGTGAATCAAAATCCAGGTTCGGTCCTCGACGTCCTCGAGGTGGATGTGGCGGTAGGGGTAGTTCTCGGACTCGCCGGCCGGCCGGATCCGGGCGGGATAGACCCCCCGCGGGATGCAGCTGGCCATGCGCTGGTTGTCCTTCCAGGGGTTCTCGATGGTGTGGTAGACGTGGGGGTGCTCACCGGCCAGCCGCGAGGCTCGCTCGAGGGAGCCGGCGGCGTCGGTGGGCCCGCCGTCCAGGAAGGACAGGGACCGGCCCAGCTGGGGCCCGACGTCCCCGCCAAAAAAGAGCAGGCCCCTCGTATGGGAGGAGCCATACTGATACCTCGCAACCGTGATCCGGAGCATGGCCTACTCCCCAAGCAGCAGGTTCCTACTTCCCCAAGCCGGCGGGTGCCTCACGCCCCATCTAACAAAACCGCCGTGTCGCTGTCGATCCTAACGCGCCCCTCCGCCTCGAGCTCCCAGAGAGACTGGCGGACGGCCGCCTCGTGGGCCCCGGTGCGCTCGACGAGCTCCTCGACGTCGATGGCGCCCTCCCCGTCCCGGGTGGCCGCCGTGACGATCCCCCAGATGCGCCGCGTGAACCAGTCGGCGTCCAGGTCCTGCCCGATCTGCTGGGCGATCTGTTGGACCTCGTCCGGCAGGGTCTCTTTGTGCCCGTTCTCGTGGAACTCCCCCAGGCCGGCCGCCTCGATCACCGTGCCCATGATGGTCCGAACGAACACCGAGCGCTGCAGGCCGCACTCGTCGGCAGCACGGTCCATCGCGTTGCGCTCATACTCGTAGCAGGCGACCGAGAGCACCTTGTCCCGGGTCGAGGACACGGTCAGGTGATCCCCCCGATGAACTCCATGAAGGCCCGCACGGACTCCATGTCGACCGGCGCCAGCCAGACCAGCAGGTAGATCACGCCCGCGGCCGCCATCAGGGCGGTCAGCCGCTTCATCCACTTCAGCACGTCGGCGACCCACCCCCGGAAGTGCCGCGGGACCGTCTCGAAGACGAGCTCATGGAAGTCGCTGGCCATCTCGTAGGTGCGGTAAATGGGCTGCAGGTCCACGTACTCCTCGCCGCCGTCGGCGGTCTCCACGACCAGCACCCCCCGGTGACGGTCGACCTTCCGTTCGATGCGCGTGGCCCATCGGCACAACCGGACGATGGCGCTGTACATGTGCATCTGAAGCTCGCCTTGCTCGCACTCCTCCGGGTCGACGTCCTCGATCTTCGGCTCGTCGTGGGTGGCGGCCTGACCGTTGCCCATCAGCCGGTCACCTCATACAGGCGAAGCTCTCCTGAAAGCTCGGTGTTTCCAATCGTGCCGACCTCGACGCCGCCCAATCAGACCACCTCGTAGAGTCGAACGAGACCGGTGAACCCCGCGCCGCCCCCATCGAAGCTGAACCGGAACCCGTCAGCAGCAACCAGCTGGTCCAGAATTCCGATGCCGCGGTAATGCATGCTAAACTTCGGGAGGTTTTCGTTAATCGAGAGGAAATGCCCCATGTCCGACCGGAGCCGCGGGCGGTGGGTGGCATCGTGAAACTTGACCAAGTAAAACCCGAACTCGAAAGGGACATTTCCAGAGACGTCGATGTCTGTGATGTCAATCCGGGAGGCCGTCCCCCCGTTGACCTCCTCGTTGGTGGCGCCGTTCAGGACGTCCCGTTCCATCTCGTAGGCGTAGTCCGCGGTAATGTACGAGGCCCCCCCGTCGCTGCTGAACTGGATGTAGGGGTCGGCATCCCCCGCGAATTGCTCACCGTCGATCCGGAGGTAATAGAGCCGCGCCCCGGTCAGGGCGATCCCACTGGCGCTGTTGGCCCCGAACTCGACCGCGGAAACCCCGCTCACGTCCCGTTCCCCCACCTTCGTGAGCCCCGCGCCGGTCTGCCCGATCGTCGCCACGTCGCCGGCCTGTGTCCCGTCGGCCACGTTTGAGATCCGCCCGTCCTGCCGGATGAGGATGGGCGAGGCGAAGTCGGGGTGGTCGACCTCAAGCTCGCCGGTGCCGGGGTCCTCGCGCATCGTCCACTGGCTGCCGTCGCCGCTTCGGTCCTCGAACTGGAGGAGGTGGACGGCCTGGGACGTGAAAAGCCCGACCTCCGATCCGGCCAGCTGCCACGTGATGACCCCCGACGCGATCGAGGCGGCCTCGAGCTTCAGGTACTGGGTCTCATGCTCGAGGTCCGACGCGGACAGACCCGTGATGCCCGACAGCGAGGGGTTGCGGACGATGAGGGAAGGGGTCGCGGCATTCGAGTCGATCTCGAGCCACTCGTCGTTCGCCGCGTCGAACTCTGCGTTGTAGGCGATGGCGAAGTCCCCGACGCCGGACTCGCGGTAGACCCGGCTGAGGCCGCCCGTGGCGATCTCGACGGGGTTTTTCAGGCGGCCCGTATCAGCCCCCGAGTCTACGAAGATGGCGTTGATGAGGTCACCGAGGTCCAGTACGACCGACTCGAAGAACCAGTTGAACCAGCTGGCGGGGGGTTTTTGGTCGACGTCCCAGTCCTTGTCGGCATCGGCCGGCTCGTTGACGTTGTCAGGCTGCCAGTCCGATCGCTGGTTTCCGGTGGGCATCAGTTAGAAGGTGCCTCCTCCGACGAACCCGCTAAACCGGCCGTCGTTGAAACCCTTGATGGTGGGGTCCGACGTCTCCCCATTAACATCGGCAAAGCCGAACTCGCCCTCCGACACAAGCTCCGTGGAGACCCCGACCGGGCGGATTCGAGAGATAAGATCCTTGATTTCGGCAATACTTAGTACGTTTCCGATGAAATACGTGTCCACTCGAAGCAAGAAGTGCGCAAAAAGTCCGATATTGTGTTTCTCCACGACCTCGGTTTTTTGCCCGTCCCAGTCCGGGCTCGAGGCGGGGTAGTGCTTCGGAAGGAAGGCCCGCTGGACGTCGTCGATGGTGTCCTCCGAGCTCAAAATCAGGATCTCTAGGATGATTCGCTGGCGAAGCGAGCTGTCGGCCTCCCCGCTCTCCCGGGCGATGTTGACGTTGCCGGCGTGGCGGTCCAGGGCGTCCCGGGCGGCGTTGTCGATGTGCCGGGCGTTCTCGAGCTCGTCCATGACGTCCTCGAGGCGGTCGACCTCGTTCTCGAAGACCGTGGACAGATTTCGGATAAAATCCGACTGGCGCACGAAGCCGATGAGCTCGTCGAACCAGCTTGGGAAGGCCATTTAGGACACCGTCACGGAGATCCGGCCCGGGGACGTCCGGGCGACCTCGTCCGAGGCGATCGTGATGTCCTGCTCGGATTTCGAGTTCCCTTCCTTCGCCACCGTGACGGCGGCGTCGACCACCCCGGGCGGCGCCACGGCGGCCCCCACGAGCCGGGACAGCCAGACGTCGTCCCCGATCGAGAGCCCGGGCTGTTCGTCCCCGTCGACGTCCGTGCCCCCGACGTACTCGATGAGGTTGTTTTTCACCTGGGTTTGCCCGTCCCCCGGAAACAGCCGGTCGGTGGTGAGGGTGACGTCGATCTCGATAAAGACTTTCGTGGGCCGTTCCCAGTGGCCGATCCGGGCGTTGTCGTTTTCGTCCAGCACCTGCTCGGTGGTGGTCCCGACGTCCTCGATGCCGGCGGGCTTGGTGTTCACGATGGCCTGGGCGACCTCGACGTCGGCGCCGCCCAGCACGGTGGCCTCGAAGCTCTTGGGGGGGAGACCGTTCACGGTCGAATCCGAGGTGTTCTCCCGCAGAAGCACCGTCCGCACGCCGTCCACGTCCAACAGCGCCGACTCGATCGCCGGGAGGGTGCCGGCGCCGGACGTCGCCAGCGCATCGAAGTAGCGGCGGCGAAGCTGAGCGTCCGTCTCCCGGTCCCGCCCGTCCCGGGTGTCGCCGAGGGTCTCGTTTCGGATGTCCAGCACGAGGTCCTCGCCGGTCTGCTCGGTGCCCCCCTCGTGCCAGGCCCCGTTCGCGTAATTGTCGGTGGTGTCGACCACGAACTCGAGGGCTCCGTCCGAGTCGGCCTCCAGGAAGAACTCCACGCGGACGGTGGTCACGTCGTGGACGTCGGCCTCGAAGTTCCCGAAAGTCAAATCGTGCGTCCCGGCCGCGATCGTGTAGGAGCGGTTCCCGAGGTTCTGGATGACCTCGCCGGTGTCGTCATCGAGCAGGCGGACCCGGATGCGGTAGGACTGCTCGCCCCCGGAGGGGTTGTTCACCAGGAAGACCAGCTGGTTCAGCAGGATCTCATGCTCCAGGTCCGCCACCGAGACCGTCTGGTACGCCCCCGACTCCCCCACGGCGATCGACTTGTTCGAGGTCGTGTTCGCATCGTCCCCGATCGTGAGGGTCTGGGTGCGCTTCGTGTTGTCCGCCGAGTCCACACCGGAGACGGTGGTGAGCAGGTCGGTGATCGCCCCGGCGCCGACGTTCCCCTGGGCGCCGGCCTCGAGGGCGTCCACGAAGACGTCCACGAAGCCCGACGACTTGATGGTGCGCTCGCGGCGGGTCTCGAAGATGGGGAAGTCCGGGTCGTCGGCCTGGCCCACCCGCTCCCCGGCCGGGATCGTGGTGCCGGCCGTCCCGTGGATGGTCACGATCCCCTCGGCCCGGGCGGCGTCGAATCGGTCGATGCCCGCGTAGTCGGTCGCAAGGTCCAGCGCGGCGCCGCCCGCCAGCCGGATGTACGCGGACTGGTAGACGTCGGCCATCCGGTCCCAGACCCGGGAGAACACGAAGGCCCCCGCCCGGATGAACATGCCCACGACCGACCGCTCGGTGAGGTTCCAGTCGGAGCCAAAGATCGAGCGGGCGTCCTCGAGCATGCGGTCCCGGATCTGGTTGTAGCGTTTGCGCACGAAGCCCTCGTCGGTCACCCCCACGTCCTCGTCGGCCATCAGAGGGTCACCTCCTGGGCGAGCACGACTTCCTCATCGTCCACCGTCAGGGCCGAGCCCTCGATCGAGACGGCCCGGTTCTCCCGGTCAAACGCCAGGTCGAACTCACCGGTCCGGATCACGGCCGGGTCCGCCTCGACGTTGCGCACGACCTCCGATCGAAGCAGGTCCAGGTCGGGCGGCTTGACCCCCAGGACCTCCCGGTAGGGGATCCCGATGGACGGGTTGCCCCGCCACTCCTCGAGATGCCACATCAGCACCAGCCGAAGCCGATGGCGGGTGGCCTCCCGACCGGTGGCTACGTGGGCGTCCTGGTCCTCGTGGACGATGTGTCCGTTTGGATCCAGGAAGATGTCGTGGGCCATCAGGATCCCACCCGTGAGACGAGCGTATCGACCAGGTCCTCGCGGGACGTGGCCCGGACCGCGTCCAGGAGGCGCTGGCGTTGGAACTCGTGGCCGGCCTCCCGGTTCAGATACCGGTCGATCCAGGCGTATCGGGCGTCAAAGACGGCCTCGGTGTCCGAATCGTCGTTAAAATCATTCACAATCTGGTCAATCTCGTCGATCCTACCCTGCACCTCGGCGTCGGTGGTGTAGGTGACGTCAGTTTCAGCCGTCTCGTCGTAGACGGTCATGGTTTCGTTCGCGGGGTCGGTGAAGTCCGTGGTCGACCGTTTGTTCTGAAGCTCCTGCTTTTCGGACGTGTCCCCGGGGCCTCGGCTACCGCCCGGGGAATTGAAAAAAAGCACGGTCCCCGAGGACGTCGACCAGGTCCCGAACGGGTCGACCCATTGGTCCGTGATCGGGGAGTCCCCGGCATGCGAGCTCGGGTACAGAGCCGTGTCCCCGTCGTCCACCGCCGCCGTGACGTCCCCGTCCTTCAGCGGGTCCCGGCCGTACGCCAGCCCCACGATCAGGTCGATGTGACGCTCGATGTTCCGGCAGACGGACTCCCCCTCCGACCCCGCGTGATGGCCCCGGTACAGGTCCCACACGATGCCGGCCAGCTGATCCAGGCGGGCGGTTCGCTCGTCGAAGCGTTCGTCCTCAATGAGGGCCCGGTCCAGGTCGGAGCGGGGTTCGCCATACGACGGGAGGCTGGGGTGCGGCTCGAGGTCGCCCACCGTGAGCGGCCGCTCAGCCCGTTCAGAGACCCGATTGTTCGACCCGTTCTCCACCCAGGCCCGAACGAAGGCGGCCGTCGTGTCGACGTTCGTAAACGTGAGGGTTGCGTCGGTTGACTGGGTGGTCTGCTGATGCAGCTGGGCGAGGGTCGAGTCCACGATCTCGACGACGACCGTGGTGCCAAAATCCAGGCCGGCCGTGACGGTGACGTCCAGGTCCGCGCCCGACGCGATGGTGGGGGAGTGGTCGATGTCGACCCGATCGGCCGGCGGGTTCTCGTAAAGGATCCGCATGGCGGCCCGTTCGACCTCGAGGCGATCGGAGCCGACGATCGAGGCCCCCGACTTCGGGGACACATCGGCCGGCATCAGCAGGGTCACGAGGCTTCCGTCTCCGTGGTGACGTCGGATCCGGTGATGATCTGCTGGTTGGGCGGGCCGGTCGTCCCGCCCGAATCGCCCGGGTGGGTGTGGCTGTTCAGCGCGTCCTTCACGGATTCCTGCACGAGCGCCTCGAGGGACCCGGAGCCAAGCTCCACCCGGTCGGCGTCGATAATGGCGGTGTCGACGTTGACTTCAGCCTCTCCGGAGGGGGCCAGCTGGACGTACTGGTCTGTGCCTTCGATCGCCAGGCAGGCCGCGGCCGCGCTGCCCCCGACGGACAGGGTCGTGGAGTGATCCACCAGCCCGTGGATGACCACGGCGTCGTCCAGGGCGTGCCGGCGGTTGATTTCGACGTCCCGGGGCGTCCCGTCGTGCAGCTGAGACTCGAGGGATTCGTCGGAGAACACCAGCAGGACCTCGTCGCCCGTCTGGTAGGGCGGCGTCAGGACGATTCCGCCGGCCCGGAACGTGGCCACCGGGCAGTCCACGATGATCGGGGCCCGATCGGTCTCATCCCGGGCCAGAAGCTCGACATCCGCCCGCTGGTTGTCCCGGTCGTAGGCATCAATGCGGGCTGGGCGGACCACGTGCGTCTCCGAGAGCATCGCATGGACGACCTCCCGCACGTCCACGCCGGGCCCGCCCATTCAGGCTACCTCCCGCAGCTTCGCGGTCGTCTGGAACTCGTCGAGGTCGTGCTTGCCCATAACGGCCCGGAAGGTGCCCTCGACGGAGGGATGGTTCAGCTCGACCCGGGCGCCGGTCCGGATGGGGTGGGTCAGCACGGAGCGGGCGGTGTAGCCGTCGATCTGGAAGCGCGGGTCGATGCGCTTGGGCACCCCGACCAGCCCGGAGCCGGGGTTCAGGTAGACCAGCCGGTCGGACGGGGCGTGCTCCTCGTCCTCCACGTGCAGCGTCAGGTTGTCCAGGTAGACCGTGCGGTCCCAGTCCCGGCCGACCTGCAGAAGCGCCCGAAAGACGGTGGTCGAAAGCGCCAGAGAGGGGTAGTCGGCCTCCCGGGGGAAGCGGATCGTGCCCCCCTCCACGGCCGGCACACGATCCAGCAGGTCCTCGACCACCTGGCGGGGGCGCACCTGGCCGCGGTAGGTGCGGGAGACCCGGGTGTCCTGAAGGTCCCGGATCCCCGTGCCGGCGAGGATGCTGACCGTCCGATCACCTTGGGTCTCGGTGGTCCGGATGGTGCGGATCACGCCCTGGTGGACCACCCCGATGTCGTCCCGGTAGCCGGCCTCGACCGTGACGGTGCCCGCCTCGGCCAGCTGGGAGATCACCGAGTCCTTTAGGTTCTGGAGGGTGATGATCGTCAAATCATCGTCCCAGCTTTCGCTGAAGCGCACGACCCCTCCCATCGTGATCTCGGGGTGGGTCAACTCGACGTCTCCGGCCGACAGACGGATCCTGTGCTGCCACTTCTGGCTCATTTGGGAAGCACCTTGACCCGTACGATGCCGTCCCGAAGGTTCGCCTCATTCACGGGCCGGGGTTCGCCGTCCTTCGTGTCCGCCCAGTAGAGGTAGTCGCTCTCGGTGAAGGAAGCCCCGATCGCCGACCGGTGGCGAAGCGGCAGCCCCCGGAAGACCGGGATGGGCCCCTCCTCGTCGCGGGACCCGGGCCGGAAGACCGACAGCTCGGCGGTGTCCGAGTGTTTGTTCTCGGAGAGCTCGAAAATTCGGGTCGTCTCCCCGAACAGCCGCTGGCGAAAGCGCACGGGAAACGCGATCCGGGGCGGAAGGTTCAGCACCGAAACCGTGGCCATCAGTTCATCACCGGCCGGAAGGTCGTGTGGGGAACGTCATCCCAGGGGGCGTCGAGTTTACGCACGTAAACCGTGCGGGGCGTGTTGCGAAACTCCATAAAGCCATGCCCCTCCCCGCACTGGGCCCGGGCGATGGGAAGGTCCTGCATCAGAGGCCGCCCCCCGAGATCGTGCCCTCTGAGAAGATGTTGGATCCGAGGATTTCGAGGAGGTTCTGATCGTCCTCCTCCTCGGACTGGTCCGGGCGCTGCCCGCCGTCCTTCGTGGCCTCCTCGACGCCCTCGGCGCCGTTGCGCGACTCCTCGGAATTGCCCGCGTCGGTGCGGATGATCTCCTGGATCTTCAGCCGGACGTCGTACTTCCGCTTCCGGCCCCGGGTGTCCTGCATCGAGAGGACCACGGCCTCGGGCACCACGTCCTCCGGGGACGTAAAGCGCACGGGCTCTTTCGACTGGCGAAGCTGCTTGAGGCGAGCCAGCTTGGCCCGAGTCTGTTCCTCGGTGTCCTCGGCGAACACGACACGAAGGTCAAAGATTCGGGGCTTGGTGTTGACGTCGTCAGAGAGGTCCTTGCCTTCCTGAACCGGCTGGTCGGGGATCTCGTTGTCCCGCTGGACCACCTTTTCGATCGTGTGGAGGCGCATGTCCCCCAGGCGAACTTCGGGCATTCAGAACGCCCCCGCCAGTGAACTGCCCCAGCGATCCTCGAGCTCATCGGCCAGGTCCTCGGCCAGGCTGCGGCTTTCCTCGGGGGTCCGCTGCCCGTTGGAGCGGTCCTCGACGGTGATGTTGAAGGTCGGGGATCCGCCCAGACCAACATCGCCCGAGGTCTCCTGCAGGATCTCCCGGGTTTCCGTGGATCGGCTGACCGACTCCCGCTGCTGAATGCTGCGGATCGTCTTGGAGGCCGCGGTGGACGTGCCATCGGAGGCGCCGTCGGTGGCGAACGAGAGCATCCCCTGGAACACGCTCTCGCCCAGGCCGGTCGAGAAAAACGACGCCACGGTCTCAAGGGGCAAGAAATCCAGGGACAAAAGGCGATCAAGCGTGGTGAGCCAGCCGCCCGTCCACTCATCGAGGTCCTGAAATAGACCCCCCCAGTCGACCAGTAGCGGCTTCCCGGTGATGAGCCAGCTGATGAGGTCGGCCGCCGCGGGGATGAGAAGGAAAAGGGCCGCCGCCCATCCCAGCGAGACCCCACTGACGGCCCCCAGCGCGGTGGTCACGGAGCCGATGGCGCTGGGCAAATAGGCGATGATGGAAACAACGGCCGCTGAGATGCCGGCGAGGGACGCCATGTTGCCCGCAGCGGTCACGGTCTCGGGGTTTTGCTCGCTGAGCGACGAAAGCCAGGAGCGCCCGGCCTCCGTGGATCGCTTGTAGGCTTCCGAGACGTCCCGTCCGAGCAGGCCCGCGAACCGCTGAAAGGCGTTGTTGGCCGCCTGGGTCCGTCCGGTCACGGTCCCCTGGATCTCAGCGGCGGCGCGGCGCCGGTTGTTCGCCTCGATCCGGATGGCGTTGGCCAGGGCCTGCCGGGCGATCGACTCGTCCATCTCGTCGTTAAAATCCTGGAGGGTATTGACGTTCAGCCCCAGCGCCTGAGCCTGCTCGAGGAAAACCTCCTTGCTGATCGGCCCGGCGTTGATGATTTCCTCAAAGCCGCCCACGGCCTCTTTCAGCGGGTCTCCGAACCGGTCGAAGACCGTCATCAGGTCGTCTTCCATCGTGGTGGCGATCGTGGCGAGGGCGGGCGTGACCTGCTCGATCGTCTGGACCGGGATCCCCCGGGAAAGAAGCTCCGCCTGCCCTCGCAGGGCCTGCTCGGCCGAGACGTAGTCGTCGGTGATCTGGCTGACCCGTTCCGCCTGGGTCACCAGCTCATCGCCGAGGCGCCCCCCGAGGGCGCTCACCCGCGTTTCGGCCTCCTCGAGCTGGGCCCGCTGGGTCACCGCGAAGGTCTGTGCCGCCGCAACGCCGGCGAATAACCCGCCAGAAACCGTCCCGATGGTCTGCAGCTGGCCCTCGAGGTCGCCAAGCGAGGCGGCGGTGTCCTGAAAGGCCCGCTCACCGCGTTCGCCGGCCTGCTCCATCTCCCCGCCGGCTTCTTCGGCCTCGTCTCCCATCTCCTGCGCGGATCCGGCGGTTCGTTCGATTTCCTCGTCCAGGTCCCGGACCTGCTTTTCGCCGTCGACGTCGAAGAAGATGGCGACCGTCGTGTCTCTCAGCGCCATGGCTGGCTCATCCCTCGGCGATCTGTTTTAGAACGGCCTGCACCGACTCCGTCTCGAGAAAGTGGTCAATCACCACGTTCGCCCGCACGATCTCCTTAAGAGAGGCCCCGCCGGGGGCGGTGATACGCTCCCCGTCGATGAGTCCGAAAAGCGCCGGTCTGTAAAGCCGATACCAGGCCTGCTTTTCCTTCCGGAGTTCCCTTCGGAGTCGGTCTACCCCCTCCCGCTGTTCCCTTGCATCAAAGGGCGAAGGAAGTGCGTCCCCACGAACGTCTGGATGAAGTTGTAGTACTCCCAAGACTCATCGTCGTTCGCGCCACGTAAATCAGGTGTGTCGTTCTCAGGGCCCTCCCTGGGCACCACGAGCTGGTCGTAAAGATCCTGCACCAGCGCCGCCGTCTGAAGGCCTCCCCCGGGCCCCCGGTGCTGGTCCAGTCGCTCGTGAAGCCACCCGGGCGAGGGCCGCTGTATCTGGTAGGTGCTGCCCTTCCAGTCGAACTCGTAGGGCCACTCGTCGACCTGCTCGGGTACAGTCGGAAGCTCATCCGCCATGAGAAGAACCTCCAGGGGAAAGTAGGGGTGGGTGGATCAGTAGTCCTGGACCCGGTAGCCGAAAAGGGTGACGCGCCCGAGGTTGTCCGCGGCGCCGGAGGCCTCCAGCTGGGCGCTGGGGTCCTCGCCCTTGGGCACTTCGACCGGGCACGGGAAGGCCACGTGCTCGAAGTCGGTGATTTCGTGCTCCCAGAGCGTCGTGCCCGACGCCGTGACGATCGAAAGGGTGCCGGTGGCCCCGGCCGAGTAGGAGGCGGTGAAGGCGGTGACGTAGAAGGTCTCATCCTCGGCGACGCTGAAGGGCCCGGCCTCGGCCTGGGCGTTGTTCGCCTCATCGTGGCGCGGTTCGTCAGAGATGCGATCGTATCGGGTGCCCTGGGACATCGGCGGTCAGCCTCCGTTAGGCCGGCTCGATCTTCGTGGCCTTCAGCACGACTTCCTGGGTCTCGTGGTCGGCGCCGCGGGTGAAGTCGGGAAGCTCCACGGACGCATCCCGACCGACCCGGCCGCTGGGGCGCCCCGGGGAGAGGTCGTTGACGCTGACGGGCACCTGGGCGCCGGATTTGTTCAGGCCGACCAGGTAGGCCAGGGACGGGCTGTCCTGCTTGAGGGTGAGGCTGATCTCGCCGGTTTTGTTGTGGGACTGTACGCGGGTGACGTCCTCGCCGTAGGCGTCGGGGACGTTCTCCCACTCCTCCTCGTTTCGGACGACCTCCACGAAGGAGCCCTCGGCGAATCCGGTGATGCGCTGGCCCCCGACGGTCACGACGACCTGGTCGGGACGGTATTTTTTGCTCATGAATCAACCCTCCTCATCAGGCTCGAAGGACGACGGTGTAGTCGACCTGGTCCACGGCGCCGGCGAGCCGGGTGTTGATCTCGACGTCCGGAAGCACCCGGTTGGTGCGATCGCTCTCCGAGATGTCCGCGATGTCGGGGATGTTGATGGAGTAGTCGGGAATGCCCTCCGCGTCCCGGGCCACCAGATGCTCCTCGACGCCCTCCTGGAGAACATCCTCGATGGTCTGGCGGACCTGCTCGGCGCCCTGGGCGGTGTAGGGGATCTTGTCCTGGGCCAGGGCGACGGAGAAAAACGACTCGGTGAACCGGGCGTTCATCCACAGCTTGATGATGGCGATGTCGGCGTAGCCGCCCGTGGGCTCGAAGCCCTGGGACGTCTGGGGCTCGCCCAGCTTCGACAGATAGACGGCCCCGTTTGCCCCCTCGATCGTGCTGATTTCCGTGGCCGTGTAGTCGCTGGCCCCCACGCCCTCCAGCTGCTGGAACTTGAAGTTGAGGGAGCCGGGAAAGTTGCTGGCCAGACGCCCGGCCATCGCGGCGTCCACCGGCCGGTCGATCGAGTCCAGGCTAGCCCCCGCGTTCTCGAAGGCCAGAAAATAAAGCTGGTCGAACTGGAGGTTGTTGTTCAGGTCGGACTCGATGCTGGTGGCGGTCTCGCCGGCGTTCGAGGTCGCCAGGAAGAAACGGTCGTTGCTGTCGCACCATCCGGCCACGTCGGCCCGGTCGCCCGCCACGCCTTCGGGCGTGGACCCGGTGCCCTCCCGGCTGGTCATGCACACGTAGAAGAAATCCTCGCCGGCGATGTTGTCCAGGGCCGTCGAAAGTTCCCCGTTGGAGGGCGCCCGCCCGCTGACCTTCAGCACGGCCACCCGGGAGGCCCCGTTCGAGAACATGTACTCCGCCCAGCGGACGATGCGGGGGTTGTTCGTGCGATCGTAGGCCGCCGTGAGGGCGGTCACGCTGTTGTAGACGTTGTATTCGTCGGTGGGACCGTTGCCGGTGCCGCCCTGACCCACGATCAGGGGGATGCGGAAGTTCGCCTGCCCGATCGGGATCTGGTTCTGCTCGAACTCGATGACGACATCGTCGGAGGCCTGGGAGCTCACTCAGATCAACCCTCCTCGAGGGCTTCGCGCCGCCGTTGGACGGCGTTCAGAACGGAGTCCCGATCGCTTTTCTGCTCGATCGTGTCCAGGGCGTCGTCGTGCTCCCCGTTTTCGATCTGTTTCACCGCTGTCTGCCACGGTAACGAGTCCACGGGGTTGGCGCTATCATATCCGCCCTCATCCTCCTCGGAGCGGGCCCCTCGGCGCTCCTCGAGGGCGTCCTCGAACCAGTCCGTCGGCTCAGAGACCTCAAGGACCTCGGCCCGATCGTCCAGGATCGCGTCCAGCACCCTTGGATCCCGGGCCCGCCGAAGCGTCAGCGTGCGGGTCTGGCCGGCGAGGATGACCTCGCCCGTGGCCATCTGGAGGTCCTCGTCGTCGGTCACGCTCACTTTGAGCATCATGGCACCGTCTCCCCTGCGGCGATGTCGGACGAATCGGCGAATTCAAGCTGCTCGATCGTCGCCAACGTGTGCGTGTCCCGGAGGTCCGCCACCAGCTGCACGTCCAAACCCTCAGAGACCTCCCGTTCGCCCTCCAGGTCCTGCCCCGATCGGCCGGTGTCGCTGAAGTCCCGGTAGGTGATGGCAAGGCCCTGATCGCAGGCCTCCTCGTCGAACCGATACAGCCAGTAGCGCCGCACGTTCCGGGCGATCTCCCCCAGCGGCTGGGTGCCCAGGCCCT
>CAZEBV010000002.1:0-11966 GCA_964510695.1 uncultured bacterium
GACCGATTCCACCGGGGTCGCCGCGGAGGGCGACTCGCGGTCCGAGCGCATCCTGGCCCGCGCCCGGCGGACCCTCGAGATCGAGGCCGAGGCGGACGACGCCATGGTCGCTCGACCGGACGGACGGTTCGTGGAGGCCGTTGAAACGATCCTCCGAGCCACCGGACGGCTGGTCGTCACGGGCATGGGCAAATCCGGGGACGTCGGCCGCAAACTGGCCGCCACCTTCGCCAGCACCGGCACGTCCTCTTTCTTCATGCACGCGGCCGAAGGGGTTCACGGCAACCTGGGCATGGTGCGTGAGGAGGACGTGGTGCTCGCCATCTCCTACAGCGGCTACACCGACGAGATCCAGTCGATCCTGGTTCCCCTGGAGAGGATCGGTCCCGACATCATCGCCCTGACCGGGGAGCCCGACAGCGTCCTCGGACAGGCCGCCGACGTGGTTCTGGACACCTCCGTCGAACGGGAGGCCGGGCCGCTGGACCTGGCTCCCACGGCCAGCACCACGGCGACCCTGGCCCTCGGGGACGCCCTGGCCATGGCCCTCCTGGACGTACGGGACTTCAAGCGCCGGGATTTCGCCCGGTTCCATCCCCAGGGAAGCCTCGGCAAACGACTGCTTCTTCGGGTGAAGGACATCATGCACGAGGGCGAGGACGTCCCCCGGGTCGACCACACGGTCTCCATGAAGGACGTTCTGTTGGAGATGACCGAAAAACGACTCGGCATCACCGCGGTCGTGGACGACGACGGCGCGCTTATCGGGTGCGTGACGGACGGGGACCTGCGGCGCATCCTGGACGACCGGGGGGACGCCTTCTTCGAAAGCACGCTCACGAGGGTCATGACCGAGGACCCCCTCACGATCGACGGCAGCCGACGCGCGGTCGAAGCGCTGGAAATCATGGAGGAACATCAGATTACGGTGCTTTTTATCGTGGACGAGGACCACCGTCCGGTTGGCGCCGTTCACATGCACGACATTCTGCGCGAGGGCATTACCGAAACGAGCTCCGGGATGGAAGCAACGGGCGTGATCGAAGAACGACGCGGTGACTGACGCCGTCCCTTTTGCCGGTCATCCCCCTTCCTCATCGAACCTCGTCGTCGCTTAACCCCCCGAGGTAGGCGTCCATCAGTTCCTCCGGAAGACGGGGCAAAACGATTTCCATCGGGAGGTCCTCCCCGTCCCGGGGAGCTTCCCCAACGGGCAGGACCGTGCGCCGGGCCTCCGGCAGGACGGCCGTGTAGGCGGCGACCATGGCGTCCAGGATGTCGTGCACGGCGGCACTGACGAGGGGGTTCTCGTTGCCCCCGCGCAGCCGATCGAGAAAATCACGGACGGGACGATGGTTATCCGCCAGTGCTTCTTCCAGGACCCTCCGCCGTTCCCGCTCCCCCTTCGGATCGCCCCTGGCGCTCACCAGCCGCTGACCCTTGAGGGCCAAAAAGCAAAGCTCGGGGTGGGTTTCACGGATCAACCCCCGGGCGCGTGGGTAGTGGCGCAAAAAGACATCGACCTCCCGGACACGCGGCATAATCCCCCAGCTCTGCGTGGAGAGGCCCACGCGGGCGGTCCGCCGCTGGACCGACTTCGCCTCCTCGTAGGTTCGCCGGTAGGCGGCCTCCCGCACCGGGACCGTGTAGACGCAGTCGTGGCGGGACCCCATGAGTTTTTTGGCCTGATCGTCACAGGCGCGCGTGTCCGCCTCGGGAAGGCCGATGGGAATGTCGATCAGGATCCGATCCGCGCCACGATGGTCCAGCCAGAGGTTGAGGATGGACGCGTGAAACGCCGGGCGTGGCGCCTCCCCCTCGTCGCCGGAGAGCGTGACGCTCAGCCAGCCCTCGCCCGCCCAGTCGGCCCCGACGTATTTACCCAAGCCGCGGTCGATCCCCGCGACGGTGCGCCCGTTTGTTGGGTGCGCCCTCCCGGTGCGGGTCGTGAATCGCCCCCGCCGCGGGAAAGCCCTGGACCCCCGGGCGGGTCATCCCCGGCTTGCCCTCCCGGCGGGAGCCACCCGCACGCGGGCGTCAAGAACCCTGTAGCCTTCCCCGGGTGGAAGGGCCTTGAGAGGGTTCATGTCGATCTCCACGATCTCGGGCACGTTCTCCACCAGTCGAGACACACGGAGCAAAAAATCCTTCAGAGCCTCCCGGTCAGCGGGGGGGTGTCCGCGGTAGCCGTCCAGGAGATCACGCCCCCTGATTCCGTTCAGCATGGCCTCGACGTCCTGGTCCGTCAGGGGGGCTATCCGGACGGCGACGTCCTCCAGGATCTCCACGTAAATACCCCCCAGCCCGAACGTCACCAGCGGACCGAAGGTCTCGTCCTCCGTCATGCCCACCATCAGCTCGGTGCCGCGGTCAATCTGCTTCTGCACGGCGATGCCTTCCAGTTCATCCATCCGGCCGGCCTCCTCGAGGCGTCCGGTGACGGCCCCGTAGGCCGCACGCACCTCCTCGTCGGTCTCCACGTCCAGCTCGATCCCCTCCCATTCGGTCTTGTGGACCAGCGTCGTGGAGGACATCTTCACGACCACGGGATAGCCGAGGGACCGGGCCGCCTCGACCGCCTCGTCGGGGGAACCCGTCAGGTGGGCTTCGGCCATCGGCACCCCCACGGCCTCCAGCAGGGCCCGGGTGTCCTCCAGACCCAGCCAGCCGGGGGTCTCCTCGGCCCGGGTGCGGCAGATCGTCCGGGCCTGATCCGGGTCAAAACGGTCCGGCCGGGGCATGCGTGGAGGGTCCTCACGGTAGTTTCGCCGCCAGGTGCCGTACCGCCGAGCATGACCCAGGGCCCGGGCGGCATCCTCGGGAAACCGGTAGGTGGGAATGCGACCATCCCCGGTGCTCAGCTCGGTTCGTTCATCCTCGGGTTCGATAAAAACGCCGGCGACCGGCTTCTTCCGGTCGGCCGCGGTCCATCCGGCTTCGACCCCCTCCTCGACGGCGCGCGCGATGTCCTCGGGACCGGCCAGGGCCAGCGGCGTGTAGATAACCACCACCGCGTCCACGTTCCCGTCCCTCAGGACGGCCTCCAGCACCCCCCGATACTCCTTCGGCCCGGCCGCGGCGACCATGTCCACGGGGTTATCGAGGCTCGCCGCGTCGGCAAGAAGGTCGTCCAGGGTCTCCCGAACCGGGGGACCAAATTCCGCGAGCTCCAGCCCGGCGGCCTCACAGGCGTCGGTGGTCAGGATCCCCGGCCCCCCGGAGTTGGTGACGATCGCCACACGGGGACCCTCCGGAAGGGGCTGGCTGGAGAGCAGTCGGGCGACGTGGAACATCCCTTCCAGGGAGTCCGCGGGAATGATGCCGGTCTGCTCGAAAAGGGCCTCGACGGCGACCGACGAGGATGCGAGGGCCGCGGTGTGAGAACTCGCCGCCCGACGCCCGGCTTCCGTTCGTCCCCCCTTGACCACGACGATCGGCTTCTTGAGCCCCACCCGTCGCGCCAGCCGGGCAAAGCGCCGGGGGTTCCCGAAGGATTCGAGGTAAAGGAGGATGACCTCGGTGTTCCCGTCCTCCTCCCAGTATTGAAGCAGGTCGTTGCCGGAGACGTCCGCCTTGTTGCCCACGCTCACGAAGGAGGAGAACCCCATCCCGCGGCTCGTTGCGTAGTCGAGGACCGCGACCCCGAGGGCTCCGCTCTGGGAGGCCATGGCCAGGTTGCCCGACCGGGGGAAAAACGGAGCAAAACTGGCGTTCAACCGAACGTCGGGGTCGGTGTTGATCAGGCCCAGACAGTTGGGTCCGACCATGCGCATACCATGGCCGAAAATTCGGTCACGAAGCGACCGCTGCCGGGCCGCCCCCTCCGGCCCGGTTTCGGAGTAGCCGGCGGTGAGAACGATCAGCGACCGAACGCCCGCCTCGTGACATTCCTCCACGACGGACTCCACGGCAGGGGGTGGAACGGCGACCACCGCCAGGTCCACCGGGTCCTCCACCTCGAGCACCGAATCGTAGGCCGGACACGAGGCCACGGCGTCCGCGGCGGGGTTCACGGCGTAGACGGAGCCATGGAAGCCCGCGTCCACCAGCGAGACCAGCACCCGATGGCCGATGCTCTCCGGGTCCCGGGACGCCCCGATAACGGCCACCCCGCGCGGTTCGAACATCGGACGAAGCGAGGCCACCGTGGCGACCTGGTCCCGCATCTCGGATTTGAGAACCATCGATTCGTTCGGATCGAGGGGGAAGCGAACCCGAAAACTGTCCCCCCCGGGGGCCGTCTCCACGGGAAAACCGCTGTCACGAAAGACGCTTCTCATCCTGTCGTTGTCCGGCAGGGTGTAAGCCTCGAACCGCTGGATCCCCTGTCGGACGGCCATCAGGGCGAGTCGCTCCAGCAGGAGGGTGCCGATGCCCCGCCCCTGCTGATCGTCCCGCACCAGAAAGGCCGGTTCGGCCGTCCCGGGGTCGTCCTCCTGGCGAACGTAACTTCCCAGCCCGATGATCTCGGGATCCCCGGGAGGACCGTGCAGCACGATCAGCGTCAGCCGCTCCCGTGGATTCCCGACCTGCAGGAGGTTGTCGGCCATGGTGTCGACGTTTCGTCCCCCGCCGAAAAACCGCTGGAAGCGGCTTCGGTCCGAGACCGACCGAAGAAGCTGGACCACCCGGCCACGATCGGATTCATCCGCGCGGCGAATCCGGGCCGTCCTGCCGTCCTTCAGCAGGACGCGCCCCTCGTCGGGCTCGAACTGAAGCACGGGAAACGACGTCACGTTCCCGCGGGGTTCTTCGCCCATGGAAAACCTCCTGGAACGGCGGGATCGAGGAACGTCACATTATGCCAGCTTTCAGCGCGGCTCGAAGTCGGTGGACCCCGGCGTCGGTGGACGGTCCCATCCGCGGTGTGATCCCCCGCCTCCAGGCACCGATTCGTCCCCCGGGCGAAAGACAAAAGCCCCCTCCGTTCCCGCAGGAGGCGAGCTTCCCAAGATTGAGAACGAGTGTTATTTGTTGTAAAAGCCCTTTCGGCTTGTTTCCGAATTTTCTCGAAATGAACCGGATTAAAGGCTTGATTCACTCCCCGGGCTCTTCTACACTCCGGTCTTCTTTGCAAAATATTTGTAATTTATAACGTCATTCGGGGAGAATCCGCCGTGAATGTCACCGGGAACGTCCGCCGGGCCGTTTGTCTGGTGCTGATCCTGACCGGCCTCCTGCCAGCGTTTACGTCCGCCGGGGCCGACACCGAACCCCGTGAGCTTTCCGAGGTCGAGGTGCGGGCCCGGTCGCTCGAACGTCAGCTGTCCTCAGAACTGGCCGAGTACGGCTACGACGTCGAGGTCATCACCGCCGAACAGATCCGTCGGACCGGGCACACCGACGTCAACCAGGCCCTTCAGATGCTGGCTCCGGGGGCCTTCGTGGCCCCGAAGAACGGGCGGGCCGATTACGCGGACGTGTCGGTTCAGGGAGGGCGCACGGCGGACGTGCTCTGGATGCTGGACGGCGTTCGCTTCAACAACCGGCTGTTCTCGTCCAGCACGATCCTCGACAGCATCAGCGTCCACATGATCGATCGCATCGAGGTGCTCAAGGGCGGCCAGGGGCTGTTCTACGGGACCCAGGCCATCAGCGGCGTGATCAACATCATTACCAGGCGACCCCAACAAGACCGCCGCGGAGAGGCCGGGGTCGGGGTCGGATCGCTGAACGAACGAAACGTTCACACCCACGTCACGGAGGGCAATCGGCAGGGCACGAAACTCCTTGCGTTCGGAAACCACGATCAGTCCGAGGGATTCGAGCCCTTCCGGGACGACGCCTACGAGACCACCGCCACCCGGACGGATCGAAAATTCAACCGGACGAACGTGGGCCTGAAGCTCCAGCAGGACTTCGGGGACGGCGACCGGCTGAGCCTCCGGGTCCACAACAACAGCGTTGAGGCGGATTTCGCCCGGCCGTTCAACCAGTTCCAGAACGCCCTGAACGACCGCGAACAAACCATCGTCAGCCTGAAGTGGGACGACCGGGTGAGTTCCGACTTCTCCTACTTCGTGAAGGCCTACTACCACGGCTGGTGGACCGACTTCACCCGGGTAGCGATCACCGACACCGGCAGCCTCCAGGTCGTCAACGACCGGGACGAATGGGGCTTCGACGACTACGGGATCAACGTCCTGGGCCGCCACACGCTGCCGGAGGGGTCTCAGGTCCTCGGCGGCCTGGACGTCCAGCAGTACGAGGGCCACGATCGGGTCCTCGGGTTCGAAACCGACAAGGAAACCGTCTACGCGCCCTTCCTGCAGGTGCGCCCGAGGCTTCCCTTCTCCCCCAACACGAAGCTGGCAATCGGGGGACGCTACAACATTGCTGATTTCACCCGCGACCAGTTCGTCTGGAACGCCAGTTTCCGGCACCTCTTCCGGGACGGCTGGTACCTTCGGGGACGCTCCGGCACGGCGTTCCGGCTGCCCTCCGGGTTCGAACTATTCGACAACCAGTTCGGCCTGGGCAACCCGAACCTGAAGCCCGAGGAAAGCTTCAACAGCGAACTGGGCCTCGGGGGCAGCACCCGGCTGTCGGGCTGGCCGCTCAGCTGGAGCACCACCGCGTTTTACCGGGAGGTCGAGGACCTGATCCAGGTGGGTGGTTCCGGTCAATTCGAGAACGTCTCGGCCACCGTGGAGGTCCAGGGCGTCGAGGGCCAGCTGGACGTCCACCTCACCCCGCAGTGGACCTTGAAGGTCAACGGAACGTACTCGGACGCGACCCCCAGCGGAAGCTCCCGGCAGATCAACGCCGTCCCCGAGCAGTTCTACAAGACGAAACTGAATTACGAGGAGCCCCGCGGCCGCTACGGGCTGGGACTGACGACACTCTGGGTGGGGAAAATCTGGAACCAGCCCGCCGGTACCCGAATCAACTACGGTGACTACACGGTGACGGACCTCTCCGGTTTCTACCACCTCGACCGGGAGAACCGGCACCGCCTGAAGGCCCGGCTCGAGAACGTCTTCGACGAGGAATACGCTACGCAGATCGACTCGGGGGACGCCGTGGGCGGCGGCGACTTCGTCTACGAGAACCTCGGCACCCCCATCAACCTTCGGATCGATTACACGTACCGCTTCTAGGACGTGTCCCTGATGCCAGCCTGGTTCGAGCACGGCGGTCCGGTGATGTATCTGCTGCTGGTCTGCTCGGTCATCGCCCTGGGCGTCATCGTCGAGCGGCTGTGGTTCTGGTGGGCCGAACGGCGGCGACTCGACCGCGGGGAAATCGACCGGTTCTTCAAAACCATCCACGAGGGGGACCTGGAGAAGGCCCGATCGATGGCGGAGCAGGCGGCCAACCCGGTGCTTCAATCCATGGTCCGTGCCCTCGGACACACCGACGATCCCCACATGCACGCCCTCCACGAGGCGCTGGAGCTGGAGATCGACCGGACCTTCGACCGCACACGAGCCTACCTCGGCGTGTTGGACACCATCGTGGCGCTGGCTCCTCTGCTGGGCATCTTCGGCACCGTGATCGGCATCATCCAGTCCTTCAACGTAATCGGCATGAGCGGGGCGCCGGACCCCGCGGCCGTCGGCGCCGGCCTGGCGGAGGCCCTGATCACGACCGCGGCGGGGCTGGGCGTCGCCATGCCCAGTCTGATCTTCCACAGCCTCTTCGAATCACTCTCCGACCGCCACGTGGCCTGGCTGGAGAAATACCACCGCGAGTTCGAAATTCACTCCGAGGAACTCGGCCTCGAAACGTCCGGCAAAGGAGGTCCCGCCCGTGAAGGAGACCCGGCCCCGACGTCGGCGTAGCCGCCGTGAACGGCGGGGGGTTGACATCGTTCCCCTCGTTGACGTCATCTTCCTTCTGCTTTGTTTCTTCGTGCTCCTGAGCCTCAACATGGTCTACCAGCAGAGCCTGCGGGTGAACCTCGCGGAAGCCCACACGGGGAACCCCGAACAACAGCGGGACGACGCCATCGTCCTCACGGTCCGGGCGGACGGTTCCCTGTTCCTCGACGGCGAGGAAGCCGACGTCGGTAACCTCGAGCAGCGGCTCAACGCCCTCCGGGAGGGCCGTTCGAGCCCGCGGGTTCGCATCCACGCCGACGGGGAGGCAGCCCACGCCGAGGTCATCCGTGCGGTGGACGCGGTGCGCCGGAGCGGCATCGAGGACGTGATCTTCAACGTCCGGCCGGACTCATGATCCGCGTTACGGCATGTCTGTGCGTGTCAGCCCTGCTGCACGGCCTGGTCCTGCTGGGGCTGTCGACGTCTTCCCTCCGTCCTCCCCGGTTCGACGTGCGGTCCGGGTCAAGCAGCGTGGAGATGGTGTTCGCCGCCTCGACCCGGCCTACGCCGACACCGACGGACCACGAAACATCCGAGGACCCCCCCCGACCCGAACCCCCCTCGGACGACGGCCGGGATCTGGCGAAAACCGAGCCGACCTCCGAATCCCCGGAACAACCCTCCCGGACAAAGGCCGACACCTCGATCGAGTCCGATTCCCCGTCGAGCCCGGAGCCTTCCGAGCCGTCCCCGTCGGACCGACAATCCTCACCCTCCTCGGCGCCCCGGGCCGCCCGGGACGCCGGCGTCCGGTGGGTCCAGGACGTCGATTACCGCCGCAACCCGCCTCCCCGCTACCCCACGAAAGCCCGCGTGTACGGGGAGGAGGGTACCGTCCGGCTGCTCGTGACGATCGGACCGGACGGGTACCCCCGGCAGGTGGACGTTTACGAAAGCTCCGGGCATCCCCGGCTGGACCGGGCCGCCCGAAAAGCCGTGCGGCGATGGGAGTTCGTGTCGGCACGGGAGGACGGCGAGCCGGTAACCAGCCAGACTCTCGTCCCCGTCTCCTTCGAGCTGGACCGATGAACCCCGGCCGATTTCCGGCGGTTCTGTTTTTCGTTCTGGCGGTGGTGTTCCCGCCGGGCTGCGGCACCAACGAGGCGGCGACGCCGCCGTCCGGGGGGGAGGACGTCGTGGTCGTGGAAAACGCCGGACGGACCCTCCGGTTCGCGGACTCGCCCCGACGCGCCGTCACGATGAACCACAACGGGACGGAACTGTTCCTCTCGCTGGGTCTTCGGGATCGAATGGTGGGAACGGCCTGGCGGGATCACGCGATCCTTCCCCGGCTTCGCGAAGCGTACGAGTCCGTGCCGGTTCTCTCCGGCCGGTATCCCTCGCTCGAGGTGCTGCTGGAGGCGGACCCCGACTTCGTCTACGGCTGGCGAAGCGCCTTCACGCCCCCCAAGGGGCCGGCCACAATGGAGCGGCTCGATTCGTTCGGCATCACGCCCTACCTGGACCTCACGTACGCGGACACCCGGGTTCAACTGTCCGACGTCTTCGAGGAAATCCGCACGATCGGCCGGATCTTCCGGGTCGAGGCGAAGGCCGACTCGCTCGTCCGGCGAATGCAATCGCGGATCCGCGCCGCGCAGTCCGAGGTTCCGCGGGAGGGTGCCCCCCTGAGGGTGGCCGTCTACCATCAGGGCCGGGACACCTTCTACGGATCGGGGCCCTCGCTGGTGTCCGACCTCCTGGAACGCCTGCACGCCCGGAACGTGCTGGCCGACGACATTCCCGACAACTACGGACCCGTCAGCTGGGAGACGGTGGCCCGCGAGAACCCCGACGTCTTCGTGGTCATGCGCTACGGTTCCACCCCGGCCGAGGACAAAATCCAGCGGCTGAAGCAGCACCCCGGCCTCGAAACCGTTACCGCGGTCCGACGGGGCCGTTTCGTCACCCTTCCCCTGGCCTCGACCTTCCCCGGCGTCCGCAACGCCCGCGCGGTGCGGCGCCTGGCCGAGGGACTGTACCCCGATCACGCCGCAGCGGCGGCTCGCTGAACCGGGGACGCCGTGAACTCAGTCTACCGCACGTCCCTCTCGGTCCTCCTGGGCCTGCTGCTGGTCCTTTCGGTGGGGATCTCCGTCACGGTCGGCCCCGTCACGATTCCGCCCGGCACCGTCGTGACGGTGCTGGTGGAACCGCTGCCCGTCGCGGGGAACTGGGTCTCCTTCGAGGGTTCGGCGTCCACGAGGTCGATCGTCTGGCGGATTCGTCTTCCCCGCGTGCTGCTGGCGGTTCTGGTCGGCGCCGGCCTGAGCGTGGTGGGAACGGCCCTCCAGGCACTGGTACGAAACCCGCTGGCCGACCCCTACATCCTCGGCATTTCCTCCGGCGCGTCCGTGGGAGCCTCCCTGGTGATCGTCTTCGGCGTGCTGGGGGTCCTGGGGACGGCGGCCCTCTCCGCCGCCGCCTGCCTGGGGGCCTTCGCTACCCTCATGGCGGTCTTTCTCCTGGCGCGTGAGGGCCACCGGGTTCCGGTGGTCCGTCTGCTGCTCGCCGGCATCGCCATGTCGGCCATTCTCTCGGCGCTGACCAGTTTTATTCTCTTCGTGGCCCCCCGGGACACGGGCGTGGCCGAAGTGTACTTCTGGATCATGGGCAGCCTGTCGGGGGCCGAATGGTCGGCCCTGCCCGTGCCGGCCCTGGTGGTCATCCCGGGGATCGTCGTGCTGGCGGCCCGGGCACGATCCCTCAACGTCATGCTGATGGGTGACGAGGCGGCGAGGGGCCTCGGGCTGGACGTGGCACGGTTCCGGAAATTCCTGCTTCTCCACAGCACCCTCCTGACCGGGGTGCTGGTGGCCGTCAGCGGCGCCATCGGGTTCGTCGGGTTGATCGTTCCTCACGTGGTTCGGATGATGCTGGGGGCCGACCACCGCCGCCTGGTTCCCGTGGCCGCCCTGGTCGGGGCCATTTTTCTGGTCTGGGTCGACGTGGCGGCCCGGACGGTCATGGCCCCCCAGGAACTTCCGATCGGAATCCTGACGGCGATCACCGGGGGGCCGTTCTTCATCTGGCTGATGCGCCGTCGGGAGTACGCGTTCGGAGGGGAACCCGCGTGACGGTCCGGATGCGGTCGGTCGGGTACGAAACGGACGGGACCCGGATTCTCCGGGACGTGTCCCTTCACGTCGAACGAGGGGACATAGTGGGTCTTCTCGGGCCCAACGGAAGTGGAAAGTCAACGACCCTTCGGTGCATGATCGGGCTGCTCTCGCCCACCGAGGGGGAGGTCCAGCTGTTCGGTCGTCCCCTCGAACGGTACGCCCGACGGGAGATCGCCCGCCGGGTGGGCTGCATCGGCCAGGAAGCGTCGGTCGACTTCGACTTTTCGGTCCGGGAAATCGTGGGCATGGGACGGGCTCCCCATAAAAACTGGATCGACCCGGAGAGCCCCGAGGACCGAGCCATCGTGGAGGACGCCCTGGCCGATGTGGGAATGGAACCGTTCGCGCAGCGAAGCTACCGGACCCTCTCCGGCGGGGAGAAGCAGCGGGTCCTGATCGCCCGCTGTCTGGCCCAGCAGGCCGATCTGCTGCTCCTGGACGAACCGACCAACCACCTCGACGTCAAGCACCGCATGGCCCTCATGGACCTTCTGGCGGGCCTGGGGGAAACCGTGACCCTGGCCCTCCACGACCTCAACCTGGCGGCGCAGTACTGCGACCGGATTATCCTGCTTCAGGACGGAACCGTGGTGGAACAGGGCCCACCGGACGCGGTGCTCACCTCGGGCACCGTGGAATCGGTGTTCGACCGACCGGCGATCGTCGAACGGCATCCGACCACCGGACGTCCTCACCTGTTTTTTCCCCCGGATCCCGGCGCCCGTTCCGCCTCGAGTCCGGCCGAGGCCGGGGGGGACTCCCCGTGAACGGGAAAGCCCCCGGACCCCTGAAGCGGCTCCGGAACCGTTTTTCGATCCACGGGGATCGGGCGGAGGACGTGACGTTCGAGGTGCGCCACGTCGATCTGCTGGAGCCCGCCGCGATGTGGACTTTCCTCGAGAACTACGGTGAAGCCATGGGGGCGTCGGATCAACACGTGGCGGCTTCACGGTGGAGCTACCACCTGATGCATCCCCTCCTCAAGGGCGTCCTGACCGCGTGTTACGACCTCGGGGTTCAC
>CAZEBV010000002.1:11976-29306 GCA_964510695.1 uncultured bacterium
CCCGCCGGCTTCTCTACCAGCACCACGAGGCGGGAAAAGCCGGTTACGAGTGGGGACTGCAGACCGAAATCCACGGGGACCCGTCCGAGTCCCCCCTGAGTTGGACCGTCCGGATTCGGACCCTCCGGCGGGTGATGGAGGATCTATTCGGTCCCATGTTCCGGGTTCTATCGGCGGTTTCGGACCTGCCGGCGCGGGTCCTGATCGAAAACGTCGAACACGTGCTGACGCTGTTTCTGGCCCGGCACCGTGGTGGGCCGCTGTCGGTGCCGGCCCTGCAGGAGGACCTTCGCGTGCTGGAGGGCACCGTGGGCGCCGACGTCCTCACGTCCTCCCTTCGGGAAGCGATGCTCCGGGCCTGCGACCGGTCGAAGGACCCGTCCTGGTCCCGCACGACCTGCTGCCTTAATTTTCGCCTGGAGCGTGCGTGCGAGCGCTGTCCGCTTCCCCGCTCGGAAACACGCGGTTCCGCCGGGGAGCCCTAGACGCGGGCGGAGAGGTCAGGACGCCTCCCCAGCCCGGCCCGTCCGCGTTTTCGGATCGTCGTCCTCCGGCGAGGGCGTCAGCTTCAGAACCACGCGTTCGAGGTTCCAGAGGACCTCGCACTCGTACACCGCGTGACCCTCGAGGCCGGAAAGGTCCAGCCCGCAGTGCTGCAGTCCGAGATCGGGATGTTGGAACTCGAGGCTCAGACGGTCCTTCTCTCGGCTCAGTCGAGCTCGTGTGTCGGGGGGGAGGGGTGCCTCGATCAGGACGTCGGTGTCCCTCAGACCCTCGAGGTCCTCGGGTGAAAACGCAAAAGAAACCTTCCCGGCGGTCCGGCTGCCGCCCCCGGCGACCCGGGAGAGATCCAGTCGGCGAGTCATCGGTTCTCCGTGTAGGCGGGAAGCTCGAAGAAGCTCAAGAACTCCTCGAAGCCCTCGAGGACGTCCTGGTCCTCGAGGTCCCCGCGCAGCTCCACTCGCCCACTCTCGAGGGCCTGCTGGGGGTCGAGGGACTGCGTCGCGAGGTCCAGGAACGTCTCGGCGTCCTGGTCGATAATCACGTCGGGAGCCTCCGCCGCTCCCTGCTCGCCGTCGATCGTTCCGTCGTCCACCGTAATATGGAAGATCTCGTCCTCGATATGGAACTCGTAAACCCGGTGAATCCCCTCCGCACGCTCCGGAACGAACGCCGCAAGCATGCCGCTCAGGGCCCAGCGAGGGTGAAAGTAGTCCTCCTCGCCCGGTTCCTCGAGCATGCCGAGACCCCACTTCTGAAGCTCGCGGATCACCGGCCGCAGCGCCTCCCCCTTCTCGGTGAGCCGGTAGACGTCGGACGCCGCCGGGGGGGGCAGGGTCGTCTGCTCGATCACGGACTGTTGCTGGAGCATTTTCAGGCGGGAGGAAAGCAGGTTGGTCCCGATGCCCGGAAGCCCCTCCTGAAGGTCGGTGTAGCGCTTGGGGCCCGACAGCAGCTCCCGGATGATCAGCAGGGTCCAGCGCTTGCCCAGCACGTCCAGGGATCGGGCCAGCGCGCAGAACTGATTGTAGGTGCGCCCCGAGGACGGGTCGGTCGCCACGTTCGGATTCCTCCTTTCTGGTTCGTCAGTATAACGACCCTCGCCGCCTATTTCAAATTCACACACTTTATACTTGAAATAGTAATAGTAGATTGTATATTCATATCAAGCACTCGATTGAAACATACTTCGTGTCCGGCACCACGACGAGGAATCAGGGCGGTTCGGGAGGTGAAAACGATGGAGTCCAATAACGGTCGACGTGCACGGCTGACCGCGATCGGCATCGTGACGCTGTTCGGCGCGCCGCTGCTGGCGGCCCCGCTGGCGCTTCTCCTGCCGGGCGCGGTGGAACTGGGGGTGGGTCCCGCCCTTCTCTGGGGGCTGCTCTCCCTGAGTTTCGGGGTCCACGCGGCGAGCGACTACCTGGCGGCCCAAAAGGATCGCGACGGACCCGACGGACGCACCACGGACGAGAACCCGGACGCCCCCGCTACCCGACGGGCGGCCTAGGCGGCCTGGAACCGGTCAGTCCGCGGAGGACGTGGAGGTCGCCGCGGACGGTGCGGGATCGGGTGGAGGTTCGGTCGACACCGACGGCTTCGTTCGTTCGGTTTCCTCCGGGAGCGCGTTTCCGGGGTCCCGCCGGGCCTCCAGAAGCCACTGCCCCAGCCCCACGGCCCGACAGAGGGTGTTGAACTGACGGTAGCCGAAATTCTCCACGATGGCCGTCAGGAAGAGCGGCAGAATGTGGCCCCGTCCGGGAAACTGCCGGAAGTGACTCTCCTCCAGCACCATCGAGACCACCGAGTGCACGGTCCCCAGCCCGATGGCCACCCAAAGAAACAGCATCAGCACCGGTGCGGCCACGATGCCCGCCGCATACCCGCCGATCATGTACAGGTAACCCGCAATCTCCAGGGGGACCGACAGGCCCTCCATGAAGGCCATGTACGGGTAACCGAACCAGCCGGCCCCGCTGCCCCGGAACGCCAGTTTTCGGTTCCAGGTCAAACTCTCCGCGATCCCCTTCTGCCAGACCACCCGCTGGTTGTAGAAGTCACGCAGGTTGTCGGGCACCTCGGTCCAGCAGACCGGCTCCGGGATGGACCAGATCTTGTAGGGTTCGTCCTTCTCCGTGAAGTGACGGTGCAGCCGCACGACCGTCTCCATGTCGTTGGCGAACGTGTCCTTGTAGCCTCCGATCTTCAGCAGAGCGTCCCGGCGAAACACGCCGAAAGCCCCCGAGATGATCATCAGGCCGTTCACGTAGTTGAAACCCACCCGTCCGAAGAGAAACGATCGGAGGTATTCCACGGTCTGGAACAGCAGCCACGGGTTGCGGGGAACCCGGATGTCCCGGATCTCCCCCTCCTCGACGGTGCAGATGTTCAGCACCCGCACCGAGCCGCCCACGGCCACCATCTCGGGGTAGCGCACGAACATTTCCGCCGCCCGGCGCAGGCTGTCCGGTTCCAGCACGGAATCCGCGTCGATGGTGGACACGAGGGGATATCGGGCCGCGTTGATGCCGGCGTTGAGCGCGTCGAACTTCTTCCCGTTCTCCTTGCTGATGACCCGGAGGTTCTCGTGCCGTTTCGAACGATAAATTTCACGGACCGGCTCGGTGCCAAGCTGTTCACGGTAGACGTCCGGCACCGGCTCGAGGTCGAATGTTTCCTCGAGGATCGGGAGGGTGTCGTCGGTTGAACCGTCGTCGACGCCGAGGACCTCGAAGGCGCTGTAATTCAATTTCAGAAGCGACCAGACCGTGTCTTCCACGATGTCCTGCTCGTTGTAGGCGGGCACGACCACCGTGATGCCCGGCTGGTTGGCCGGTTCGGCCAGCCGGTTCTCCCCGGGGTGGGCGTAGTCTCGGCGGAGCATGAAGGTCGCCGCCAAAAGATCCATCAGGAGATACACGACGTTGACCACGAGAAAGACGGCCAAAAACAGCACGTCGAGCCCGACGAAGAGCGACGGGAGGGGGAACGTCATTCGGCCATCACCTGGGTCAGGATGTCCCGGGCGTAGTCGTCCGTCATTTCGCCCCGGAGCTTTTTAAGATCGCCCATCGTCGACTCGCTCAGCCGCCGCAGGGCCTGCGCGGCCCGGTAGCGCACCCACCACTCCCGGTCCTCGAGCAGGGGAACCAACGCGGGGGCATCCTCCGGACCCCCGATCTCTCCCAGCGTGATCGCCGCCTGCAGGCGAACGAACCACGCCTCGTCTTCGAGGGCGTCGAGGACGAGGCGTTTATGCCGCGTGCCCCCGGTCCACCGCACGAGTCGAAGGGCCCGGGCGCGCAGTTCGGCGTGGTCGGACGCTGCCAGGATTTCCCCCAGGTACCCCCGGTAGTCCTTCGGGTCCACGAACTTCAGCAGAAGAATCATCCACGCTTGATCGGTGAGGTCGGCCTCCCGCATGAACCTCACCAGCGGATCCGACAGATCCACGTCGTCCAGGCGTTCGAACATCCGCGCGGCCATGTGGTGGTGGACCTCACGGGTCTCACGAAGGTCGTCCAGAAACTCGGGAAGATACCGCCGTGGATCCCGCCGGATGAGCGCCTCGTGGGCCGCCAGACTCAGGTAGGGATTCGCGTCGTTCCGAAAATACTCCAGTTTTTCCCGGCTGGAGCCCCGGGATTCTTCCCGCTCGGTCCCGTGGACGTACCCCAGAACCCGACAGGCCAGAAGCTGATCCTCGAGGGTTCCCGACAGGTGTTCCCGGGCCGCGCCGGCCAGTCCCAGCCGCCGGGCCAGTCGGACCAGGCGGGTTCGCTCCTCCGGCGGGGATTCGTCCAGCCGTTCCAGCCAGGCCCGAAGGGCCAGCCGCTGCTCCACGAACGGGGCCGCTGCCAGCTCACGAGCGGACGGTGTCCCGTCGTCGGGGATGGATTGCTCGAACCCGCCGACGAAGCGCTGCTTCCACCGCTTCAGGAGGCGCCGGTGACGTTCATCCATCCGGTCCCGCCAGACCCGAACCCCGATGGCCACGACCAGAAAGAACAGCACCACCAGGCTGACGGTGACGCTCAGGTACCAGGCCGCGCGGTGAATCACCCCATAATACTGAACCAGCCACACGGCGGCTTCACCTGCCAGTCGGCGGAATCGTCCGGGAGCCGATGCAGCCTCCCGGGGGCGCTGCCGTCATCGGAAAACGGCTCAGAGTGTATTGTTTTACGCTGACGAAAGTATGATCGACGTCATCGAACGTACTTAGAGATCTGTCAGGATTAGCCTCGCTTCACCCCCGCGGAGCGGGCCGAAAGGCCCCGCGCCCCGGAGCAAACTAAAATGGAGTTTACGATGATGAAACGATTTCCCATCCACGCGGCCCTGATTCTCATCGCTGGGCTGGCGGTTACCTCCGCCCGCGCGGACACCGCCGCGGTCGTCTCCCTCCCCCCGGAGGAAACGTCGATTCAGCCCGGTGAGGCGGAGGTCCAGATCCCTCCCCGCACCAGCCGGCGGGTGCGGGTGCGCTCGGGAATCGTCGATCGATCACGCGGCCGTTCCACCTGGTGGTACTACCGGGCGGAGGCCGGCGGCGTCGGGGAATGGGGCCAGGCCCTGCTCACGGTCCATCGTGAGGAACGGGGGGACACCCGGGACAGCGCGCTCGGGCTGAACACGTACTTCGACCTGCCGGGCACGGGCTACGGAAACGCCCGGTACGCCCTGTCACCCGACCACCATTTCCTCCCCCGCCACGCCGTGACCCTGGAGTATTTCCAGCCCTTCCGAACGACCCTGGTCGCGTCGGTTAATTACCGCCGCCGCAACTACGATGATCTCGACGTCGAAGTGGGGGGCGGGCGGCTCGGAAAATACCACGGACACTGGTTCACGCGCCTGTCGGTGGATTACGTCGTGCCGGAGGGCACCTCGAACGGCGTGAACACCACGCTGATGGTGCGCCGCTACGCGGGCAACCCTGAGGGGGACTATTTACAGGTCTACGGGTCAACCGGTGAGAACGTGGAACCGGTCGTCACGGGGACCACGAACAGAACCTTCGACGCCACCAGCCTCGGGCTGGCTCTTCGCCGCCACCTCGGGAGCGGTTGGGGGCTGGCGGCCCGGCTCGAACTCGCGGAGACCGACCGACTTCCCACCCGCCGCACGGTGGAAGCCGGGCTGGTCTGGCGCTGGTGAAAAACCCCCGGTGGATCCTTATACTTCCATCCAGTTCGATCCCGACAATCGGGGGTTACGATCGACGATGAGCACCTCGTGGCTTTTGCCCCTGGCGGCGGAGGTTCTTGGAACCGAAGCCACCACCGTCCCGATGCGGATCACGGCTTTCCTCGTCATCGTCCTGCTCGCCGCCGCGGTCGTGGGCGGGTGGAAGACCGCCATCCGATCCTCCCCGGAGGAACCCGGGCCGGACTAAGTCCGCTCGCGCCTCACGGTATCCCGACCGGGCGGATCCGTTGTCCCACGTTTCGAAGAGGGTACGCTAGTCTTTTTCATCACCTTCGTACCCTGGAGGGATCCCCCCCATGCTCAACCCCCGTCTTCCACGTCGAACCCGGCGTTCGCTCATCGCGGCCGGGACGTCCCTGCTGTTTTTACTCGTAACCCTGACGGCGGCCCCCGCCCAGGACGGGGACGCCCCGACCGGAGAATCCTTGGACGCAGACCCCGCCATTCAGGTCGAGGATCGGACGGTGAACCGGGCGGAGTACGAACGGAAGGTGAACCGTCGAGTGCAGCAGCTGCAGCAGCGGCTTGATCAGATGGCCCACGCTCGCGGGAGCACCACCGCCAGGAAACTTCGTTCCGACACCGAACGGCTGCGAAAGCGCGTCCGCCAGCAGGTTAAGAAGCAGGAGGTGACCCGACTCCTGCTTCAGGTCCACGCCGATCGGGCCGGCATCACCGTCTCCGACACCGACGTGGACGAGCACTGGCGGAAACTGGCCGAACGGGCGGGCTCGGAGGAGGCCCTTCACCGGAAGATCGAGGAGATGGACCAGAGTCCCGATGGCTTCCGCCGACGGCTTTCAAACCAGATTCGGATGAAGCGGTTCCTGGATCAAAACGTGGCCGAGCCCTCCGTGTCCGACACCGAGGTTCAGCAGTTCTACCGACAGAACGAGGATCAACTCGGCAACCGGAGCCTGAAGGAAATGCGCCCCCGGATCCGCCGGCAGATCCAGCACCGGAAGAAACAGCGGGCCACCCGCGAGTTCATCCGGACCCTCCGGGAACAATCCGACGTGGTCGTCAACGTTTAGCCGGCCGGAGCGGTCGACGCTTCTCGACATCGAACGCCGGCCCGTGCACCCTGGCGTCCACCCATCCATGGACGAGCTCCTGTGCTTCCCCGTCCCGGGACCCAAACAACCCGTGAATGATCGTTCCGGTGACCGGTGGGAGCCCGAATCGTGGGACGGTGACACGATAGCCGACCCGGCTGACGCGCGGGAGGTGCGAACGAATTGAGGGGACCGAGCCGGGACACCCACAGCAAGGTGATGGGCTACCTCCTGTGGATCTTCGGGTTCACCGGCTCCCACCGCTTTTACTACGGCCGTCCGATTTCGGGCACGGTGTGGTTCTTGACCCTGGGCCTGTTCCTCGTGGGCTGGCTGGTGGACCTCTTCCTCATCCCCGGCATGGATCGGGAGGCGGACCTTCGGTTCGAGTCGGGTCCGACCGACTACAACGTCGCCTGGATCCTGCTTACCTTCCTGGGTCTATTCGGCGCGCATCGCCTCTACCTTGGAAAATGGATCACGGGCCTGGTTTACCTGATCAGCGGGGGACTGCTGGGCCTGGGCGTACTGTACGATTACTGGACACTCAACGACCAGATTCACGTCCTCAACCTCAGGCAGTCCTCACCGAACCCTCCTTCCCCCGGAACAAACGAGCGAGGGCCCCGCACGAACCACCGCGAGGAGGACTCCGATAGGAGAGAAGGACTACCCTGAGTGACCCGACCACCGTCGGCCGGGGTCCGGATTACCGCCGTCCCGATCGGGCTTCGTCCGACGCCGGCAGCGTGCGTTCGACGTCCAGGATCACCGTGTCCGCCAGCATTCGACCTTCGACGGCGAGCGGAGCGTGATCCGGACCGTTGAGCGTGACCCTGAGCGTGTAGGTTCCCGGCTGAAACCGCGGCAGGACGTAGCGGTCCCTGTAAAACATGGCGATGGATTCGTCGTCGACCTCGAGGTGTCCGTGCCCGGCGTGGGCCGCCCTCGGGGCGGTCTCCCCCGGCGCGATGAAGCGGAACCGGTCCGTCCGCAGCCTTAACACCCGCCGATCGCCTTCCCGGACCACCTCCACCGACAGCGCGGGGTAAGGGGGTTCGACCTCCCGGGGCTCAAGCTCACCGTGCGAGTGAGAGTGCGGGTCCGAACCGGGATGACCATCCGTACCCTCTCCGACCCACGGGGAGCCCTCGAGAAGGTACCATGCCGACACGAAGACGCCGATCACCACCACAAGAAACGTCAGGGCCCGGCGCATCATCGGGCTCCCCCGGGACTTCTTTTCCGCGCCTTCAGGACGGCATGAACGCCGGACCCGGCGTCATTGACCGCCCCGTCCCGACCCGCGGATTCGCGGGACGACGGGAGCGCCGCGCCCTCCCCGGCCCCTTCCCGGGGCCGGGTCAGCCCAAGCAGGTCCGCCACCCAGAAAGCCAGGCGGCGATGCCCCTCACGGGAGGGGTGCAGCCCGTCGAGCGTGAAGGTGGACGTGAAGACCAGTTCGCTCAGGTAGTGCTTCGGGATCAGGCGGACCCCGTAACGTGCCGCCAGCCGCCGCTGTATCCTCCCGTAGGGAAAACCCAGCGGCCCAAGCGGCAGCTCGAACATGTAGACGACGTACTCCCCGTCCAGCCGGCGCAGCAGTTCGTTCAGCTGACGGCGAAAACGGTGGGTCGGCGTGCCCTCGAGAAGGTCGTTTCCGCCGATTTCAAGCAGAACGACGTCGGTGCCGGGGGGAACCCCATGGCGGTCCAGCAGGTGAAGCGCGTCCGCCAGGCGCGCCCCGCCCCGGGAGAGGTTGAGAACCTCGACCCCGTAACGCCGCTCCAGCAGGGCGGGCCAGAGCCGATCGGCGGGAAGACGGTGAACGCCGGTGCTCAGCGAGTCCCCGACCACCGTGATCCGGGAGACGGGCCGTTCGGGCGGGGCGGGCGGGAACTGATACGGCAGGTCCAAAAGGACGATCCCGAGGCTGGCGAACATGAGGAGGACCCCCGAGGCCATCCGACCGCCGGGCACCCGGGCATGCCGAAAGCCCTGCCACGCCAGGAAAGCCGCACACCAGCCGATCAGAAGCCAGCGGGACACCGGGACCGAGGACAGAAAAACTCCGGTGCCCCCCACTGTGATCAGCGGGATCTCCACGAGTTTCCCGAAGCGGGAACCGTCCCCCAGCCGGCCCACCACTGCTCCCGCCGCGAGAAGGATGAATCCGGAGTACAGGGAGGCTCCGCTGGCCAGATGATCGTACAGCAGCAGGCTCACCGCCTTCGACCGCCTCCCCGTGGACCGCGGTCCCGTCGGAGGATCAGTAGCCCACCGCGGCACCGTCCTTGCGGGGGTCGGAGGTGCCCGACAGCACGCCGCCGCAAAAGCGCGCGATCTGTCCTCCCCCGAACAGCACCTGGACCGTGTGTCCCCGCCGCACCAGCCCGTCCATCAGCGTATCCTCCAGGCGTGCCTCCACGGCCAGAGTGCCGTCCTCCAGGAGTCGCCAGCGTGATTCCAGCGCGGGAAGACGAACCCACTCGCCGGCGCTCGGAGCGGGTCCTCCGGGCATGAAGGCTTCCCGGGCCGCCCGCTCGGCCCGGCCCCCGCTGGCGAGCCCTTCCATCGTGCCGTCCGCGGTGCGATACAGCGCGAACAGGTCTCCGGCCGGTCCGCTCATCATCGGCTCGACCACCGAGAGGACGGCCGATGCCGTCACGGCCGCGTCGAAGGCGTTCCCGCCCGCCCGCATGGCGTGAAGGCCCGCCTGAGCGGCCAGCGGCTGACTCGAGGCCACCACCCCCTGAGGGGCTCGGACGACCGAACGGCGTGAAACGTAGGATCCGGGACGATTCGCGGGGCTTCATTCACGGGTAACCCCCCTTTCCCCGTCGCATCGGGGATTTTACGACCCGGAGGGGAGGCTGCGTGAAGTAAAGCGGATCATCCACTGAGGATAGATTCGGGCGGGCCGGGTAATCTCGTCGAGGCGTTCGAGTTCCTCCTCCTCGAAGTCGACGTCGACACAGCCCACGTTCTCCTCCAGCTGATCCATTGTCCGAGCCCCCACGATGATCGAGGTCACCCCCGACCGGTGACGCAGCCACGCCAGGGCGAGCTGCGGGATGGTCGCCCCCTTACGCTCGGCCATCTCGTCGAGGGCCTCCACCGCCTCGTAGCCCATGTCCGTGTCCACGGGGGGGAACTCGAACTCGCTGCGTCGCCCCGTCTCCTCGGCTCCTTCCCGGCGGTATTTCCCCGTCAGGAACCCCCCGGCAAGCGGGGACCACGGCAGGACCCCCAGCCCCTCCTCCCGGCAGAGCGGCAGAAGCTCGTACTCCAGGTCACGCCCCACGAGGGAGTAGTAGGGCTGCAGGGAAACGAACCGCTCGAGGCCGGTGTTCTCCGATATCGTCAGGGCCCTCCGGAGGTGACGCACGGACCAGTTGGAACAGCCGATGTAACGCACCCGATCCCGCCGCACGAGGTCGGTCAGGGCCCGCAGGGTCTCCTCGATGGGGGTGTCCGGGTCCCATCGGTGTACCTGATACAGGTCGATGTAGTCGACGCCGAGCCGCTCGAGGCTTCGTTCGCAGGCGTGCATGATGTGGTGTCGGGAAAGGCCGCCCCGGTTGATGTTGAAACCGTCGTACTCCCCCATGCGGCCTTCCTCCGTCATCGGGGAGCCGACCTTGGTGGCCACCACGACGTCCCGGCGGTCCACGTCGGCCGCCTCGAGGGCCCGCCCCAGAATCCGTTCCGACTCCCCGAAGGAATACACGTCGGCCGTGTCGAAGAAGTTGATCCCCCGGTCCAGGGCAAACTGGACCATCTCGTTGGCCAGGGATTGATCCACGTCCCCGATGTTGTAGAAGCGGGACCCGAAGGTCATGGTCCCCAGGCAGAGTTCGGAGACCCGGAGGGCCGTGTTACCCAGACGATGGTAATTCAACGGAACCAGCCTCCCTGAACGAAGTCGGATGCCTCCACGGACGCGGGGTCATGTTCCGAACTGTCCCCGGAGCCGCTGGCTCACGTGGTCTATGCACTCGTGGGCCCGGTCGAGACGGGGCTGATCCAGCATCATGGCGAAGCCGTGCACCATGTCGTCGTAGTTTCGGTGATCCACCGGGACCCCGTTCTCCTTCAGGCGGCTAGCGTAGGCGACCCCCTCGTCACGGAGGGGGTCGAAGCCCGCGGTGACCACCGTCGCCGGCGGGAGGCCCGAGTGGTCCCGGGCTTCCAGCGGGGAAGCCTGTGAGTTGTAGTTATGAATGGGATGGGGAAGGTACTTCTCCGAGAACCAGATCAAATCGTCGATCGAGAGCATGAACCCCTCGGCGTTTTCGACGTAGGAATCCAGGTCCGGGTGGGCGTCGTGGTTGTTCACCGCGGGGTAGATCAACGCCTGATGCTGGAGCCCGGGTCCGTCCCGGTCCCGGCACATGAGACTGACGGCGGCCGCCAGGTTGCCCCCCGCGCTGTCCCCGCCCACGGCCAGACGATCGGGATCACCATGCACGACCTCAGGGTGATCCGCCACCCATTGGGTGGCCGCGAAACAGTCCCTTAGAGCGGCGGGAAAAGGATGCTCCGGGGCCAGACGGTAGTCCACGGAAACCACCGTACACCGGACCTGGCGACAGAGTATTCGACACATGAGATCATGCGTATCCAGGGAACCGAGCACGTAACCGCCCCCGTGGAAGAAGACCAGGATCGGAAAGGGCGGCTCCCCCTCGGGAGTGTACAGCCGGACGTCGAGGGGACCGTCGGGTCCCGGGATGCTGTACTGCCGAAGCATGTCCACCGAGGGCGGATCCTCCGGCGGCGCGTAGATCTCCTCGAACATGCTGCGGGCCTCGGGCACGGAAAGGGCATTAATGGGGGGAATCCCCATCCGGTCCCGAAGGACGATCATCTCCTTCAGATCCTCGTGCAGTTCACCGCGCATACCGATACCTCCGACGGGCCGGAAAACCGTCCATCCAGTCCGTGGGTTTCTGGAATTCCCGATGGTCACTTATCATAATAGGCTCAAATTCGCCCATGAAAGGAGGGTTAATTTGCCACAACAGGGTACCGTGAAATGGTTCGACGACGACAGGGGCTACGGTTTCATCGAACAGGAAATCGGCGAGGACGTCTTCGTCCACTACTCGGACGTCCAGCAGGACGGGTACAGGACCCTCGAGGAGGGTCAATCCGTCGAGTTCGAACTGGAGGAAACCGACAAGGGCCTGGCGGCCCGGAACGTCGAAGTGCCTGCCTCCGACGGTTCGAACGGAGAGCCGGTCGACATCGACGTCGACTCCCTCGAGAGGAGCATGTACAGCAACGGCTGATCTTCCCCTCTCCCCCCGCTGGTTCGAACGCGCGCCGGAGTTTTACGCCCGATTCGACGACCGGTTGACCCGTCGTCCGATTCGTTCCCGAGGGGCTCTCGAGGACCGGCGAGGCTAAATCGGGGAGGACTGTGCCCCCGCCGAGTCCCCCGACCCTCTGTCACTGAACCTCGATGGAGGTGCACGATGTTCTCGGACCGCGACCGCTACGTGTTCAACCTCCTGCTTCACCTGGCCACACGGGACGCCGACCACTTCATCACCATCCGGCAGACCGCCCGGACGCTGGAGGTCCCGGAGGCCTACCTGAGCAAGGTCGCCGGGGAACTCGGTGAAATGGGGTACCTGGAGACCAAAAAAGGACCGGACGGCGGCATCCGGCTGCGCGAGGACCCCGACGAAATCCTCCTCACCCGACTGCTCGAGGACCTGGGCACCCTGGAACACAACCCTCACGGGGACGCGTGCTGCGTGCCGAAGTACTTCGAACGCTGCATCGTGCGTCGGCTGACGGATGATTTCAAATCGAAGGTCCTGGGGGAAACGACCCTCGGGGACATGCTTAAGGACCTTCAGCCGGATCCCCCCGCCGAAGCATGATTCTTTTCGTTCGTTCAATTCTTAATAAATAGAGTCTTTACTCTTCTTCTCCATTAAGATATATTCGGAGTCGGACGGGGGAAAAAAAGAGGAATCGATCGTTTATTCGTCAGTAAGGGGTGATGCATCATGACGGCCACCACCGTGTCCTCGCCGCGATTCTCACACCTGGGTGACAAATCCGCCCTCGGGGATCTTACGACCGTCCGACTGCGGGCGAAGGAAGCCGTGTACCATCAGGGTGATTCCGTCGAGTACTTCTACCTGATCCGCACGGGGCTGCTCGGGATGTATCGTCTGATTTACCCGGACAAGCAGATCATGGGAGCCAAAATCGGACAGGGAGAACCCGTGGGGCTCACCCACCTTCACCTCGGTACGCCCTGCCCCGCCATGGTGGTGCCCCTCAAGGAAACCGTCGCCTACCGGGGGGACCGTGAGGATCTCGTACGGCTGAGTCATCAACACGGGGAGTGGATCAACGAGCTTCTCCTCCACGAGAACGAAACCCAGAGCCATCTTTTCCAGAAACTGGAGGACGTCATCGCGAGGGAACTCGACGAACGGATCGCCGAGGAGCTTTTGGACCTGGCCGACCGTGTGGGCCGCCGGACGGACGAAGGAACCAAGATTATCGTGCGCCTCAGCCGCAAAGGGATCAGCCGGATGGTGGGATGTGCGCAGGAATCGGTCAGCCGCATCCTGAGCGGATGGGAAAAAAACGGATGGATCCAAACTGACCACAAGCAGATCACCCTCCGCCACCCGGATGCCCTTCGCTCGCTGATCACTTCGGGCGCCTGAAGCAGGCGTCACCCGGTCCGATCCTTTCGGGGAACACCGCCGGACCATGATCCCGCTCATGGTCGTTTGACCGCACCGCTTCCATCCTTGTCCACCATGATCGCCTTCGGGGTGAATCTCCGGCTCCCCGCTCCATGGGGCCCCTGACGGCCCTACTCCCGGCGAGGGACGGACGCTGGACGCCCCCCCTTCCGGGCGCTCATGCTACACTCGGCGGGTTCACCCGGTCGATTTGCGCGGACGCCGACACGGCATCCTGACGACTCCGAAAGGCTGACGGCCCGTGGCCAACTCCGACACCTCCCGGTCCTCCACGCTCGTGAAAGCCTGCCGGGGAGAACCCACGTCGTACACCCCGGTGTGGTTCATGCGTCAGGCGGGCCGCTACAATCCCCGCCACCGGGAACTTTACGAGGAGCACGGGGTCCGGGGACTGACGACCAACCCCGAGCTCTGTGCGGACGTGACCTGTCTTCCGGTGCGGGACCTGGGCGTGGACGCGGCGGTGATGTACGCCGACATCATTCTCCCCCTGGAGAACATGGGCATTGATTTCGAATACGGGGCCGGCGACGTCGGGCCCATCCTCCACAACCCGGTTCGGTCCCCCTCCGAGGCCGAGGCACTTCGTCTTCTTCACCCCGAGGAAGGCGTGCCCTACGTGCTCGAGACGATCCGGCGGGTGAAGCAGCGCCTGCCGGCCGACGTCCCGCTGATCGGCTTCTCGGGAGGTCCCTTCACTCTGGCCGGCTACATCATCGAGGGAACGGCCTCGAGGACCTTCCCCCGCACGAAATCCTTCATGTATCGGCATCCCGAGGCGTTCGAGGGGCTCATGGAAACCCTGTCCGAAAGCATCGTCACCTACCTTCGGGCTCAGGTTCGTGCGGGCGTGGACGTGCTGCAGCTGTTCGAAAGCTGGATGGGCGCCCTCGGACCCCGGGACTACGAACGGTTCGTCCACGACCACACGAAAAACATTTATTCGAGGCTCCGAAGCCTCGAGGTGCCCACGATTCACTTCGGGACGGCCACGGGGGGGATCCTTCCGTATCAGGCCGAATCCGGGGCGGACGTCCTGGGGGTCGACTGGCGGTCCTCCCTGTCCCGCGTGGCCCGTGAAATCGGCACCGACCGACCCATCATGGGGAACCTGGATCCGGCGGCGGTCCTGGGCCCCCTCGAGGTGATGGAACGAAAAACGCGACGGATCCTGAAGGCGGGACGCCGCTTCCCCGGACACGTGTTTAACCTTGGGCATCGCGTGCCCGGCGACGCGACCGTAGCCTCCCTGAAACATCTCGTGGAGTTCGTGCACGAAACCTCACGCGAGCTGCGAAGCGAGACCTGAGGGGGGATCGGGCACCGCCTTCCCGCCGATCCCCTGAGGGATCGCAGAACGTCTCAGTCAACCCCCGGCGGGTACCCACCGGGCCTCGTCCCCCACTGCAGGTTGACGTGAAGGCGTTCCTCCGGCCGTATCAGGTTTCGCCCTTCCTCCATGACGTCCGCCATCACCTGGCGGAAAAGCAGCTCGAAGAACTGGCAGAACTCCCGGTGCGCCGGCGGGGGGGCCTCGCCGTCGATGCCGCGTGCCTCCGGTTCCGATGGGGTTTCGGAAGGGGGGCCGGTCCCCGGATGGAAAAGGCGGTCGGCCGCCTTCAGGCAGTGACGGGCCACCCCGGCGACGCCCCGGACGCGTTCCTCGAGGCGGGGGCCGGGCGGCGGAGCCGGGAAAATCCGAAGTTCGATTTCGAGCTCCCCCTTCGGTCTTCCCTCCAGGTACACGTCCACGATCCCGTCGGGCGGTCGATCGGCTGAACGTCCCATACTTCGTACCCCTCCCTCGGATCGACCGCGCCGTTCCCCCGGGAAAGGACCCTCGCTCCGGGCGGGTCGGTCCGCCTGGCTGAACGTCTCCCAGAAATACGTGCGTCCCGGGGAGTGTTTACGGTACGGGTCCGTCGTTCGGCCGTCGATGATCCACGTCAAAGTCAAGCGGCTTGATGGTCCCCCCGCGGTGGCGGCAATTGCCCCTGGTTTTGACGAGGATCATGGCACGATCGTCGGTCCCCGGGGATCATTGAGGCCAGGCTTCCGGAAACCGACCGAATGCCGTGCCTGGAACCCGTTCGAAAAGGAGAGGATAGTCATGAGCGTCACGCTCAGCGACCTCAAACAGCGGGCCCGTGAGGCCCTTCCGTATTTCCAGGAGGCCCTCGGGGAACCGGGTGAGACCAGCCTGACCGAGGCTGACGTGGCGAACCAGAAGCAGCAGTACCCCCGATGGCTGCTTCGACTCGAGGAGGCCGCCCGATCCGAGACCAGCGCGGGATGGGAGGACGATGACTTCTACGGGCTGGTGGCGGAAACACTCCGGGACCTGATCGAATACGGGGAGCACCGATGGGAGGAACCGGACCTCTCCGCCGAGGACGTCGTGGAGGAGGTGGCCTCGGACTTCTCGGTTCCCACCCTCAACATGGAGCTGTACGAATGGGCTCGCCGGTCACCCGAGTGGTCGGACGTGGCCCACGAACTCCGTGACGACGTGGCCGACGACGGTGAAATCCAGCTGGAGCTGATCCAGGAATCCATGGGGGAGGACGTGTATTTCCTGCGTCGGGGGCTTCTCTCCACCCTGCTGGAACAGCTCCTCGAGGAGGACGAAGCCGCTGCCGACGAGGAGGGTTGACCCCTCCCGGTTCCGCTAGAGCGACGCCTCGACGTCGGCAATCCGACGCTTGACGTCCAGCACGCTGTCGGGGTTGAGGGAGATCGAATCGATCCCCTCACGAACCAGAAACTCCGCGAAGGACGGATGGTCGCTGGGTCCCTGGCCGCAGATCCCCACGTAGATCCCCTTCCGGCGGGCCGTTTCGATCAGGGTTCCAACCATCCGTTTGACCGCGGGGTTGCGTTCGTCGAAAAGGTAGGCCAGCTCGGAGGAATCACGATCCACCCCGAGGATGAGCTGAGTGAGGTCGTTGGACCCGATGGAGAACCCGTCGAAGCGATCGGCGAATTCGTCCGCCAGCACGACGTTCGCCGGGAGCTCGGCCATGACGTAGACGTCCAGGTCGTCCTGCCCCCGTTTTAAACCCTGTTCGTCCATAATCTCCAGCACCCGATCCGCTTCCTCGAGCGTGCGGCAGAAGGGAATCATGACGCGAACGTTGTCCAGCCCCATCCCCTCCCGGACCCGGCGGATCGCCTCACACTCGAGGGTAAACCCCTCCCGGTACCGTTCGCTCGTGTAACGGGCGGCCCCCCGGAAGCCGAGCATGGGATTATCCTCGACGTCCTCGAAGACCCCTCCGCCGATGAGAGACGCGTATTCGCTCGTCTTGAAGTCACTCATCCGAACCAGCACGGGCCGGGGGTACTGGGAGGCCGCGATCCGGGCGATCCCGGTGCTCAACTGGTCGACGAAGAACGCCGGTTTGCTGTCGTACCCCCGGGTGAGACCCTCGATTCGCCGTCGAAGATCCGGGTCCTCAACGCGGTCGAAATGGACCAGCGCCATGGGGTGTATCTTGATCGAATCGTTGATAATGAACTCCATCCGGGCCAGGCCGATCCCGTCGACCGGCAGTTTCCACCAGCGAAGGGCCCCCTCGGGACTCGCCATGTTAATCATGACGTCGGTGTCGGTGTCCGGGATATCATCCAGATCATGACGGACCACGTCGTATTCCAGCTGCCCCTCGTACACGTATCCGCGATCACCCTCGGCACAGGAGAGCGTGATCCCCTGTCCGTCCTCCAGAACCTGCGTGGCCCCTTCGGCCCCCACCACCGCGGGAATCCCGAGCTCCCGACTGACGATGGCCGCATGACAGGTGCGCCCCCCCTCGGCCGT
>CAZEBV010000002.1:29316-31474 GCA_964510695.1 uncultured bacterium
ATGATCGGCACCCAGTCGGGCTGGGTCATTTCGGTGACGAGCACGCTGCCCTCCCGAAAGCGATCGATCTCCCCGGCGTTGTCGATCAGGCAGACATCGCCGGACGTAATGGCGTTGCCGATGCTCAATCCGTCCAGGAGACGACGCCCGGACCCCCTGAGCTGGTAAGTTTCGAAGGTGCCCGGGGCCGACTGGGACTGAACCGTTTCGGGCCGGGCCTGCACGATGTAGATCTCCCCGGTCTCCCCGTCCTTCGCCCACTCGATGTCCATGGGACGGTCGTAGTGGTCCTCGATCTCACATCCCCACCGGGCGAGCTGGAGGATCTCGTCGTCGGACAGCACGTAGGCGTCCCGCTGTTCGGACGGCGTCTCGACCAGGCGGGTCCGGGAGCCGTCCTCCCCGTAAACCATCTTTTGACTCTTCTGGCCCCGCTCCCGTTTGACAATGGGCCGGATCCCTTCCCGGTCCAGGAGCGGCTTGAAGACCATGAACTCGTCCGGGGAGACGGTGCCCTGAACGACCGTCTCCCCGAGTCCCCAGGCTCCGTCGATGACGACCACGTCGCGGAAGCCGGACTCGGGTTCCAGCGTGAACATCACGCCCGCACAGCCCCGGTCCGATCGGACCATTTCCTGGACGCCCACCGAGAGGGCGACCTCCATGTGGTCGAACCCCTTTTCGGTCCGATAAGCGATGGCCCGATCCGTAAACAGCGAGGCCATGCAGGCGCGGCAGGCGTCGAGGAGCTTTTGCGTCCCGCTGACGTTCAGGTAGGTTTCCTGCTGACCGGCGAAACTGGCGGTGGGGAGGTCCTCGGCGGTGGCACTGCTGCGCACCGCCACGTCGATCCCCTCACGGTCATGCCGGCCCGACAGCTCCTTGTAGGCCTCCACCACGTCCTCACGAACGTCCGACGGGAATCCCCCCTCCTCGATCGCCCGTCGAATCCCCTCGCCTACCTCGGAGAGGGACCGTTCCCCTCCCTCGAGCGCCGCCAGGTGATCCTCCAGGGTACCCCGGAGGTCATTGGCCTCCAGGAACGCCCAGTAAGCTTCGGCGGTGGTGGCAAAGCCGCCGGGCACCCGGATTCCCTTCCCGGACAGGGCACCGATCATCTCCCCCAGGGAGGCGTTCTTCCCACCAACGATGGGAACGTCGTCGGTGGTGAGATCTCCCAGCCAGCGAACGTAGGGCGAAGAACCGGCCATGAACGGACTCCTTCGAGGTGGATCGGGACGACTCGGATCGATCACTGGGGCGGGTTCGGGACGACGGGATCCGGGCGCGCGGCCGATAGGGGCACGAGCAGCGTGAGCCAGGCCTCACTTGCCTTGAAGAGCGTCCCCTGAAGGGAAAGTAACATACGGGTCAATTTCACCCGCTGCGGGCAGCCAGGACCCTCGACGGCCAACTCCGCTTCCTCGATACGAACTTCGGGTCGGGCCCCGTCCGACGTGAGGAAACGAGGAAAACAGTCAGGGAAGAGTGGTCAAAAAAGCTAGGATAACTGCTCGAACAACTCCGGGCTTTCCCGGCCGATGACCTGGGCGAGGCGTACCTGCTGGCCGGCCAGCATACGCATCAGGTCGTCCAGGGTCATGATGTCCACCAGGGTCCCGTCCTCCTCCACCAGGGGGATGCGACGCACGCCGCTCTGCACCATCTTGTTGATGACGATGTTGGGACCCGCCCCGGCCGGGGCGGTCACCAGGTTCCCCGTCATCACGTCCTCGGCGTCCAGCTCCTCCTCGGATCGATCCCGCGCCAGTACTTTCAGGGTCAAATCTCGATCGGTCACGATCCCCACGGGTCGCCGACCCTCGACGATAACCACGGAACCGACCTTCCGCCGGTCCATCAGCGAGGCCAGCTCCCGAATGCTCGCGTCCGGGGGGGCTGTCACCACGAGATCGTCGACCCTGTCCTGTTCTGTCATCCCTGGCACCTCCATAAAGATGGTCTCTTCGGCGTGGTCACGACGTGCTGAGTCGCGCGCGGTTCCCCGCGCCGTGCCGACCTCAGCACCCTAGCCTCCGCTTCTCCCGCCAGCCTGTGGAACCGTAAGCACCATAACTGCTCACCCCGGTGAACGGAATCTTGCCGGGTTCATGGGGAGGATAGAGGTTTCGGCCCGCCTGGACGTCGGTGTCGTCCC
>CAZEBV010000003.1:0-6388 GCA_964510695.1 uncultured bacterium
GAACCGCATCGCGGGGCCGATCTACCGCATCACCCAGGAGCTTCGCACCATGATAAGAAACGAGGAGGTCCACGAGATCACCGTGCGGGACGACGACTTCTTCCAGGACATGGTTCGGGCCCTGAACCGGGTCCTTCGTCTGGCCGAGAAGCGCATCGAACAACAGGGCGGACCCCGACAGGGGTAGGAAGGGAGAGCGATCAGGCCCTCGCCGGGGCCTCCGATTCCTCACAGTTCCGGCACAGGCCTTCCAGCGTCATGCGCACCGACTCGACCTCGAAGGGAACCTCCCACCGGCTGACCTCCCGTTCGAGATCCACCGGGAGGTCGATGAGACGGCCGCACGAACGACAGCGGCCGTGAGGATGAGCGCGGGTGCCGACCTCGTAGAGCGACGCGGACCCCACGTCGTCCAGCTTCCGAAGAAACCCCACGTCCACCAGCACCTGAAGCGTGTTGTAGACGGTGGCGCGTGAGAGTTCCCCGTCCGTCTTCCCCTCGAAGAGATCCTCGGCCGTGAAATGACCCTCGTGGTCCAGGCAGCGGCGAACGATTCTCCGGCGCTGCCGGGTGACCTGATGGCCCGCCGACTCGAGGGCCTCGTACACGTCCTCGGCGTCCATGGCTGTGTGTCCCAACGCGGCAGGTTAACCGGGTGCTTCGTCGTCCTTCACGCGGCGTCCGGTTAGATTGTCGCCCCTCCGGGCCCGTGAGACAAGGATCGCCCGGCCGCGGTATCACCCTTTCTCTAACTCTCTCCCGTCAAGGGAGAGAGGACCGCATCCCCGCACCCGCTGTACGGTCGGCGGTCTCCCCGCCTCGCCCGGAATTGAACAGATGCTCCCCTATTCCGACGGGAGCCCTCCCGGACCCAGCGGGTCTTCGCCCCTCGCTCAGTCCCCGGCGGCCGTGTCCCCGTCGGCTCGGTGTCGGATCCGGTCCCGTCTCCGCTGGATCATCCGGTGGAGGTACCCTCTTCGGGAACCGTGCCGGCGCAGGCGGCGGGCGGCCCGTCGATAATGTTCGAGGGCCAACCGGTCGTCCTTCACCGCGTCGGGCGCCCCCGCCGATCGCCGGCGGTGGGCCCGGACCTCGGCGTCGTGAGCCCGCTTCAAATCCCGGCGGATCTCCGTGGCGGCGCGGTCCGGGGAGAAAGTAATCCACGCCGCGGAGGGGGTCCTCCCCACCGCCCCGGGCTCGGGCAGGTAGACCGCCACCCCGATCGCCACGACGAGCAGCATCCCGTAGAAGGCGAACCGCGAGAGTCGGATCACGGTCAGGTGTGGTATTCCGCGTTCAGCGTCACGTACTCCTCGGACAGATCACAGGTCCAGCAGGTGTAGGCGGCCTCACCCGCCCCGAGGTCCACCTCCACGCGGTGTTCGTCGGCGGTCTGCATGCTTTCGATCAGACCGTCCGGCAGGGGGCCGGTCTCACCCCGGGGCCCGTAAACGCCGAACCCGTCGATGCCGATCGTGAGGGCCTCCCGGTCCAGCTCGACCCCCGCGGCCCCGACCGCGGCGTAGATGCGTCCCCAGTTGGGATCGCCCCCGTGGAATGCCGACTTGACGAGGTTCGATCCGGCGACGGCCCGGGCGGCGGTTTCGGCCTCGGAGACCGACCCGGCGTTCGTGACCGTGACTTCGATCGTACAGGTCGCCCCTTCGCCGTCCGCCACGATCTTCCCGGCCAGCCGCCCGCACACCGACTCCAGGGCCGCCTCGAGGTCGTCCGCGGCCGGGTGCTCGGGCCCCAGAGGGTCGCGGTCGGGTCGGCGGGCGGCCAGCGCCAGCACGGTGTCGTTGGTCGACATCTGTCCGTCCACCGAGATTCGGTTGAAGGTCCCCTCACAGGCCCGCTCGAGCCGGGACTGCCACCAGTCGGGCTCGACGGGATGATCCAAAAAGACGAACGCCAGCATGGTGGCCATGTCGGGACGGATCATGCCGGCTCCCTTGGCGACGCCCGCCAGGGTGGCGTCGATGTCCTCGAGCGTTTCCGACGCCCGCTTGGGTCCGGCATCGGTGGTCAGGATGGCCCGGGCGAACCCGGCGGGGTCCTCCTGGAGGTCGTCCACGGCGCCGGGCAGCGCCTCGCGAATCGCATCGTCGGGCAGCATCCTGCCGATGACACCCGTGGAGGCCGAGAGCACGGCCTCTCCGTCCACGTTCAGCAGGTCGGCCGCACGGTCGGTCACCCGGTCCGCGGCGCGCCGCCCCGCCCGGCCCGTCGCGGCGTTGGCGACGCCGCTGTTAACCACGACCCCGCGGACCGTCTCCCGGTTCCCGAGGCGTTCACGCACCTGGCGCACGGGAGCCGCGGGCAGAGCGCTGCGGGTGAGGACGACCGCGGCGTCGGCGGGATAGGCACGGTAGGCGAGGCCCAGGTCGGGCTTGCCGCTCTGCTTGACCCCCGACGCCGCGCCCGACCAGAGGAAAGTCTCGGGCGGTGAACTCATCGCATGATCCCCGGCGGCTTCAAGCCTCGAGGAGTCCCCGTTCGACGGGGAGGTCGAACTGAAGGTTGGCGTTCTGAATCGCCTGGGAGGCCGCCCCCTTCCGCAGGTTGTCCAGGCAGCTGAACACCACCACGGAGGAGCCGTCGGGTACGGCCGCCAGGTCGAGGTAGGGGGTGCGGCTGACCGCCTTCACCCCGGCCGGACGGGGATGGTAGCGGTAGAAAGAATGCTCGGCGCACAGCTCCCGAAGGCGTTCGACGACCGCTTCGGGGTCGTCGGCCCGGGCGTACAGGGCCGCCTCGATCCCGCGGTCCATCGGCACCACGTGAGGGACGAACGTCAACTCGGAATCCCCCGGAAGGAACTGCTCCATCTCGGGCTGATGGCGATGGTCCGCCACCCGGTAGGGACGAACCTCCTCGTTGCAGCGCACGAAGGTGTTCGCCTCCGACGGTGTGCGCCCGGCGCCGGAGATGCCGGACTTGGCATCCACGTGCACGGGTGACTCCACAAGCCCCTCCGCCAGCAGAACCACGAGGGGCACCAGGCAGGCCGTGGCGTAGCAGCCCGGGTTGGCGATCAGGTTCGCCCTTCCGATGTCTCCGGGGTAAAACTCGGTCAGCCCGTACACGGCCTCACGGACGCCCTCCGGGTCGGCGTGATCCTGATCGTAAGCCCGGGCAAAGGCCTCCGGATCACCGAAGCGATAATCGGCGGCGAGGTCGACCACGCGGGTCTCATCGAGGTCGATCTCCGGGACGATCTCCATGGATTTCCCGTGCGGAAGGGACAAAAATACAAGGTCGTGTTCGTTCAGGCGGGGCGGGTCGAGCGGCTCGCAGACCCGTTCGAGGCGATCGGTGAATTCCGGGTAAACGGAGGCGAAATCACGGCCGGAAAACGTGTGGGAGGTGAGGCGGCCGATCGTGAAGACGGGGTGGTCAAGCAGGAGCTCCACCAGCTCCCGTCCGGTGTAGCCGGTGGCACCCACCACCGCCGCCGACACGGGTGAGGGGGCCACGGTTCAGCGCTTGGAGACCTGGGACTTGGCGCGCGCACCCGGCTGGTTGATTTTCTTGCGCTCCACCTCGCGATCGTCCCGGGTCAAATGACCCTCGGGGCGCAGCCAGTGACGGGCGTTCTCGTCCATGTCCACCAGCGCCCGGGCGAGGCCGAGCTCGATCGCCTCGGCCTGACCGGTCAGCCCACCGCCCTCGGCGGTGGCCCAGACGTCGACCGAATCCTCCATGCCCAGACACTCGAGCGGGCCGCGGACCGCCCCGGTCCATTTCGCCCGGCTGGAGAAGTAGGCCGACAGGTCGTTTCCGTTGACGGTCACCTCACCGCTCCCGGCCTCGATCCAGACCCGGGCCACGGCCTCCTTGCGGCGGCCGGTTCCGTAGAAGCGTCCGTCGGTGCTGACGGTCGGCTGGCTGGGCGGTTCCTCCTCGTCCTCCTCGCCCTCCCCGGCCATGGCCGTTTCGATCTCTTCGAGCTCCTCGTCCCCCTCGGCTCCGGCGGCTTCGGTTTCTTCGTCCGCGGTCTCTTCTTCCCCGTCCTCCTCCGCGTCCGCGGCCTCCTCGGGGGTTTCATCCCCCTCCTCGTCGGCATCCTCGGCCTCCTCGGGGACCTCGTCCCCCCCGTCTTCGTCGACGTCGGCCTCGTCGGGAACCTCGTCCCCCTCGGTGTCCTCGTCATCGTCCCCGTCCTCGGCCCCTTCATCCTCGCCGGCTTCCTCTTCCTCGTCGGCGTCGTCCGCGGCCTCTTCAGGGGTCTCGTCCTCCCCCTCGTCCCCCTGGTCCTCGGCCTCCTCGGGGACGTCGTCCTCCTCCTGGGGGGCCTCGTCCGCGTCGGCGTCTTCGTCGTCAGCCATGACAGTCTCCCTCGTTTCGTGAAATCGTCCGCGGATCCCCGGGCGTCATTCCACGGGGGGCACGCGGTCGGCGTCCCAGTCGTATTCGATCGGTTCCTGCGCCCCGTGCGGGTGCTCTGCACCGGCGTACACCCGGAGGTGCTTCAGCATCGTTCGTCCCAGCCGGTTCTTCGGGAGCATGCCCCGAACGGAGCGCTCCAGCACGGTTTCAGGCTCGGTTTCCAGCAGCTCCCCGTAGCTTTCCCCCTTTAACCCTCCGATGTAGCCGGAGTGGGTAACCAGTTCCTTCTGTTCACCCTTGTCGCCGGTCAGGCGGATCTCGGAGGCGTTGACCACGATCGCCCCGTCCCCGCAGTCGAGGTGAGGCGTAAAGGTCCGTTTGTGCTTCCCCCGCAGGACGCGGGCCACCCGGGTCACCAGACGCCCCAGCGTCCGATCGCGGGCGTCGAAGAGCACCCAGCGGCGCTCCAGGCCGTCCTCGGAGGGGACGAACGTTTTCTGACTCATGGTCAACCAGTCCGTTTCCGTGTTGGATCCAGCGTTTTGTTCGAGCTTCGTTCCCCTCGCCCCGAACAACCCTCACCCTCTCTCTAACTCTCTCCCATCAAGGGAGAGAGGAACCAACCGCGCGCCAACCATCCCCCATGGTTCCTTTATCGGCCCGGGCTATCCTGTCTCACCCCTGACGGGAAAGCAGCGGCCTCAAACGAGAACAGGACAACGGGAGGTCCCCGAACGAGCGTTCTTTCCGGACGGTTGTCTTACTCCACGAACTCGAGCAGCGCGCGCTGGGCGTTGTCCCCCTCGCGGCGATCGAGCTTGAGGATGCGGGTGTATCCCCCCGGGCGATCCTCGAAGCGCGGCCCCAGGGTCTCGAAGAGCTTCGCGACGGCCTCGTCGAGGTCGCCCCCCTGGCGGAGGGTGCTTCGAACCTCCCGGCGGTTGTGCACCGTGTCCTCGGCCGCGCGGGTAACCAGTTTCTCGACGAACGGTCTCAGTTCCTTGGCCTTCGCGAGGGTCGTCTTGATCTGTTCCTCCAGGATGAACTGGCGGGCCATGTTGGAAAGCAGGGACCGCCGGTGATCCGAGTCCCGGCCGAGTTTCCGCCCTTTCCGACCGTGAATCATTCGTCCTCGTCATCCTCCTCGTCCCCGTCCTCGGCGGGTTCGTCCTCCAGCAGGTAATCGATCTCAGTCATGCCGAGGCTGAGGCCGTACTCGGCGAGTTTCTCGCGAATCTCTTCGAGGGACTTCTTGCCGAAGTTGCGCGTCTCCAGCATCTGCTCCTCGGTCCGCCGGACCAGATCGCCGAGCGTCTCGATGCCGGCGTTCTTCAGGCAGTTGTTGGAGCGAATCGAGAGTTCAAGCTCGTCCACCGACGTGTTCAGCACGTCCTTGAGCTTCTCCTCCTCCGGCGAGAGGCCGGGTTCTTCCTCCTCGAGGGACTTCTCCTCGAAGTTGATGAAGAACTGGAAGTGTTCCTTGAGGATTTTGCTCGCGTGGGCGATGGCGTCACGGGGGAGGATGCTCCCGTCCGTCCAGACCTCCACGATCAGCCGGTCGTAGTCGGTTACCTGACCCACCCGCGTGTCCTCGACCGAGTAATCCACCTTTTCGATGGGCGAGAACAAAGCGTCCAAGGGAATCTGGCCGTTGCTCCGGCTGTCCTGATCGGTCTGGTCCGTGTCCCGGAAGCCCCGGCCCCGCTCGACGGTGAGCTCGAGCTTCAGGTAGCCGTCCTCCTCGACGTGGGCGATGGTGTGTTCGGGGTTCAGAATCTTCACGTCGTCCCGATCCCCGAGGGCTTCCCCGGTAATTTCCTCCGGCCCCTCCGTCTCCACGGTCATGCTGACCGGGCCGTTGGTCTCGGTCATGTCCAGCCGAAGGTCCTTCAGGTTCAGCATGATGTCCACGCCGTCCTCGCGCACGTGCGTCAGCCCGGTGAACTCGTGGGGAACGGGACCATCGGGGCCCTCCATTTTGAGGGAGGTAACGGCCGTGCCCACGATGGAGGAAAGAAGGACCCGCCGCAGGCTGTTGCCCACCGTAATGCCGAAC
>CAZEBV010000003.1:6398-12883 GCA_964510695.1 uncultured bacterium
TTCGATCTTCTCGGGCATGACGAGGTTCTGCATAATGTCGGTGTTGACGGTCATCGACGAACCCCCTAGATCCGAACGTTGGGTACCGCGACCCGTCCGGACGAACCCGGCCGGGCGGACCCTTCCCGCAGGTTACTTCGAATACAGCTCGACGATCAGCTGCTCCTCGATGTCCACGTCCTCGATCTCAGAACGCTCGGGGGGGCGTTCCACCCGCGCCCGCGTTCCGTTCTCCATCTGAAGCCAGGGCTTGAGCCCCCGCTGCTTGGCCAGCGAGAGCGATTCCTCCACCTGGGGGTTGCTCTTCATCGAATCCCGCAGCTCGATGACGTCCTCCGGCTGCACCTCGTAGGACGGAACGTCCACCGTCTCCCCGTTGACCACCACGTGCCCGTGGTTGACGTACTGCCGTCCCTGCCGCCGGCTGCCGGCCAGCCCGAGACGGTAGACCACGTTGTCCAGCCGCATCTCCAGGCGCCGAAGCAGGGCTTCCCCCGTGATGTCGTGCTCCCGCTCCGCGGCCTCGAAGAGGTTGCGGAACTGCCGCTCCAGCACGCCGTAGATCCGCTTGACCTTCTGTTTTTCCCGGAGCTGACGGCCGTATTCGGACTGCCTCCGTCGGTAGTCCGTCCGCTCTCCGGGAGGGTAACGCCGTTTCTCGATGGCACATTTGGACGTGTGGCAGCGTTCGGCCTTGAGGAACAGCTTCTGACCCTCACGCCGACACAGCCGACAGACGGGTCCGGTGTAGCGAGCCACGTCAACAAACCTCCAGGAACATCGATCGTGCCGAATGACCGAACCGAACGATCTTCGCGACAAACACGTTAAATCCGACGCCGTTTCTCGGGCGTGCAGCCGTTATGGGGTTTGGGGGTGACGTCCTTGATCGTGGTGACCTCGATGCCCAGCGACTCGAAGGCCCGCACGGCCGCCTCACGACCGCCGCCGGGTCCCTTCACACGCACCTCCAGGGACTCGATGCCGGCCTCCATGGCCTTCTCCCCGCACTCCTCCGCCGCCATCTGGGCCGCGTAGGGGGTGCCCTTCCGGGTACCGCTGAACCCCTCGGTGCCCCCGGAGGCCCAGGAGATGGCGTTGCCCTGTTGGTCGGTGATGGAAATCACCGTGTTGTTGTAGGTCGATTTGATGTACGCGATGCCCTGACGGGCACGGGACTCCTGGTCGGCCACGTGACGTTCACTCCATTGACAACAAGGTCTCGAGTTCCCCGACGAAACCGGACGGGACGCCCCGGGTGGCGGCGATCCCGCGGGAACCCTTAAACGCTGAAAAAGACGCTCAGGGAACGATCAGGAAGGCGCCGGAGCCGACTTCTCGCCGGCCACCGTCTTCGGGGGTCCCTTCCGGGTCCGAGCAATGGAACGGGTACGCTGACCGCGCACCGGCAGGCCCTTCTCATGCCGCAGACCCCGGTAGCACTCGATGTCCTTCAACCGCTGGATGTTGCGGCGAATCTGGTTGCGAAGCTCGCCTTCGATCGTGTACTCGGATTCAATCAGGTTGCGCAGGCGGGTCACTTCGTCCGACGTCAGCTCGTGGGTCTTCTTGTCCGGATCGACCTGAGCCTTGTCCAGAACCTCGTTGGACCGCGACCGCCCCACCCCGAAGATGTAGGTCAGCGCAATCTCAATCCGCTTGTCCTTCGGTAGATCAACGCCGCCGATGCGCACCGGATCTCACCTCCCGGGGTTAACCCTGACGCTGTTTGTGACGGGGGTCGGAACTGCAGATCACCCGCACCACGCCGTCGCGCCGGATGATTTTGCAGTCCTTGCACCGCTTCTTCACGGACGATCGAACCTTCATGAGAGAACCCCCTGCTGACAGACTGAACCAAAGAGCTTATCACAGGCTCTGGAACCGTTCAAGCACCCGAACCCGCCCTCCCCGCGGCGGGCTGGACCCGCCCGGGATCCTTACTGGGACAGGCTGAACAGATAGTCCCGGATTGCCCGCATCTGGGCCTCCTTGGTGGAGTAATCCCCCTCCGGCTCGAAGCCGAGGAAGGACTCGCGGGCCGGCACCTGCGAATAAGGAATCATGCCCTGGTGACGGTAGAGCGTGGCGCCGGAGGGCACGAAGTCCTCCGAGGGCCGCTCGATCCACCGAAGGAAGCCCTCGTGGTGGAACTTGCTGCCGACGTAACCCAGGTTGGGCGTCATCTGAGGCGTATGCACGATCTGCGGCCCACCCGCGACGTGGCAGTTCGCGCAGACCCGCTCGAAGATGGCCCGCCCGACCCGGACGCTCTCGGGCGTGGTCCGGCGGGCCTCAGGGCTGGTCTTGGGCGGCATGCCGTCCCAGCCTTCGAGGGCGAGCCCCTGACTGATGGTGGAGGCTTCCTGGTCGGTTAACTGAAAGTTGGGCATCCGCACGTGCTGCCAGGTGCGAATCTTATCCCGCCCGCCCGGACCGTCCGGCTCCTTGAGGAACTCGAACATCCAGTCCTCCCTGAGGCGCAGCCCGACGTTCGTAAGGGACGGCGGCACGTGGGCCTGAGCGAGGGCCCGCGCGGAGGGATCGGTCTCGTCTCCCAGCCGGAGCGAATCCCCCGCCTCCACGCGCTGGCGGTAGTAATCGCGGAGGTAATCGGTCAGGGGCGATTCCTCGTCCAGCGTGTGACAGCCCTGGCAGTTGTAGGCCTCCACGAGCCTGCGCCCCTCGTAGGCGAACTTCTGGGCCGGGGACACGTCGAACTGCTTCGACGGGTCGATGCGGTTGTCGTCCCGCTGGCTCATCACATGGGTGGTGATGGCCTCCCGTTCGCCGCGGGTCAGGTTGAATTTCGGCATCCGAAGCTTCTCGAGGTAGCTCTTGGCCAGCCCGCGGTCGTAGACCCCCGGCTGTTCGAGCTTGTTCATGATGAAGTCCTGGCGCGTGTGCGGGATATGCACGTTGTTGAAGGCGAACTTGTGGAGACTCTTGGTCGCCTCACCGGTCAGCTCGGCCCCGATCCGGTTGGCACCCTCGTGGCCCGGAATCGCGTGGCAGCTGGCGCAGCCGAAGTAGTCCACCGCCTGCTCCCCGACGTACAGCTTCACGGCCTTCCGGGGGGTTCGCCCAGGGCTGTCCGCGGCCGCCGCCCGGATGGCCTCCAGCTCGTTGCGGGACTCGAGGGGCCCGCGCGTCATGCCGAGGAACTTGAGTGCCATCGAGTCCAGCCGTCGGTCGACCACGGCCTCCAGGGACGCGTCCCCCGCCAGCTGGGTCGGGAAGTTTTCGGCGGACCAATCATCCGCCGTCCGGGTCATCAGGTAGGCCGTGATGTCGTTGGCCTCCTGGGCGCTGAGTTTCATGGAGGGCATGTGGGTCTCGGACCAGATGGACTCGGGATCCCGCAGCCAGGTGTACAGCCAGCGGCGGTTGACCTTGGTGCCGACGCTGGAGAGGTCGGGCGCCTGATCGTTGTAGGCGATGCCCTCCTCGACCATGGAGTGACACCCAAAGCAGCCCACCTCCCGGGTGAGTCGACGACCTCGCGCCACGTTCCCGGACGCCTCGGGCGGGTCCATGAGGTCGACCGACCGGGACTGCTCGAAGAGGTAGGTCGCAATCGCGTCGATCACCACGGTGCTTCGTGCGCGATCCGCGGGCTCGTCGAGGTTCGAGCGGTGGAACACCTGCGGCATGCGGGTGGTGGTGTCGAAGTCGGTGGGTTTCTCGATCCAGCGCCGCACCCAGTCCCGGTCCAGTTTGGCGGCCACGGATTCGAGGCTGAACCCGATCTTGCGCTGATCGTTCATCCCCTCCACGGCGTGACACCCGTTGCAGCCGTACTGGCGCCACAGTGTGCGGCCCCGGTTCAGCTTCGGGGCGTCCGGGATGTCCACGTGGGTGCCCCGGGGGTAGAACTGGCGGAAACCCGCCTCGTAGAAGGGGCTCTTGAGCATGGGCTCCTCCCAGTACTCCCGGGGATGCCAGTCGTACTGCTTCTTCCAGCGCTCCCGTTCCTCCTCGTCGTCGGGGGTATGCGCGGCCCGGGTGAACTCCAGGGCCCGGCCGTCCCCCATGTGACAGCCCGTGCAGCCGTATTCGCTGAAGGGATACTTCGCGGAGGTCGGGCCGATCAAATCAAAGCGGGGATGCGCCTGGAAGACCCTCTTGAGGCGCTCGCGGCGCTGTTCGTCGGGGAACGTCTCCCGGAAGGCCTCCCGGGTGTTGCCGCTCTCGAAGTTCCCCTCCTCGTCCAGTTTGAAGGCCGGCTTGTTGATCCCCATGTGGCAGCTCATGCAGAAATCCCGTCGGGGCACCCGGTCGAAGTTGTAGTCCTGGTAGATCCCGCTGACCTGGAACTGCTTGACCTCGATGCGCGGACGGATGAAGTTGATCAGCGGGGCGTCGAGGATCCGGTTGATCGCCCGGTCGGAGACCCGCTTGATGGTGTTCTCGAGCACGTCCCGGCGGCGGGTCAGCTCCCGGATCTCCCGCTGGGTCTCCTGTTTCTCCGCCAGCTTCTCCTGCAGCGTCCGCTCCTTCATCGCGATTTCGTCCTGGATCGTGCCCCGGCGTTCGACGGCCCGGTCGTACTCCTTCTTGAGCTGGCGGTACTGCCGGAGAAGCGACTCGGGCACCTCCTCCCCCTCGTGGCTCTCGGCGCGGGCTTTCGCCTTGGTGTAGCGAAACTCCACCGGTTCCAGGCGGCCGTTGATCAGCTTGACGCGTTTATCGGCCTTCTGGAGGGTGACGCTCCGGAGCCGATCGAGCTCGCGGCGAAGCTGATCCACCTCGCCGCCCCGGCGCTCCAGCCGGCCGCGAAGCTCGCTCAGCCGGCCGCGAAGCTCGTTCAGCTGCTGTTCGTCGTCCTCGCCCCAGACGTCGCTTTTCTCCAGCTTGAGCTGAGCCGTGTACACGTCGTAGAAACTTCGCTGGTATTCCTTGTAGGGCTTGGCGTAGTCGTCGTAGATCGCCCAGATCCAGGTTCCGAGCAGCAGCATCCCGGCCAGGAAGAAGGCCAGGTTCACCCGGTTCATGTCGTAGTGGTGGTTGACCAGACGCATGGAGGGCTCCTAGATGTTCAGGTAGAGGGACTGAATCTCGACGACGTATTTGAACTGAAGCAGCCACCGGAGGTACATCTTGAGCGGAATGGCCACGAAGGTGAGCACCAGGAAACTGAGGACCGTGTAGCGTATCAATCCCAGTTTGACGTACAGCTTCCGCCAGAACGTTTTGGCCATCAGGATCGTGGGGACCACGAAGTACAGGATCAGCACGAGAAAACCGATCGACTCCCGGGCGAAGGGATTGCCGGGCGGGACCATGTTCAGAAGATCCACCCAGAACAGATCCGACAGGCTGATGTTCACGGAGGCGGTGGCCTTGGCGGTGTCCCAGGGCTCGAAAATCCCGAAGTGGGCCCAGTTCGGCCCCCGAAGGAAGGTCCCCCGGAAGATCAGCAGGTTCCAGAGAATCCACCAGCCGAACAGATACACCGTCACCGCGAAGGGACGCTGGGCCACCGTGTAGTAGCCGTTCCCCTTCGGGTTCCGGTCGATGTAGGGAATCGCCATCAGGCCGACGATGATGAGCGTGGGGATAATGACCCCCGCGATCCAGGGGTCGTAGTAGACCAGAAGCTCCTGAAGCCCCAGGAAATACCAGGGGGCCTTGGCGGGGTTGGGCGAGGTGGTCGCGCTGGCGGGTTCCTCCAGCGGCGCCTGAAGCGTCAGCGCCCAGACCATCAGGATGACCGAGATGAACAGCGTGGAGATGAACTCCACGAACACCAGGTCCGGCCAGGTCAGCACGTCCTTCTCGGCCTCGGCCCTCTCGGGGATCTCCATCCCCTGCTCGATGTAGGCGTCGTTGATGGCCGCCTGCCGCAGGGCCAGCCAGGTGAAGAACCCCATCAGGGCGAGGGTCGCGATGGCGGGGACGTGGCGGGGCATCGTCATCTGTTCGTAGAAATGGTCGTTGAACATGCCGGCCCCGAAGAACGCCGCGACGACGGCGGCGATCGAAAGGGCCACCCGCGGACGGGTAAGCGTCCGATAGTAGCGCATGCCCACGAAAAACAGCACGATGGACAGGGTGGTAATCGGGGTGGGCTTGGAGAGCCAGTTGGCGATCTCGATCAGCAGATCAACCATGACGGCACACGACCTCGCAGAAACTCCGTATCCTCATCCGACGGGATCGTTTTCGGGAACCCGGGCTCACAGGGGAGCGGAAATCCCGCCGTCTTTTCGCACCCGCCAGAAGTGAACCGCAATCAGAAACCCCATGATGAGGGGCACCGCGACGCAGTGAAAGACGTAGAACCGAAGCAGAGTCGAGCCCCCCACCGAGGTGCTTCCCAGCAGGGCGAAACTCACGTCGCTGGTCTGGGTGACCAGCGCGATGTCCCCCAGCTTGATGGCCGGCGCCAGGGGACCGGTGTGCCCCACGAGCGGTGAGGCGGCCCCCATCTGCGTCCCCACGGTGATCGCCCAGATGGCGATCTGGTCCCAGGGGAGAAGATA
>CAZEBV010000003.1:12893-31086 GCA_964510695.1 uncultured bacterium
GCCGGCCCACAGCGACAGCTGATTCCACGGGAGAAGATATCCCGTAAAACTCATGAACAGCGTCAGCACCAGCAGGACCACGCCCACGCACCAGTTGAACTCACGGGGGGGTTTGTAGGACCCGGTCAGAAAGACCCGGAACATGTGCAGCCACACCGTAATCACCATCGCGTGGGCTCCCCATCGGTGAAGCTCCCGCAGAAAACCCAGCGGCACGTGCTCACGGAGGGCCAGGATGTCGTTGAAGGCATGCGCCGTGGTCGGTCGGTAGTAGAACATCAGCATGACCCCGGTGACGACCTCGAGCAGGAAGAGGAAGAAGGTCAACCCACCCATGCACCAGGTGTATTCGAGCTTGATGCCGGACTTCTTGACCTTCGCGGGGTGCAGGTGGAGGAAGGTGTTGCCCAGGATGGCCAGGACCCGGTTCTTCTGGTCGTCGGGGTAGCCGTGGCGGAAAATCGACCGCCAGACCTGCGTCTCGTAGAGCCAGCCGAACAGCCCGCGCCGTTTACGTTCCTCCGGCCGGTCGGGCTGCACGGTCGGATCGTCGGTCTCGTTTTCCTCGGGCATGATGGAATCTCCTCGTCAGGCGCGCCGGACGGATCGGATGCTCACTCAGACTTTGATGTAGGCGTCCTGGGCCTCCCAGCCGGGGGACGCGTTGCTCGTGAAGACCAGTCCCTTGTCCACGATGATTTTCCCCTGCGGGTTCAGCCGGACGCCCACGCGAGCCATGGGACGCGGCGCCGGACCGGCGAAGTTGACGCCGTTCATGTAGTAGGCGCTTCCATGGCAGGGACACTTGAAGATGCCCTGGCTGTCCAGCCAGTTGGGCGTGCACCCGAGGTGGGTGCAGATCGCCTGGATGGCCACGATTCGATCGGACAGGTTCACGATCCACACGCGGAACTTGCCCTTGTATTTGGTGCTCACCGTGCCGGGGGAGTAGTCGGCGGGTTCGCCCGCCACGAACTGCTCGGGAGGGTTCGAAAGCACGTTGGGGAAGAAATACCGAAGCGATCCGATGCCCCCCGCGCTGAAGGCGGCGACCATGCCGGCCATGCCCAGGCCGAACGTAGAAATAAACCCGCGGCGGGTTACCTCACGTCCGTCCGAACGGGATTCCACGAGGTCCCCGATCCGACGCTCCCCCCGGTAGCGGCCGGGCTCGTCGGGAGGCGGCGCCGCCTTCTCGTCCGTCTCGTCCTCGTCGGTCTCGTCCGCGGCGGCCTCATCGGCCTCGGCCTCGTCCGCGGCGGCCTCCTCCGACGCCTCGTCGGTGCCGGTGCCGGTCTCCACGTCGGCCGTGCCCATCCCCGCGTCCCGGGCGGCCTTCATCTTGCGGGCGCGGTAAAGCTGCACCTCCTGACGGACGTCCTCTTCGAGCTCCAGCACGTCCCGATCCAGCAGTTCTTCCAGCTCGGGATCGGCGTCAAACTCGGGGATCTCCTCCGGCGGGGGACCGGTGTGCCTCGGAAACTGCCCCCCGTGCTGGCCGTCGGCTGCTCCCCCGGACGTCCCGTCGGTTCCGGATTCGGGTTCTTCGGGATCGTCGCTCACGTTGGTCCCTCCGTCCTCGTCGGTATCCTCGGACGACGTGCCTCTCTCCGAGCGGGCTGCGGTCTCAGTCCCTTCACGGACCCCGCCCCGCCCCGGGCGGACACACCCTCACCGATCCGCTCCGGGCACTCAGGGGGTCGGTCCTCCCGACCCACCCCCCGGGCGGGCCGTGGAGAACCCCGCGTCCCGTATCCGAATCGGAACGGCAGCCGATTCATCGTGGAAGCCCTGCGTGACTGAAGTGGCTGAACCCTCGGAGGGGATCCAGAAGGCTGGAATTATAGCTCCTCTCCCGCGGGTGTCAATCGGCGCCGGAGCGGGGCTTCGGACGCCGTCGATCCCCCGGTTAATCCCCCTCGCCGTCGGACGTCACCCGGTGCTCCCAGCGTTCCTTCAGGCGGTTGACGCGGTGGTGAAGGTACCCCACGTAGCCCACCAGAAGAAGCCAGACCAGCGAGAAGGAAACGGCCAGGTAACTGGCGTTAGTCACGGGTCCTCTCCCGAACCAGAAACGACAGGGATCCCACCGTTCGCCGCAGCCAGAGCAACCGCAGGAACAATAGTATCATAACGGCAAAGCTCCCATACAGCGTCGAGCGCATCACCGGGGCGAGGCTGACGGACTCCGGGTGAAGCTGCTGTCCGGAGTCCCAGATGTAGATCGAGAACCAGACGGTCGGCACGTTCAGGTACGCCAGCAGCGCGTACATCGCACCGTAGGTGCGGCGCATCGCCCCGGCAGGAAGCCCCCGCCGCAGCAAAAACCAGCCGCCGTACATCAGCCAGAGAATAAAAAACGTCGTCATCCGGGGTTCCCAGCGCCACCACACGCCCCACACCGGACGGGCCCAGAAAGGACCCGTCAGCAGCACCATGCAGGTGAAAAGGTAACTGACCTCGTGGACGGGGGCCAGCCACCGATCCCAGTAGCGATCGTCCCCCATCAGAACCCCCAGGCAGACGGCCGCCCCGGCGGTGAAACCAAAAAAGCTCACCGTGGCCGCCGGGACGTGAAGGTAGAAAATCTTCTGGGCCCAGCCGCCGGCGGGCACCTGAGCCGCGGGCACCCCGGCCATCACCCAGCCCATCCAGCCGGCCACGATCAAACCCAGCAGTGCATCAAGCACCATGGATCGCCTCATTACGACGGCTCCTTTCGCTCGGGTATCCAACCCCCTTCGACCCGGCGAATTCCACCGGGTCCCTCGCCGGCCTCCTACCGGACGCCGGGCAGTTCCTCCCAGAGGAACTCGGCGAGAAACCAGCCTCCCAGGACCATCAGAAGATCGTACGCCACCATCACGTGAAACCAGCTCTCCGCGAACGCCTCCTGGGCCGACAGCACGCTCGCGAGCACCCGGGTGGTCGAGAGCACCACGGGGATCAGAAGCGGAAACACCAGTACCGGGAGAAGCCAGGGCTCCCGACCGATGGTCAAAGCGGAGGCCAGCGTGATCACCACGGCCGTACCCCCCACGCCGATGAGCAGGTAGGCTCCCCCCCGAAGCAGATCGACCGTGAAGGGGATCCCGAACAGCACGGCGGCGGCCGGAAGCACCACGGCGGTCGTGAGAGTCAGCTGCAGAAATCCCACCGTCAGTTTCTCCCAGTAATACCCCACCGACGTCAGGGACCCCGTGATGAGCTGCGGGAGAAAAGCCACCCGATCCTCCCCCTGCTGAAGGGGGGGCAGCCCCAGGATCCCGCTGAACGTGACGGCCAGCCAGGCGGCGGCGGACCCCACGGCGGCGGACCGTCCCGCCGCCGGTGGAAGCGCGAAGTGAATCAGCACCAGCACCACGATGGCGAACAGGACCATCCCGAGCAGGTTATCCGGGCTGCGGACCATGAGGTACAGGTCCGTTCGCAGCAGACCAAGCCAGCCCCTCATCCCTCCCAGCGCAGCCTCCCGTCCACGACATGCCAGAGTCCGTCGGGTCCCTCCAGGGGCCGGGGGGACGCACTCAGCACCATGCCGCCCATCGAACAGATCGTCCGCAGGTGTTCGATCAAATCCTCCCGGGCCTCGTCGTCCAGGCTCACCAGCGGCTCGTCGAGGAACACCGCCTCACGGGGGGCGGACATCAGGGTCGCAAGCCCCACCCGCTGCCGCTCCCCCTGGCTGAGGTCCTCCACGCGGCGCTCCCCGGTGACGGACTCGGTGAAGCGGGTGGAGACGGTACCGTCCAGCCCCATCAGATCGGCGTACAGGCTCCAGTTCTGACCCACCGTCAGCCGACGGAAGAGGGGCTCCTCGTGGCCGAAATAGCGGATCGACCGGCGATATTCCTCACGCTGTTCCTCGAGGGGATCCCCGTTCCAGGTGATCCGGCCCGCCCGGTGGCCCTGAAGCGAGGCCAGCACCCGAAGCAGGGAACTCTTCCCGGACCCGTTGTCCCCCCAGACGTGAATCCAGCGTCCGCTCACGATCTCCCCGCTGACCCCATCCAGGACCACCCGGGGACCGTAACCCACCACGAGGTCCTCAAAGCTCAACCGATTCGTCATCCAGGACCTCCCTGGCCCGCTTCTTCCACCGCCGACGGGTCCGCCGGTAATAGGCCTCCGGAATGGCCCCGTCCTCGTACTCCTGATCCAGGCGGGCGATCTCGTCGACCAGAAAATCCGAACGCCCACCCGTGGAGAGGTTCCCGAGCCGGTACTGCACGTAGCCGTAGGACCCGGCGAAAACCACGAGGCTGATGCCGATCCCCAGCAGGACGGGCCAGGAGACAGCACCCAGCGAGGAGGGGGCCACCCCCTCGTCGCGGTCCCGTTCCTGCGCGGGCCGCGTCTGTTCCCCACGGTCCCCCCGGGACGGACCGCGCATGGCGGAGGGATCGACCTCCGATAGGCCTTTGAAACTCAGCTGCACGCGATGGCCCGACTCGAGGTCCTCCCCCGTCAGGCGGACCGTCCGCCGGCCGCCTGATCGTCCGCTCGTGTCGCTTCGACTCAGCCCCTCGGCCCGGACCTCGAGCCCCGGCGGGGAGGGAATCGAGTAGACCAGCTGGCGGGTCGGCAGCGTCAGACGACGCGTCACCGACGGGGCATTCTCGTCGGAACGAAGCATGTAGTAAAACCCGATAATGGAGCGCCCGGGGGGCAGCATCAGGCGGTATTCGTGACGGCCGTCCCGGCGCACGAGATCGGCCGGGGAGCCCAATCCGGGCCCCGTGTTCACGCCCTCGATCCCCTCCGGAAGATCCAGCGTGACCGGATCCGCGCTCCCCCCGGCCATCCGCCGGGACGCGTTGCGGAAGACGATGTACTCGCGGAACATCAGCCGTCCGGGAAAGGGCTGAACCATCACCTCGTGATGGAGGACCGAGAGGTTCTCGCTGTCACCGGGGGGGTAGACCGGCACTCGAAGGGTCCCCGACTCCAGGGCCTCGGAGGGAACGGGATGGTAGAAACTGCCCCACGGAAGGCCCACCCGAAGCTCCACGGGACGCTCGGGCGTGGAGGACAAATCCCCGAGGGGAATCGTCTCGCCGACTCGCCCGTTCACCCGACCAAGCGGGGTCTCCGGGGAGGCACCGACGCCCCGGGCCATGATCTTAAGCCGAATCGACACCGTCTCGCCCCGCAGGTCCGGAACGTCCGGGTCCACGTGCACCCGAAGCGTCTTCCCGCGGGCCCCCGTTCCGGCCGTCACCACCAGCAGGGCCACGAGCGCCAGGGGAAGGACCGCCCGGGTGAAACGACCGGCGGACGTCACGACAGCCGGCTGCGGGCCCGCTCGACGGCCCGTTCGAGCCGTTCCTCAGGGGCGCTGGCATCGTCCAGCATGTCGTCCAGCTCCTCGTCCTCCAGCAGTTCGTTCGCACGCTCCAGGTAATACCGGCGGAGACGCCGGAAGTCCCGGTCGTTGATCTTGCCGGTGGCGTGCTCGTACTCCAGGTCGCCCAGCGCCTCCAGCACGGTTCGACGGGAAACGTCCTCCTGATGCTCGAGGGCCTCCCGGGCTTTGTTCCCCCGGTTCGCCCAGAGCGGCCAGAGCACGTAGAGCGCCGTGCCCAGACCGAGGCCGAACTGCATCAGGCCGACCCATTCGGGGTCCACGGTTTCCTCACCCTCCCCCCGCGGTCGACACGCACCGGGACTCCAACAGCATCTCAAAGAGGAAGGAACGCATAAAGTCCTCCCATCAGCAGCACCAGGACCCCGATCCAGATCCAGTTCACCAGGGGGTTGTGGTAGACGTGCACACTGGCCGCCCCCTCGTCGGTCCAGCCGGCCAGAACCACGTAAAGATCGTCCTTCCAGGTGGAGCGGATGTCCACCCGGGCCCGCGGCTGCTCGGTGTTGTTGAGGATCTCCAGGCCCGGTCGAAGCCGACCCAGGCTTTGGTCTTGGGTCCGCACGTCCAGGTTGGCGTTGACCCGCGTGCCGTTGCTCACCGGGTGATCGGACAGCCCCCGGTAGGTCAGCTCGTACTGGCGAATCGAAAGGGTCTCCCCCCGCGTCAGCGTGGCCTCCCGGTCCACCCCGTAGGCCGAGGAAGCCGTGATCCCCACGACCATCAGAACGACCCCGAGGTGCACCACGTAACCCCCGAAGCGGGAACGGGCCTTCCAGGTCAGTTTCAACAGAGCCACCGGGAAGGGTTCCCCGGTGGATCGGCGACGGGCCATCCCCCCGCGGTAAAACTCCATGATCACGGTGGTCGCAACGAACCCGCAGATCGCAAAAGAGAGGATCGGAAGCCACCGGAAGAACCCCGCCAGGACCATCCCCAGGGCCACCAGCCCCGCCGTGACCGCCGGCAGGGTAAAGTTTCGAACGAGGTTGTCCAGCGAGGCGCGCCGCCAGCTGATCAGCGGCCCCACGCCCGTCATCAGCAGCAAAACCAGGAACATCGGGATCGTGACCTGGTTGAAGAAGGCCGGGCCGACCGAGACGCGTTCCCCGGTGATCCACTCCGACAGGACAGGATAGACCGTTCCCCACAGCACGGCGAAACAGATCCCGACCAGAAGCAGGTTGTTGAGGATAAAGGCGAACTCCCGTGAGAAGATCGACTGAAGCTGATGGCGCGACTCGAGCTGTTCGTACCGGTAGGCGACCATCCCGAAGACCCCCAGCGCCAGCACCCCGATGAAACTCAGGAAGGCGGTCCCGACCACCGGGTCCTCGGCGAACGTGTGCACGGAGTCCAGCAGCCCGCTTCGGGTCAGGAAGGTGCCAAAAATCGTCAGAAGAAAGGCCAGGCAGACCAGCACCACGTTCCAGCGCTTGAGCATGCCCCGCTGCCGCTGGATCATGATGGAGTGCACGAACGCCGTGGCCATCAACCACGGCATCAGGGACGCGTTCTCCACCGGATCCCACGCCCAGTAGCCGCCCCACCCCAGCTCCTGGTACGCCCACCATCCTCCCAGTACGATTCCGAAGGAGAGAATCGACCAGGCGAACAGGGTCCAGACCCGTGACTGCCGGATCCACTCCTCCCCCAGCCGTCCACTGGCCAGGGCACCCACCGCGAAACAGAAAGGGATGCCCAGCCCGATGTACCCGAGGTAGAGCATGGGCGGATGGATCGCCATGCCGGGATGCTGAAGGACCGGGTTCAACCCGGCTCCCTGGATCCCGCTGGCCAGCTCGGCCCCGGAGGGGGCCTGAACCGCCGACACGATCGAACCGTCGGGGAGTTCCCAGAGGCGGTTGAACGGGTAGGTGACCCCGTTCAGCAGGAACAAAAAGAAGGTCAGGATGGCGGTCAGCGTCGTCAGGGTCACGGCGTAAAACCGGTTCGGGGGGCGATCGCGGGTCCCGGCAACAAGCAGCACGCCGTAGACCGCCAGCACGAAGGCCCAGAAGAGAAGCGACCCGGACTGCCCGGCCCAGAGGCCAGTGACCTTGTAGAGGAACGCGAGGTCGCGGGAGGAGTTGTTCGCCACGTACTCGAGGGTCATCCAGTCGTTCAAAAACCCCGTGACCATCACGCCGCAGGCCAGCCCGAGGAGAAGGGGGAGCGCGTACAGCGAACGGCGCACGACCCGGTAGGCGGGACGGTAGCCGGACGCCGCGGCGTAGACCCCCAGACCACTGGCGGTCGTCCCCACGATCAGGGCCACCAGGAGGCTGAATCCGGCGAGGGGGATCATGTGCGTCTCATTCCGGTTTCCGGGGAAGGTTCAGTCGGACGGGCGGTAGGACTGATACTCGCTTTCGTACCGGGATGGGCACTTCGCCAGCAGGGTGTGGGCCCGAAGTTGACCCCGATCGGATCGGTAGGTGCCCTCCAGGATCACGTGCCCTCCCTCACGCATCGCGTCCGGCTTGATGCCCCGGTACCGAACGTCCACCGTGTCTCCCTCGGGTCCCTTCACGGCGAACGTGACCATCGGGGCGTGGGGGTCGTAGTCGAGGGTGCCCGACCGGACCCTGCCGGTCACCTTCACCGAGACCGGATCCGAGGCCGTTCGTCCGACGAGCTCGTGCACCTGTCGGTAGGGAACCCCGGTGGCCTGGATGGAGGAAAACACTAAGTACACCATCGCCGCCGCGATACCGGCACCGATGAGGTAGAACTTGGCGGCGCGGGGCATGGGCACGCTCCGTGCGGGTCGTTATCGAGACGCTCAGGATCCCCGGTCTCACCGGATACAATGCGGGGGAAGCGGGGGAAATCACGCGTTCGTCGTGGGGATAGTCTAACAGACCGCGGCGGGGGTCCCCACCGGGGTCGACGGGGGTGGAAACGCGGTCAGGAGGCGGCCGCGGCGGCGACCGGACGGGACCCGGTGATCACGGCCTCGGCCGCCTCCACGATGTAGGGGGCCGTGAGGCCGTAAGCCTGAAGCAGGTCGTAGCCCGGGCCGGATTCGGCGTAGGTGTCCTCGACGGCGACGAACTCCATCGGGACGGGATGATGCTGTCCGAGGGTCCGGGCCACGGCGCTTCCGAGCCCCCCCCAGATCTGATGCTCCTCGGCCACCACCACGTGCCCGGTCTTCGAGGCGGAGGCCAGCAGGGTGTTCACGTCCAGGGGCTTGACAGTGTGACAGTCGATGACCTCGGCCTCGATCCCGCGTTCGGCGAGCGTCTCGGCCGCCTGAAGGGATTCGGCGACCAGAAGCCCCATGCTGATCAGGGTGACGTCGCCCCCCCGGCGAAGCACCTTGGCCTCCCCCAGGCGAAACTCCTCGTCCTCGTCGTAGACGACCCGGGCCGGCGGGCGGCCGGTCCGGAAGTAGCAGGGGCCCTCCACGTCCATCAGCTGGGGGGCCAGCGCCCGGGTGGCGTGCTCGTCAGCGGGCACGCAGGCCACGATGTCCGGGACGGTGGTCATCAGGGCGAGGTCCTCCACGCTCTGCTGGGAGACCCCGTCCTCCCCCCCGCTGATGCCGCCGTGGGAGGCCACGAACTTCACGTTGAGACCCGGGTAGGCGACGGACACCCGAATCTGATCGAAGGCCCGGTTCACCAGAAAGCAGGCGAAACTGCTGATGAACGGAACCAGCCCGCTGCTCGCCAGCCCCGCGGCCATCCCCACCATGTTGGCCTCCTGGATGCCGACGTTGTAAAAACGGTCGGGGTACTCCTCCTCGAACCGGTAGGAGCGGGTGGATTTGGCGAGGTCCGCGTCCAGCACCACGACGTCGTCGTGGTCGCGGCCAATCTCCACCAGGGCGTCACCGTAGGCGTTTCGGGTGGGGACTCCCATCTCGAAATCCATGAGGGGCCTCCTAAACCGCGAGTTCGTCCATCGCCTGCTCGAACTGCTCGTCGTCCGGGGCCTTGCCGTGAAAGTCGTTGTTGCCTTCCATGAAGGACACGCCCTTCCCCTTCACGGTTTCGGCGATGAGAACGTGGGGACGATCCTCGTCCTCACGGGCGGCCTCCAGGGCCCCGAGGACCGCCTCCATGTCGTGGCCGTCCAGCGAGGTCACCTGCCAGTTGAACGCCTCCCACTTCTCGTCGAAGGGTTCGAGGGGCAGGATCTCGCCCACGGCGCCGTCCAGCTGATACTGATTGTAATCCACGATGACCGTCAGGTTGCTCAGGTCGTGGCTGGGGTTGAACAGGGCACTCTCCCAGATCTGGCCCTCGTTGGTCTCGCCGTCCCCGATGAGACAGTAGGTGTGGTAGTCCTTTTCGCGCACACGGGCGGCCATGGCTATCCCCGCGGCGATCGAAAGCCCCTGGCCCAGCGAGCCGGTGCAGGCCTCCACTGCCGGAAGTCGATCGGAGTCCGGATGACCCTGTAGCGGACTGCCCAGCTTGCGGAGGGTCATCAAATCCTCGGTCGGAAAATACCCCGCGTGGGCCAGGCAGGCGTACAGCGCCGGCACCCCGTGTCCCTTGCTGAGGACGAACCGATCACGGTCCGGCCACTCGGGACGCTCGGGGTCCTTCTCGAGCACCCGAAAAAAGAGGGCGGTCAGGATGTCCGTCATCGAGAGAGATCCACCGGGATGGCCGCTTCCCGCCGCGTGAATCATCCGCACGACGTCCCGGCGAATCATCCGGGCCTGGCGCTCCAGTTCCTGAACCTGGGTGGTCATAACGGTCCTCCCCGCCTCGGGGGTCGAGTCCCACTCACACCGCCGTCCGCCGAACCCATCCCGCCGGAGACGGTAACAAACCGGTAACAAAATTCGCGCATAAAAACCGGCGGCCGCCCGATCCACCGGTTTGTCAGAATCGAAGATCCCGTCCCCGTGAAGGATGAAAAGGTTTAAGTTCAACCCCCATAGTAGTCGATATAGGGGGGGCTGTCAAAGCGCGATGACGCTGCTTCAGCGGGTGCGGCTGGCGACGATCCTGCTCAGCGGGACGAAGCGAACGCCCTGACGGCGATAGCGGGGAAGCCAGCGGCGAAGGACCCGGGCGGTGACCTCCGACTGCACGTGCCCGATGCCGACCGAGGTCCCCTGCTTCCGGGCGAGGTTCACCAGCCGTTCCAGCTGTCCGCGCACGAAGGCCTCCCCCCGCTGATGATCCAGGAAGACCTGATTTCGAACCACGGGAACGCCCCGGGTCCGCCCGAGCTCCCCCGCCAGGGAATCCCGGGTGGTCTGACTGTCCAGGTAAAAAAGGTCCCGTCGGGCCAGTTCCTCCATCAGGGCGTCCATGCCGGGACGCCAGCGCGTGAAGGCCGACCCCAGGTGATTGTTCAACCCCACCACCCCCGGGTAACGATCCAGTACCGTCCGGACGCGCCGGCTCACCTCCCGGGGGGACATCGACAGCAGCAGGGCCATGTCGCCGGGATCGTCCTCCGGGTACCGCTCGGGTTCCATGGGCATGTGGACGATCAAATCGAAGCGGTCCCGCCAGCGGCGGTAGAACCATCGACTGTGGGGACGGCCCGGCATGATGGCCATGGTCAGCGGAACGTCCATCGACTCGTAGGTCGACGCGGCTCCCCGCCGCCACCCGACGTCGTCGATCACGAGGGCCACACGGGGAGCCTCGGCGGAGCCCTTCACGGGCGCCGCGGGAGCCGAATCCCCCACGGCCGGATCGGGAGGTCCCGCCGTGGGTTCCGGGGGGGCCTCGGAAAGCACGGCCGGATCCTTGGGGTGGGAGGCCCCCACCCAGCCGGGAAGATCAACCAGGTACGCGGCGGTGACCCCCGCTAAAAAAAAAGCAGGGCGATCGTGGTGATTCGCAGTAGATCCCGGGTCATCGGACGACCACCCGATCGATGATCGCCGCGGCTCCGCCGGTGTCATGCTCCTCGAGGGCGGACTGAAAGGTCTCCAGGGACTCCCGGAGCTGAGGATCGGTGGACGGATCCGCCACGAACGTTTTGCCCTCACGGGCGAGCCGCTGTCGACGGACCTGATGCAGGATGTAGCGTCGGTCCAGCGAGAACCCCTGCTCGCGCAGCCGACCGACGAACGCGTCGAGCTGCTCGGGGGCCGGATCAGGGTGCTCCCGCACGAACTCCAGGACCGTGTCCCCCCGGGTGAGTCGGGACAGCTGGCGGCGAACGTCGGTGTCGGGAAGCGTCTGAGCCACCGGGACGTGGGGGGCGATCCCCTGATCCTGAATCATCCTTCCCTCGGGAGTGTAATAACGGGCCGTGGTCAGGGCCAGCGCGGAACCGTCCTGAAGGGGGAAGACCGACTGCACCAGTCCCTTCCCGAAGGTCGTATCCCCGAGGACGAGGGCCCGCTGATGATCACGGAGCGCCCCCGTGAGGATCTCCGACCCGCTGGCCGACCCCCCGTTCACCAGGACCGCCATCGGATAATCGGGCTCGGTGTCCTCCTCGCGGGCGGGGAAGTTCTTGTTCTGGCCGGCCGTCCGGCCGCGGATCGAAACGATCCTCCCCTCCCGAATCCAGAGGTCGGCCACCCGGTAGGAACTCTGAAGGGATCCGCCCGGGTTGTTGCGAAGATCCAGAAGCAGGGCCCGCATCCCCTCCTCGTGGAGGGATTCGAGGGCCTTTTCCACCTCGTCGTCGGTCTCCTCGCCGAAGTTGGTGATCTTCAGGTACCCGATCTTCTTCTCCGGGTCGAGCATGCTGCTGAAAACGCTTCGAATGGGAATGTTTCCCCGTTCGATGGTCACTTCCTCGGAGGTTCCGTGGCGGTCGAGCCTCAGCGTCACCTCGGAGCCCTTGGGCCCCCGCAGGACCTTCACGGCCTCCTCCGCGGTGGTGATGCCCTCCGTGGATTCCCCGTCGATCGCGGTAATGACGTCCCCGGGCATAAGGCCCGCCTCGAAGGCCGGCGTTCCCTCGATCGGGGCGATGACCGTCAGGCGGCCCTCCCGAACGGTAATGTAGATGCCGAGTCCCCCGAACTCCTGGTGGATCTCCGTCTGCATCTGCCGGTAGTCGTCCGGGCGCATCAGCCGGGTGTGGGGGTCGTCCAGGCTGTTGAGCATGCCGTCGATGGCCCCGTAATACAGACGGTCCGGGGACAGGGCCTCCCGCTCCACGTACATGTCCCGGACGTACCCGAGCACGCTCTCGAAGACCTGCTTCTTCTGGTAGTAGCCCGAGGTGTCGTCGGAGGCCCAGCCGAACCCACCGCCGACGTACCCCACCACCAGTCCGAGCAGAAACACGATCGCCGGCCAGCGAATCCTGCGGAAGAAACCCTTCATGAGCGTCTCCCTTACGGCGAAAACGGAAAAAGCCATTCAACCGTCGAGCACGGTCCGGAACGATTCGAGGGTCGGACAACGACCAACAGTGTACCTTAACTCGAGAGGGTCACCGCACCGCATCCTCCGGGGTCCCGTCCATCCGCCGTCCGAGCAGCGTGATGTCGCCCTCGTCGGCCAGGCGGCGGCAGGCCTCCCGCTGCACCCAGAGCGTACGGCCGGCCTCCACCGCGAGGACGCTGCCTTCGACCTCCTTCAGGTTCCGAACCGTCCGTTCACCCACGACCGGGACGTCGTAGCGAAAGTCCTGCCGGGGCCGGGCCCGTTTGAGCACCACGCATCCCGGCCCGGCAAGCGACCCCGCCCGCCGTATCATGGCGTCGGTGCCCTCCGCGGCCTCGACCGCCACGACCGACTGACGCTTGCCCGCCACCGCCTGACCCACGTCGTGCTGGACGAGGGCCCCGGCGACCGACCGGAGAACCTCCAGGGTCCGCTTCTGCGGGTCGGTCAAAGCGGGGCCCGCCAGGTGTCCCTGGGGGGTCAGCCGATCCCCCAGGACCTCGTCCAGTCCGAGGATCCGGAACCCGTGTTCCCGCAGGAAATCCGCGCCGGCCTCGATGAGGTTAATGTCCCGTTTATCCGGCAGGTCCCCCAGCCAACCCCCGGCCGCGGGGTCCGCCCGGGCCACGCGCTCATCCTCGTAGAGGCGGGTCCGGTCCACCGCCCCGACCATGATGACGTCCCGCACGTCGTGTCCCTCGAAGAAAGCCGGCAGGGATTCAAGGTCGGTCAGGTCGATCCGGCGTCGGGCGCGGGCGATCTCGTCGAGTTCGTCGGGCGGATCCCCCGCCACCGTACAGACCACCACCCCTCGCCCCTGCCGCTCGAAGCTGCGGGCGACCAGGAGCGGAAGCTGGCCGTCCCCGGCGATGATGCCCACCGGCGTGTTCACTTGTGGATGCCCCGTTCGGATTCCTCCACGAACCGCACCAGACGGTCGACGGCCTCGTGGTCCCCCAGTTCCTCCCGGATTCTCTCGAGGGCCCGGGAGGTGCCGAGGCCGTCCCGGAACAGCCGCTTGAAGGCGCGCTTGAGAAGCGTGCGGGTCTCGGCGTCGAAGCCCCCGCGTTTGAGACCGACGCTGTTAATGCCGTAGATTTTGACCGGGTCCCCGCCCGAGACCTGGGCGTAGGGAACCACGTCCTTGCGGAGCCGGGACATGCCCCCGATCATGGCGTAGGAGCCTACGCGGGCGAACTGGTGCACGCCGGTGAACCCCGAAATCGTCACGTGATCCCCAACGGTCACGTGCCCCGAGAGGGTCGCTCCGTTGGCGAAGTCGTTGTCGTCCCCCACCCGACAGTCGTGGGCCACGTGGCTGTACGCCATGAACATGTTGTCGTCGCCGACCACGGTGTCGGCGTCGGGGTTCGTCGCCCGGTTCATCGTCACGTATTCCCGAAGAACGTTCCCGGACCCGAGTCGAAGGCCGGTGGGGTCGCCCTCGTAGGAGCGGTCCTGGGGGTCGGTTCCGAGGACGGCCCCCGTGTGGATCTCGTTGTGGGGGCCGATATGCACCCGGTTGGCAATCGTCACCCGCGGGCCGATCCGGGTGCCCTCCTCGACCGTCGCCTCACCGGAAACGCTGCTGAAGGGACCCACCCGAACGTCCCGGGCCAGCCGGGCCCCCTCCTCGACGAGGGCGGTGGGATGAACGTCGGTCACGGCGAGCTCACTCCTCCACGGCCGCGTAGGTCAGCACGGCCTCGGCCGCCGGCTCCCCGTCCACGCGCGCCACGCCTTCGAACTTCCCGAAGCGGGAGCGAAGCCGCAGCCCCTCCACCTCGAACACGAGGCGATCGCCGGGCCGCACCATCCGGCGCCACTGAACGTCGTCGGCCCCCATGAAATACAGGGTTTTCCCGTCGTACATCGGTTTCTGAAGGATGCACGCCGCCCCGGTCTGGGCCATGGCCTCGAGGATCAGCACCCCGGGCATCACCGGGTTTCCGGGGAAATGCCCCTGGAAGAACGATTCGTTGGTCGTGACGTTCTTGTAGCCCACGGCCCGGTTGGTCTCGTAGTCCACCGACACGATCCGATCCACCAGCAGGAACGGGTAGCGGTGCGGAAGCACCTCGGTAATCCGGTCGATCCCGAAGCCCTCCTCCAGGTGCTCGGGGGACTCCCCGCGGGCGGGTCGACGGTCCTCCACGGAGCCCCCGAGGCGCTCCACGAGCTGGTGGTTGAGGGCATGCCCCGGTCGGAGGGCGACCACGTGGGCGGCCACCGGGGTCCCCCCCAGCGCCAGGTCCCCGATCAGATCCAGGATCTTGTGGCGAACGAGTTCGTCCTCGAGGCGCGGTCCCTCCCCCAGGTAACCCCCGTCCTCCCCGACGATCAGGGCGTTATCGAGATCCCCGCCCTGCGCGAGGTCCGCCTCCAGAAGATCCTCCAGTTCGTCCTCGAACCCGAACGTGCGGGCCGGGGCGATCTCCTCCGCGTACGTCTCGGGATCCAGACGGTAGGTGAGGCACTGATCCTCCACCGACCGACCCGGCCAGTTGACCGTGCAGGAAATCTTGAGCCCCGGGCCGGGCAGCATAATCAGGCTCGTCCCCTCGCGCTGCACGTAAATGGGTTCCTGCACCCGGTAGGGCTCGCGGGCTCCCTCCAGCTCCTCGATGCCCGCCTCCCGAAGGGCCTCCACGAAGGGACGGGCACTTCCGTCCAGCGCGGGCAGTTCCGGGCCCTCCACCCGCACGACGGCCTCCGTGATCCCCAGTCCGTAGAGGGCCGAAAGCACGTGCTCCACCGTGTTCAACGTGTGGTCCCCGGATCGAAGCGCGGTGCGGCGGGGCACGTCCGCCACCCGGTCGGCCCGGGGTTCGAAGGTCACCGGGTCGTCCAGGTCCTCCCGGACGAAACTCAATCCTCGACCGGGTTCCGCCGGCTCCAGCGTGACCCGGCTTTTTTCCCCGGTGTGCAGCCCGACCCCGGACCGGGCAATCGATTCCGAGAGGGTCCGACGGCGCGTGTAGTAACCTTCGGGCACGGCTAATCGTCCTCCCCGTCGTCGGATAGGTTTCGCTCGAGCCGCCGGACCGTCTCACGCAGTTCGGGAACCCGCCGAAGCGCGGCCTTCAGGCGCATTTCTTCGCGGTGATCCTGGGCGGGAAACCCGCTGACCACCGTTCCTTCCTCGGTGACGTCCTTCGTAACCCCGGCCTTCCCACCGACGATAACGTGGTCGGCCACGTGCACGTGGTCCCGGACCCCGGCCTGGGCCGCGAGGATCACACCGTCCCCGATGGACGCGCTTCCGGCCAGGCCGCTGTGGCTCACCAGCAGACAGCCCTCCCCGATGGTGCAGTTGTGGGCAATTTGAACGTGGTTGTCGATCTTCGTGCCGCGTCCAATCCGGGTGGTTCCGAAGGTGGCCCGATCGATCGTCACGCAGGACCCGATCTCGACGTCCTCTCCGATCTCCACTCGACCGACCTGCGGCGTCTTGCGGTGCTCCCCGTCCTCCTGACGGTAGCCGTACCCGTCCGCCCCGATCACCGTGTTGGCGTGGACCTCACAATGGTCCCCCAGACGAGCCGGCGATTGAATCGAAACGTTCGGATGAAGCCTGACCCCGTCCCCGAGCGTGACGTCCCCGACCAGCACCACCCCGGACTCCACGCGCACCCCCTCCCCAACCGTCACCCGGGGTCCCACGTGTGCACCGGGGCCCACGTAGACCGGTTCGCCGTGCTCGAAATCCTCCGCCGCGGACGCCGCGGGATGGATCCCCCACTCGTCGGGCTCCTCCCGGAAGAAGCCCAGCAGGTCCGGGAGTTCCTCGGAGAGGTCCTCGACCCGAAGGACCCCCTCCGACCGACGGACCTCGACCCCCCCGTCAACCACCACCGGGGAGGCGGCGTCCACCGGGCCCTCGAACCAGATTTCGGCCCGTTCGGGGCCGCCCTCACCGGGCCCTCCCACCCCCTCGACCTCCACGGAGGGATCCGGGGTCCGGGCGCCGGCGAGTTCGTCCGCCAGCTCGGCGAAGCTTACCACGGGGATCCCCGCTCGCTGGACGAACCAATCACGAGGTTGCCTCGAGCTGCCGGATGACGGCCTCGGTCAGATCCACGCGGTCGGAGACCCAGAGGACCGAATCGTCGGACTGCCCGAAGGTGCGAACCACGTCGTAGTCCCGGGCTTTGGCCACGGTCCGCACGGCGGGTTCGATGCGGTCGATGATCGGCTCGAGAAGCTCCTGTTTTTTGCGCTGCATGAGGACCTGGCTTCGCTGGGCCCGCTGCTGGAAACGCTGCATCTTGCGCTGAAACTCCTGGCGTTTCTTCTGCAGCTCCTGCTCGCTCAGGAGGCTGCTTTCCTCCTGCAGCGTCTTCTTCATCCGACTGAGGTCCTCCTTCTGACTGTCGATGCGGTTCTGGAGGTCCTGTTTGAAACTCTGGAGTTCCTCCATGGCCTCCTGGTACTCGGAGTCACTCTCGAGCACGGCTTCCAGGTCCACGTAGCCGACCTTCGCCGCCCCCTCCTGGGCCACGGCCGAAGTCGGTGCAAGAAGCGACAACATCATCACGACCGTCAGCATCAGCGTCGCGCAGCGTCGCATAAAGAACCACTCCCTCGTCGCACGAAGATGACGATTACGGTTCCTGAAGGTCGGGAAACGCCCCCGTGTCGGCGTCGGCGGAAGCCCCCTCGTTGAGCCGGTTGATCACGGCGGGGGTGAGGTCCGTGTAACTCTGGGCGGCGTAAAGGACTTCGTTCTCCGACAGGATCAGGCTGTAGCCCTGTTCGACGGCTTCCTTCCGGATGGCCTCACGGACGCGTCGATGGTAGCGCTTGATGGTGCTCTTTCGCTGACTTTGAACCTGCCGGAACGCGTCGTTGTAGAGTTCCTTCAGCTCGGGATCCCGAGGCGCCCCACTTTCCGTTCGTTCGATTTTTTCACGCTGGAGCTCGCCGTATTCCTCCTCGATGAAATCGAGAATGCGTTCCCGGCGCTGCTCGAGTTCCTCCAGCTCGGTCTGGAACGCCCGGTAACTCGATACGGTTTTCTCCCAGTTCACCACACCGATTTTGATCAGGGGCGGAGCCCACGTGGGTCGGGGGGCAAGAAGGAACATCACCAGCACGAGAAGGCCCAACGTAACACCCAGCCCGGCGGCCCGCAACGTCGAACGGCGCATCAGAAACCCGCCCCGATGTTGAAGTCGACCCGGGACTCCCCGTCGTCCTCGGCGCCGGGGAAGGTCTCCTCCAGCCGGCGGGCCCAGGTGATGTTGATGGGCCCCATGGGGGTGCGGACCCGCACCCCCACGCCCGTGGATTTCTTGGTGTCGGTCGCACGAAGCTCCCAGGGGTCCTCGTAGACGTTGCCGACATCCCCGAACAGAAACGCCTGCATCGTATTTTCCACGACCTTGACCCGAAATTCCAGGTTCACGTAAAAGGCGGTCCGCCCACCTCCGATGAGGGTTCCGGTGTCACTGTACACCGCGACGTCCCGAAATTCGTACCCCCGAATCGAACGCTG
>CAZEBV010000004.1:0-29340 GCA_964510695.1 uncultured bacterium
GGACCGCCTCCTCGTACTCCTCGCGGGGGGCCGCCCGCTCCCCCAGTCGGCGGACCGGAAGCATCCCGACCAGGGAGTTACAGACGCCGACTCCTCGCTTTAACCGCGTCCAGGGCTCGGCCTCTTCCCGGACCGTCAGCCCGACCTCCCCGGCACGATCCAGCAGGGCCTCCAGCACGGTACCCCGCAGCAAATTCGAGTCGGCGGGCGGGGTGCCAAGGATGCCGTCCCGGATCCAGAAGACGTTCGCCACCCCGGTCTCCCACGGCCGTCCGTCGAGATCGCAGTACAGGACGTCCCAGGCGTTGGTCCCCCGCCGGGCGTCCATTACGTGAACGTAGGCGGTGCGCTTCTGGTGACTCTGGGGCCACCGGGGGGGATGGGATCGGAGGCTGGGTTCGAGCTCGACCCCTTCACGGTAGGCCTCCGGCGCGGGAGGGTCGTAGGGGTTAAGCCAGGCGGCGTGACGTGGACGCTGTTCCTCCCAGACCACCAGTTTCAGACGGGCCGGTCCCTCCGAGCCCCGGGTGAGCCGTCCGAGCAGCGACCCGAGGTCGTCCGGGAGGGAGTCCGCAAGGGAGGACGGCAAACTTCCCCGGAGACGGCGAAGGTGAGGCTCGAGGTTGTAGATCGACCCGTCGGCGACCGCGAGGGTCTCGAACCACCCTCCTCCCCGCCAGAGGGAGGCACCCGGCCTGACCGGCACCGACGTTTCATCGACCAGCTCTCCGTCCAGAAGCACGGGTCAGGGTCCCGGGTGGAACGCCGGGCGCCGTTCGGACTCGAAGCGGCGTACGGCCTGCACCTTGTCGAGGCACTCGCGGTGCTCGGAGGCCGGATCGCTGTCGTACACGATGCCGCCCCCCGCGTCCCAGTACGCCCTGCCGCCCCGGCGCACGAGGGTTCGGATGGCCAGGTTCCAGTCCGCGACCGACCGATCCCGGTCCCAGAACCCCAGAGAACCCGTGTAGAGGCCTCTGCGTCGGTTCTCCAGGTCGTGGATGACCCGAAGTGCCGTGGACTTCGGGGCGCCGGTCACGCTGCCGCCGGGAAACATGTTGCGGAAGATCGACCCCGGCGTCACCGCCGGTTGAAGTCGACCCTCCACGGTGGAGACCAGGTGGTGGACCGAACCGAACCGCCGGAGCCGGCACAGCTCGGAAGCACGGACGCTTCCGGTGCGGCAGATCCGATTGAGGTCGTTTCGCTCCAGGTCCACGATCATGACGTGCTCCGCCCGATCCTTGCCGCTCGTCCGCAGCTCCTCCCGGAGTCGACGATCCTCCTCGGGGTCGGGGCTCCTCGGACGGGTGCCCTTGATGGGCTGCGTCAAAATCCGGTCGCCCTCCACCCGGAGAAACCGCTCGGGGGAGAGACTCAGGGCCTCCAGGGACCCCAGGAAGGCCCCCGCGGTGTGCGGCGGTCGGTCCCCCGGCCCGAGTTCCCCCGCAAGTCCCCGCAGCGTGCCCGAACATCGAGTCGTGAACCGCTGCGAATAGTTGACCTGATAAACGTAACCGTCCTGGATTTTCTCCCGGATCCGGTCGACGTCACGGCGGTATTCACGCCGGGGAACGGTCGGTCGGAATCGACCCAGCGAAGGAACCTCCCCGGGGGGAGAAGCGGAGGAACCGCCCGGATAATGGGCCAGCACGAGACGCGGAATCGAGAACGGATCCCCGGGCAGGGGGCCGATGGTGTGCTGCTCGTGGGCCAGCTCGTAGCTTAACCAGCCCGCGAGAACGCCCTCCTCGAACCGCCGGAAGAAACGGTCCAGCACCCGGTAGGCATCCCCGCCGGTGTCCAGGTCCACCCCCTCCTGAACCCAGGTGGTCCCGTCCCCATCCTGAACCATCCAGGCGTCGGGGCCGACCAAGAAACCCGGCCCCTCCCGGTCCGGGGTCGAGGGGAACCAGAAGGCGGGCGGCGATTCGGGAGGGGACGTCACCGCGTCCTCACCTCTCGATCGACGGTCCGGCCGCCCGGCCGACCGTGAGCGCGCCGGCGCCGTGCCTCAGACCCGGGCGCCGCGAAGCTGTTCCACCGCGCCCGCGATGACCTCGAGCTTGCCAATGGCCTCGTCGACCGTGCGGGTCTTCAGCCCGCAGTCGGGGTCCACCCAGACCTGATCGCCCGGGATGACCTCCAGGGCGGACGCGATCCGGTCCCGAACCACGTCCTCCTCCTCGATTCGGTGGTCGTGCACGTCCACGGCCCCGAAGGTCAAATCCTTCGTGAAGGGCTCCTCCTCGAAGACGTCCAGCATGTCCAGCTGGCTGTTGGAGAGCTCCAGGTCGATGTTGTGAACGGCGAGGTCCAGCATCTCCGGGTAGATGTTCTGGAAGTTCCCGTAGCACATGTGGGTGATGAAATACGCGTCCAGACCCTCGGTCATCCGTTCCATGACCTCGATCAGGAGGGGGATCTCCTCCGTGCGGACGGAACCGGCCGGTTCGTCGATCTGGACGATCCGGCAGCCGGCGTCGATCAGCGCCTCGACCTCGCCCCGGAGGGCGTCGGCCAGGGCGTGGGCGGTCTTTGCCCGGTTCTCGTAGTGTTCGTTGAAGGACCAGTCCATCATGGTGTAGGGGCCGGTGAGAATCCCCTTCACCGGGCGGTCGGTCTGTTCCTGAGCGTACTGCCACCACTCCACGGTCATCGGACCGTCCCACCGGACGTCCCCGGTGACGATGGGTTTACGGTAGTAGCGGTTGCCGTAGGAACGCACCAGACCACCGATCTCAAACCCGGTGAGGTGGGAGGCGAAGAAGGTCGCCATGTCGCCGCGGTACTGTTCGCCGTCCACCAGAACGTCCAGGCCAAGTTCCTCCTGCTTCTCGATCCAGAACCGGGTTTTCTCCCGGGCCATATCGTCCAGCGCGTCCCGGGAAAGCTCTCCCTCACGATGCTCGCGCCGGGCTTCCTTCAACTCGGGGGGCTTCGGAAAACTTCCGACCGTGGTGAGGGGCAGCGAAGGAAGATCGAGGCCGAAATCCTGCAGCACGTCACGGCTCATTGGGGGTCGCCTCCCAGGAAGGTATCCCGGATCTCCACCAGGCGCCGCAGTTTGCGGCGAGCCCGATCCCGGGGCAGGTAATCGATGCTGCACGAAAAGGTAAGTATATTTGACCCGTCGGGAAGTGCGGAGCTCAACTCCTCCAGCCGACGACAGACGGCCGACGTGTCCTCCAGCTTTGTGTTGCGGCCGTTCAACAGGCCCAGTCCCAGGCGTTTCTCCGTGCCCCGGGAGCGGATGGTCTCCACGAGGTCGTCGCTGTAGGTGAAGTCCAGGGTCAGCACGTCCGCGGCGCTGACCTGAAGCTCGTCGTAGAGGTCCACGGCGTCCCCGAAGTAGGTCGCCAGGCGTGTCTCCACCTCGCCGGCCGCCTCCAGCACCTCGTCCACGAGCGGAAGCGCCCACCCGGCGTCCTCGGGTTCCCAGGTCAACCAGGGTTCGTCGATCTGCAGGTACTGCAGGTCGTGCTCCCGCAGTTCCTGGATCTCCTGCTTCAGGGCGCGGGCGTAATCTGAGGCCACGGCGGAGGGATCCCGGTACTTGGCATTCTCCAGGATGCTGTGCTGGGCCAGGGTCGCCGGCCCGGGAAGGACCATCTTCACCGGCCGGTCGGACACCGACCTCGCCAGCTCGTACTCCCCGGTCACGATCGGACGGCTCCATTCGACGGGCCCCGTGACCTCGAGTTCCCGCACCAGGTAGTTCGTGTCGAAGAAGCGAACCAGCCCGGCCACTTCCACGTCGGTCAAACCGCGGGCCATGTGTGAGACGTGGTCGTACCAGCGAATCATCCCGTCCGTCACGACGTCCAGACCCGCCTCGACCTGTTCACCGATGACGTCCTCGGCGTAATCGTCCTCGATGGCGTGCAGTTCCGACGTGTCGATCTCACCGCGGTCGTGACGGTGGTAGGCACGGCGGAGTCGAAGCTCCTCGTCGCTCTGCCCCACGCGGGGGTACAGACTGTGGTTCTCGGTCAGCAAGTCCACACCGGGACCTCCCAGGGTTCGATGAGTTTGAAGGAGAAAAACGTGAGCGTGCGGTCAGTTGCTCCGGCTTCGAACGCGATGAAGGGCGACACGGGCTTTCTCGAAGTCGGGCCGCTCCTCGAGGGCCTTCCGGAAGTGTCGGGCGGCCCGATCGAACTGTCCCCGCGTCAGGTAAATCCGGCCCAGATTAAAATGGGGAAAACAATAGCTTTCGTACCGGGGGGCGTCCAGCGCCATTTTAAACCACGGAAGGGCTCCCCTCATGTCCCCCTTCTGCAGCCGGTAAACCCCGATGTCGTTGTAAGGGTTGCCGAAATCCGGGTCGACGTCGATGGCCTGTTTGCACTGGCGGATGGCCTCGTCGAGCCGGTCCTGCTGACTCAGGGCCCACCCGAGGAAGGTATGGGCCTCCGCCGTCCGCTCGTACTCGAGGGAGAGACGGTACTGCCGGATGGCCGCGTCCAGCTCCTCCTCCCGCTGATGGCGGTAACCGCAAACGAACGCCTGCCGGGCGTCCTCGTCCGTGATTTGAATGCTTTCCGGCAGTTCCATCGCTCGGGCACGCTCCCGGATCCCTCGTCGGTCCCGGCCGCATCCTCGGAGCAGGTTCATTATAACCCACACCGGGCGGTCTCGGTCGTCCCCCGCCGTCGGGGCCGACGGGGTGCCCGTTTACAGACAGGGGGGGCGGTGCTATATTGGGGGCTCCGGACGTGGCCGCCCCGGGGGGCGGCGTGACCGCGAACGACCCCGCTGTGGGAGCCTTCACGCAGACCATGTTTTCAAAAATCTTCCTCTTCTACCGGCGTCACGCCGGCAGCTGGGCCTGGATCCTTCATCGCCTGAGCGGCGTGGCTCTGGTGCTGTACATCTGTCTTCACCTATGGGAGCTCCACACGCTCGCCTACGCGAACCCGGATCGGTTCAACCACCACATGCTGACCTTCCAGAGCGTGGGGTTTAAATTCCTGGAGTGGTCCCTTCTCGGGGTCGTGCTCGTGCACGCCCTGAACGGCATCCGCATCATGATCGTGGACTTCTTCGGCGGGGCTCGCTACCACAAAAAACTGCTTGTCTGGCTCACCTTCGCCTTCGTGGTGATGATGGGCTTCGCCGGGTACCCCATGTTCTTCCAGCACCTCTAACCCCTCATGCCCCGCTCCGACCGTTCGAAGTCGACCGGCAGCACGGCCTGGATGCTCCAGCGCGTCAGCGGGGTCGTGCTGATCCTTCTGCTGCTGGCCCACTTCTGGGTCCATCACTTCTTCATCAAAGACTTCTACGGTCCGATGAACCTGGTCCACCTCGAATCGGGGGCCACCACGGCGGCCCAGGCTCTGCGGGAGATGAATCCTCTCTGGGGAAAGCACGAGGGCACCTACATCGCCCCGGTTCGTGAACGGTTCCGTGAGGGCGGCTATTACCTCCGGTCGGACGAGGTGACCGGTCCCACGACGATCACGCTCGTCCAGGCGGAGGATCGCACGGAAATCCTCCGTGGATCGATCACCGACCGGGGGACCCTCCGGGAGGTGGTGGGGGAACTGGGGCCCGGGGCCACCGTGCGCACCGCCACGATTTCCCCGGATCAGATCGAGACCGAGCGAATGATCAACCACGGGGACGTGCAGGCGCGCGTTTCGAACATCTGGTGGAAGGTTTACAACCTGCTGTTCCTCGTCCTGGCCATCTACCACGGACTCACCGGCATGTGGGACCTTCTCCTCGACTACAGCATGCGGCCGATGGTTCGCTTCTCCCTCTACGGCACCGTGGTGACCGTGGGCCTGCTGCTGTTCGTGGTGGGCGTTTTGATCATCGTGCCGATGGGACTGTAATTTCCGAAGGGAGTTCACCATGACCGACGCCGATCACGTGCACGAACACGACATCCTGATCGTGGGATCCGGCGGGGCCGGGCTGCAGACGGCGCTCACGGCCACCCGCAACAGCGACGCCGACGTGGCCGTCGTGACGAAGCTGTATCCCACCCGAAGCCACACCTGTGCCGCCCAGGGGGGGATCGGGGCCGCTCTGGGGAACGAGGAGGAGGACAGCTGGGAGTGGCACATGTACGACACGGTCAAGGGCAGCGACTACCTCGGGGACCAGGACCGCATCGAGCTGGTCTGCCGCAAGGCACCCGAGGCCGTGGTCGAGCTGGAACACCTCGGCGTCCCCTTCTCCCGCACCGAGGAGGGCCGGATCGCCCAGCGTCGGTTCGGGGGCCATACCCGGGAGTTCGGGGAGGAGCCGGTCCGGCGCTCCTGCTACGCCGCGGATCGCACCGGTCACATGATCCTGCACACCCTCCACGACCAGTGCCTCAAACACGACATCAACTTCTACACGGAGTTCCACGCGCTGAAGCTGATCCACGAGGACGGTCGGGTGAAGGGAGTGGTGGCCTACGAGCTGTCCACCGGGGAGATCCACCTCTTCCGGGCCACCGCCACCGCCTTCGCGACCGGGGGCTTCGGGCAGCTCTACAGCGTCACCTCCAACGCCGTCACCAGCACGGGCGACGGCTACGGCATGGCGCTGGACGCCGGGCTTCCCCTGGAGGACATGGAGTTCGTCCAGTTTCACCCCACCGGCCTCGTCAAACTGGGCATCCTGATGTCGGAGGCGGCCCGGGGGGAGGGCGGCATCCTGCGCAACGACGAGGGGGAACGGTTCATGGAGCGCTACGCCCCGTCGGTCAAGGACCTGGCGCCACGCGACATGGTCTCCCAGGCCATCTACACCGAGGTCAACGAGGGGCGCGGCATCGACGGAGAGGACTACGTGCACCTGGACCTCACCCACCTCGGGGCGGAGGTCATCAACGAAAAACTGCCGGACATCGCCCACTTCGCCGAAACCTACCTGGGGGTCGACCCCGTCAAGAACCCGGTTCCCGTCCAGCCGACCTGCCACTACTCCATGGGGGGCATCCCCACGGACGAACACGGCCGGGTTCTTCACGACGACGAGGACAGCTGGACCGAGGGGTTCTTCGCCGCCGGCGAGGCCGCCTGCGTTTCGCTGCACGGGTCCAACCGCCTGGGCACCAACGCCCTGGTGGAACTGGTGGTCATGGGGCGCCAGACCGGTCTGGCCATGGCGGACTACGCCGAGGAGGCTCCGAGGCCATCGATCGACGGCGACCCGGCCCGCGAGGTTCGCGCCCGGGTCGACGACCTGCTGGCCCGGGACGGTTCCGAATCCGCGGCCGACCTCCGGGAGACGCTCCAGGAGGAGATGATGGATCAGGTGGGGGTCTACCGCACGGAGGAAAAGATGTCGGCCGGGCTCGCGACGGTCCAGGAACTTCGGGAACGCTACCGGGACGTGTCGCTGGACGACACCGGGCGTCCCTTCAACTACGACGTGATGGACGCCTTCGAGCTGGGACACCTCCTGAACGTCGCCGAAGCCGTGACCGAGGGCGCCCTCGCCCGCACCGAGAGCCGGGGCGCGCACTCCCGGCCGGACCACGAGGAACGGGACGACGAGAACTGGCTCAAACACACCCTGGCCTACCGCCGGGAGGACGGCATCGAACTCGACTACAAACCGGTCAACATCACCCGGTTCGAACCCAAGGAACGCTCCTACTGAACGCCCTGAGGGCGTTGATGGCGTTCCCCGACCGTTTGTAGTCTGTACGGATGGACGCGTGAAAACCCCGACATCGGGAGGCAGCTCATGGCCGCCTCGGACGACGTAAAAGACGTGACCTTCGAGATCGAGCGGCGGGATCCCGGGAACGGTGACGAACCCTACTGGGACGAGTTCGTGGTCGAGTGCCGCCGCATGGACCGGGTGCTGGACGGGCTGGAACAGATCCGCCAGTACGAGGACGGCTCGCTGGCCTACCGCAAGAGCTGCGCCCACGGGGTCTGCGGCTCCGACGCCATGAACATCAACGGCCAGAACCGACTGGCCTGCCAGACGCTGCTGGACGACCTGGGGTTCCCCGACCGGCTGACCATCCGCCCCCTTCCCGCCATGGAGACCGTCAAGGACCTCGTGGTGGACATGGAAGCCTTCGAACGGAAGAACAAATCCGTGTCCCCCTACCAGATCAACGACGAAACCCCGCCGGAACACGAACGGCTCCAGTCCCCCGAGGAGCAGAAACTCATCGAGGAATCCACCACCTGCATCCAGTGCGGGGCCTGCACGTCCTCGTGTCCCTCCAGCTGGAACAACCCCGACTACGTCGGCCCGGCCGCCATGCTGAAAGCCTATCGATACACCTTCGACACCCGGGACGACGGGGCGGACGAACGGCTCGACGCGCTGGACGTCAGCGACGGCCTCTGGCGCTGCCACACCATCTTCAACTGCGTGGAGGCCTGCCCCAAGGACATCAACCTCACCTGGCACATCAGTGAGCTGAAAAAAGCCGTCACCGAACGGGAGATCTAAGGGCCGCCCTCCCCTTCCCCGCCGGACGAACGAGCATCCGCCGCCGTGGATCCCCTTGATCCTGCGGTCCGATCGCCTACACTGTGGTTCTGTAACGCTGTTATACCAGTGGAATAATCGGGCGCCCGGGACAAACACCAGACCGCACGCCGCGGATGCCTCGAATGCTTCCCGGCCCGGGCCCCTGGCCGTGCGATCGACTCACCCTTTCAGGGAGTGACCGCCATGCGCTTCTCGCAGGAGCATGAGATGTTCCGCAAAACCCTCCGGGAATACCTGGAGGACAACGTCGAACCCGACCTGCCCGAGGCCGACAAAAAACCCCTCAGCAAGGAGGATTTGATCGATTACCAGCAGGCTTTCGTTAAGGAGCTGGGCATCGGCCACGCGGCCGAGACCGAGGGCACGCTCGTCGAGGACCCCATCATGCGGGGCATCGTCTCCGAGGAGATGAGCCGGGTCTGGCCCAGCCTGCATGCCAGCATCAACATGTCCTTTCCCAACACCTTCGTCCCGTACGCCGCCGAGCCGACCCGACAGGCCCTCGAACCCAAATACGAGGACGCCTCGCTGATCAGCTGCCTGGGGGTCACCGAGCCGCAGGCCGGAAGCGACAGCCGGAAGCTCGAGACCACCGCCGAACCGGATGGTGACGAGTGGATCCTCAACGGGCAGAAGACCTGGGTGACCAACGCCCCGGTCGCCGACCTCGCCATCGTCTCGGCCATCAACCAGGAGACCGACGAGCGGGAGCTGTTCTTGGTCGACAACGAGAACTCCCCCTTCGAGACCAGCCTGCTGGACAAGATCGGCTGGAAGGGGTCCCCCACCGGTGAGATCTTCCTGGACGACTGCCGCATCCCCCGGGAGAATCGGTTTTTGAACGTGGTGACCCGGCAGCTCGAGGACGCCGAGGAGGAGGACAACGACGGCGGTGAGGACCTGGGACTGGACCCGCTGAACCGGATGTTCGCCTCCATGCGCACCGGCATGGCCCTGATGTCCGTGGGCATCATGCAGGCGGCCTTCGAGGACGCCGTGGACTACTGCCAGGAGCGGGAGACCTTCGGGAAACAGCTCGGGGAACATCAGCTCATCCAGGAGAAGATCTACGACATCAAGGCCGCCCTGGAGTCCTCCCGGCAGATGGCCTACCACACGCTCCAGCTGATCCAGGACGGGGACCCGGAGGCCCGCATGATGTCCTCGCTGGTCAAGGGCTACGCCACCGAGAAATCCGTCGAGGCCACCTACGACGCCTCCCAGATCTACGGCGCCATGGGCCTTTCGAAGGAATACCCCCTGGAGCGCTACTACCGGGACGCCCGGGTGATGACCATTCCCGACGGTACCACCGAGATCCAGAAACTCATCGTCGGAAAGGAAATCCTGGGGATGTCGGCCTACGTCTGACGCCGCTTCTCTCCTCCAACGACGAAGTTCGTCGTTGGACGGGACGGAAAACCCACGGGGCTCGCCGCGCTAATCCACGTAGAAATCCCACGTCACGCCCTGCAGCCGGCCCCGGCGGAAATCCAGGTGGACCCAATTGGGCGGCCGCCCGTAGCTGAGGCGATCCCCCGACTGTTCGAGCGGCTCCCCCAGAAGCCAGCGCACCCTGGCGGGGGACTGACCCAGGCGAAGGGGCCCGGCCGGCGCGGGGCCGTCGGGCCCCAGTTCCACGCGGGTCAAAAACTGACGGTCATTGTAGGCAGCATGGTACAGCCAGACCTTAAGGCCCGGGTAGACCAGACGGTAAACGGTGTCCTGGCGGTCCTCGGCGTGGCGGTTCTGCACCGTCTTCCGGTGGGACCGTTCGGGGGGACCCAGCCGGCGCACGATCCCCTCCCGGGACTGCGGAAGCCCACCTTCCAGGACTTCGACGGTCAGGGCCTGGACGGCCGCCGCGTGGTCCCTGGGCCCCCGGAGGAAGACGCATCCGGCCGCCAGAAAAACAGACAGCGTCAGGAACACGAGAAGCAGGAAAATCCGCCGGGCTGCATCCGATCCCCCGCAGGAGGCCGTCATCCCCCGGGCTCCGGCCGGCGGGCCGCGAACCAGCCGACCCAGCCGTTGAACGCCCGGGCGCCGTCGACCCGAAGCCCCGCGGCCTCGAGCCCCTCCCGGTAGCGGCCGAAGTCGAACCGGTTCCCGGTCGGGTGGTCGAACAGCCACCGGGAGATCGGATGGTCCAGGAAGGCCTCGAAGATTTCCTCGGAGTAGAAAACCCCGCCCGGTTTCAGGACCCGGGCGATCTCCGCCAGCGCCTTCGGCCAGTCCGGCACGTGATGGATGACCCCGAAACCGACCACGGCGTCGTAGGCGTCGGCGGGGGCCGGGATGCGGGTCACCGAGCCGGTCCAGAGCCTCACGGGCTCGGGCCGGCCCTGCGTCCGGCGTCGGGCCCGACGGACCATGGTGGGATCGAGGTCGAAGCCGTCGACCGCCTCGGCGCCGAACCGATCCAGGAGAATCTCCAGCCCGACGCCCCGGCCGCAGCCGACCTCCAGGGCCCGTCCCCCGTCCATGCGGCCCCCGACCTCCAGCAGCCGGTCGGCCTCCATCCAGCGCTGGAAGGCGGCCCGAAGCGGGTTGTTCATGGTCCAGTACTCGACGCGGTTCAGGACGGTCATCCTATTAGCCTCGGAGACGGACTTAAGGACTTATTCGTCGGTCGTGTCGAATCGATTGATGGCTTTACGCACGATACGGGGGGTTCGATTGAAGAACCGGGCGATCTCAGTCTGAGGGTGCCCTTCTTCCCACATGAGCGCCATCACCCGATGCCGAAGCCGGCTGAGATCCCTCGACCGGCCCGGGCCCTTCAAATCCTCGAGCGTGAATTGACCCGGTGAGGTCAATTCCCGGGCGATGGTTTCAAGCTCACGTCGTCCGCGACGTTCACGAAAACGCCCCGCTTCTCGACCCGATTGACGCTTCTCCAGTGACTCCCACTGCTCCTCGGACCCGATAAAATTCTGACCGCCGGGCCAGTCCGCATCGCTCCCGACGGCCTCCCGAAACGCCTGAGCCGCGTTCGACCCCACGAAACCGGGTGGAAAACGCCAGCATTCGATCGAGATCCAGTCACATTTTTCCCCCAGGAACCACGTCCATGAACTCCACGGGTAATCCGTGACCCGACCGACCATGCCGGCCTTCACGGGATTGCGATGCACATACCCCACGAGGGTTTGCAAGTACGATTCGTCCAACACGATCCTGACACCGGGTCGTTTCTGGATGAGGTGTCCCCGAACGTCACGCCGGCGGTTGAAATCACGGGCATATTGCGAATGAGCGTTGCGGAGGATGTCCCCCAGCGGCGTCTCCTCCATCTGAACGAGGAGGTGGACATGGTTGGACATGAGACAAAATGAACCGATTCCTCCTCCAGCCCGGGTGAAGGATCGATCCAGAAACGTTAAATAACGAATCCTGTCATCCGGGGCAAAAAACAGAGGTTCCTCCCGCTGCCCCCTCACGTAGACGTGGTACCAGTATCCCTCTCGATACATCCGAACCGGATGCCCCATACCGTCCTCCCCCGCAGGTTCAGGCGTTCCGTTCCGACTGCGAGTATTTTTCCCGTGTACGGTTTCGTCAATAAGTCCTTAAGTCCGTCTCCGAGGTTGTTTGGATGGAATCGGGTGAGGAAGGGTCGACACTTCGGACCTACCGTTCGGGGAGGGCTTCGAGCCGGAAGCGAAGCCGGTAGTTGAGGGCGCGCATAATGCGCTGAAGCCGGCGGACGGTCACGTTCTCACGGCCCTGCTCCACCTTGCTGATCGCCTGTCGTGAGACGCCCAGACGATCCCCGAGCTCGGCCTGGGTGAGCCCCTTTCGTTCACGGAGTCGGCGAATCGTCTCCCCCACCTGAACGGACGACGACGGGGCGGCGGCATCCTCCTCGTCCCGGGCATCGGTCAGAAGCTCCCGCTGGTCCCGGGCACGGGGAAGGTCCTCGGCGGGGTCCCCCTCGCTCAGCCGGCGCTCCCAGTATCGAAGCCGCTCGCCGGCCGTTCCGGTTCGACCCATCGAGGAGCGGATCCGCCGAAAATGTCGCACGAGCAGGCCACGGTCCAGGTAGCGGGTGACCTCATCCAGGTCCTCGGTGGATTCCAGGAGTTTGGCCGCCAGCACGGTGAACTGCTCGTGACCCGGATCGTCCAGGACCGACCGCACCGACGCCTCCGAGAGGGAGTCCGGCATCCAGTCACCCCCCCCTGGGTCCGAATCCTCCGGACGGGAACAAAAATGGCCCACGACGTTCTCCCGTATCATGACCGGGGGGCGAGAGGCTATCAACCCATCTGTTGACAACCCGTTGTCAACTTGTAAGTTGCTGGTCAAAAAAGGGGCCGTTCGCCCCGCTCGACGGGTTCTTTCGCGGGCCGACCCGTCAGCCCGGCGACGAGAAGTCCGGTTCCCGCCCCTCCATGAAGGCCGCCACGGCCTCCTGGAGCTCGGGGGAGGCCAGCCGCTCCGCGAAGGTTTCGGTCTCCCGCTCGGTCACCGCCTCCAGCCGTTCGAGTTCGTAATGGCGAAGCAGCCGCTTGGCCTCCTGGATGGCGGCCGGCGGCTGTTCGGCCAGCGCCCGGGCTCGTTTTCGGGCGTACTCCTCCGGCGAGCCCTCCGGGACCACGTCACTCAACAGCCCGATCTCCCGGGCCGTCTCGACGCCGAACCGCTCGCCGAAGAAGAACAGCTCCGCCGCGCGGCGATACCCCACGGCCCGGGGGATCAGGTAACTCGATCCCGCCTCCGGCGTGAGTCCGAGGTTCACGAACGGGAGCTGAAACCGGGTTTCCGACCCGGCGTACACGAGATCGCAGTGCAGCAGCATCGTGGTCCCGATTCCGACCGCATAACCTTTCACGGCGGCCATCACGGGGGTTTCGACCGTTCCCAGGGTACCGAGGAACCGGGCGGCCGGGTGATCGTCCCCGTCCCCCTGAAACTCATCCTTCGTGAAATCCCCCAGGTCGTTCCCGCTCGTGAAGTCCTCACCCCGTCCCCGAAGTAGAATCACCCGGATTCCCTCGTCCCCGTCGGCGTCACGCAGGGCCTCTGCCATGCCCCGGTACATGTCGAAGCTCACCGCGTTCTTCTTCGAGGGACGATCCATCACGATCTCACGAATCGGCCCCTCGGTCACGGTCTCGACGTGATCGAAGTCCATCGGCCACCACTCCTCCCGGAAAAATCAGGACGGATCCGTTTCATCGAGGTCCCAGAGCGTCAGGCCCGTGGCCTCGTCGTGGACGCGATTCAGCTCGGGCCCCTTCAGTTCATGGATCACGGCTTCCCCCGCAAACACCTCGGACCCCTCGAACAGGTGACCCGCCACCACGCTGCCGTCCTCCTGGCAGAAGGTCCCGTGAAGGTGCACGAACCGATCCCCGTCGAGGTAGGACACGTTCCCGCTTGCCTGGATGATCTCCATCGGCTCGTTCACCCGTTCCTGACCGTACTCCTCCTCGTCCTGATCGTAGAATCCCATCGTGGCGCCGGTGACCGCGCCGATCACCGTCACCTGGGCCGCGTCGATCTCCCGGGCGTCGCAGTACTCGGTCAGCTGCCCCAGAAGATCCCGCCCCTTCTCCAGTCGCACCACGAAACTTCGTCCGCGCTCGAACTCGGCGTCACGCATGGTATCGCTCCCGGTCGAAGGATTCGGTCCTGCCCGTGCTTGAAGCTACCACCCTCCCGGGGGCCCGCGTCAATCCACCCCGAGCATCCCGGGGAGCTCGGCCCACCGACGGACCCCCTTCCAGGGACCATGGTCCCCGTCCCCGTCGAAGTGATAGGCCCGAAGGCCCAGCCGCTGCGCGGGCGTTAAGTCCCGGGACGGGGTGTTGCCCAGCACGGCCGCACGCTCGGCGGCCACCGAAAGTCGCCGGAGGGCCTCCCGGAAGATCTCGGGGTCCGGTTTTTCAACCCCCACCCGGGACGAGAACACCACGGCGTTGAAGAACGACGCCAGGTTCATGCGCTCCAAAAGACGGGGACCCCGACGGTCCCAGTTCGAGACCAGGGCCGTTCGCACGCCCGCCTCGCGAAGCGAACCGAGCACCTCGCGAGCGCCCGTGCGAACCGCCCAGGCGGACGGGCGCGAGAACCGCTCAAACAGCCGTTTCGTCAGAACCTCGAGGGGCTCCTCGTCCAGGGTGGGAAACACGGCGGCCACGATCCGCTTCCAGAAGAAATACCCTTCGGCGTGCGTGGTGCCGTAACGCATCGTTCCGTCCGGAAGGCCCGGGCGGTTGAAAACGGTGTGAAACCGGCTTCGCACGGCGGACAAATCCGGCAGGGAGCCCTCCCCCGTGAGCCGACGGGCCTCGCTGCGGTACTGGCGGGCCACGGAGGGATCCGGACGCAGCAGGGTCCCGGCACAATCCACCAGCAGGGCACGCGGACCCGATGTCATGGTGCCATGACCTACCGGACGCCGGCGGGAACGGTCGCTCGAAGGAGGGCGTTAATAAAGCCCCACGAGGTTCTGGCTCAACCCGTCGATCTCGAGAAGATCGTAAAACAGGTCGAGGTGGCGCCCCATCCGGCGGATGCGTCCCTCGCCCAGCCGGGCTATCAGGGGAAGCTGCTGCTGCTGGGCGTATTCCAGCAGCCGGCCGTATTCGTCCTGACCGGTTTCCATCTCGACGATCGCGTGCTTCTCCAGCGAGATGAGCGTCCAGAGCATCACCTCGGGACGCCCCGGTCCTTCCTCGAAGAAGCGCTCGTGAACGGAGCGCATGAGGTTGATCCAGTGATCGCGCTGGGCCAGCTCCAGGCTCAGGGTCTTGTCCGTCAGCTCCTGCATGAACGATCCGGGAAGGTTCAGCATCTGAAACAGCCCGGCGGAGCCCCCGCGCATGAACTGCAGCGTGCGGTAACTCTCGAATTTCCGCCGGCCCTCCATCTGAAAATATTCCGAGAGCAGCTGTTTTTCGTCCGGGCTCAGCGGCTGCTCTTCGAGCCCGCCTCGATCGACCTCGATCTCGGAACTCATGGTGAGCCAACCTCCCGCTGCGTCGACCGGGTCGTGCCCGTACGGGTGCCCACCTCGACGGTGGGAAACTCGCTGGTGGAAGCCTACCGCTCGGACAGGACGTCGGCCACGAGGTCGGGCACCTGGCCGGGATGATCGGCCACGGGTACTCCGGCCTCCTCGAAGGCCGCCACCTTGGCCCGGGTGGTTTCCTCCTCGCTTCCCACGATGGCCCCGGCGTGCCCCATTCGTTTGCCCTCGGGCGCGGATTTGCCCGCGATGAACGCCACCAGTTCGGTGTCCATCGACTCACGGTAGTAGGCCGCGGCCGTCTGTTCGTCGGTCCCGCCGATCTCCCCGATCAGAACCACGGCGTCGGTGTCGGGGTCGTCCTCGAAGGCCTCCAGGAGCCGCCGGAAACGGGATCCAATGATCGGATCACCGCCCACCCCCACGCAGGTGGACTGCCCGAAGCCCTCCTCGCTCAACGCGTGGACGATCTCGTAGGTCAGGGTGCCGCTCCGGGAAATCACGCCCACCCGACCCTCCTGGTGGATCCGTCCCGGCATAATCCCCAGTTTGGCTCGACCGGGGCTGATGACACCGGGACAGTTCGGCCCGACCAGCCACACGTCCTCGACGCGGTCCAGCTCACCCCGCACGGTCACCATGTCCTGGGTCGGGATGCCCTCGGTGATGCAGGCCACCAGGTCCAGTCCGGCATCCACGCTCTCAAGGATGGCATCGGCCGCGAAGGGAGGCGGCACGTAGACCACCGAGGTGTCGGCTCCGGTCTGTTCGACAGCCTCCCGGACGGTGTGGAAGACGGGCAGGTCGTTCACCGTCGTGCCCCCCTTGCCCGGGGTCACCCCTCCGACCACGTTGGTACCGTACTCCAGCATTCGCTCGCTGTGAAACACGCCCTCCCGACCGGTAATCCCCTGCACGATCACCCGGGACGACTCGTCGAGCAGAATGGACATGCTTCCACCTCCCGTGAAAGGGCACCAAGTCTAACTGGCGACCCGGCGGCACCCAACGCTTTCGAGGCCCCTTGCCCCCTCGCGGCTCCGGCCGGGATCGGCTGGTAAAATAGGACCGTTCGCGCGAACCTCGAAGGAGGTCTCCGCCATGCAGTGGGACGTAAACCTCGGGGACGTCGACCCCCTCGGGGCGGATCGTGAACGTCCCTTCCTGGTGGCGGCCCCGGGCCGCTCCCACGGGGGGGACGCCGGGCGAGCCCGCCGCATCATCGAGGCGGCCGCGGCGGCCGACGTCGACGCGGTCCAGCTTCCCCTGTATCGCACCGACCACCTGGTCTCCCCCGTCCACGACGCCGAGCAGGCCCGAGAATACGGGCGCACGGAACTCGATCGCGACACCTGGGCCTCACTGGCGGACGAGGCCCGTCGGGCCGGCACCCGGCTGGCGCCGACCGTCTACGACCCGACGCTGCTGGAATGGGTCCTTCAGCGGGACCCTCCCTACGTCCGTTTCCACGGCGGGGATTTGACCTACCGGCGCCTGCTTTCAGGGGCCGCCACGGCGTCGGTGCCCGTATTTCTCGGTACAAAAGCAGCGACCCCGGACGAAGTCGACCGGGCCCTCGACTGGCTGGGGGAGGCCGCCGAACGGACCGTCCGACTGGGGGGGCTTTCGGGGAAGCCGGACTCGTCCGATTCCCCCTCCGGGTTGATCGTCTCTCCCGATCCCCGCGAGCGGCCCCGGCCGAACCGTCCGCTCCCCCGGGTGCTCGAGCTCCAACTCCGTCCGGAGGATGGGTCCGCCGGGACCGTGACCCGAACGCTTCGGGATCTGCAGCGGCGGCTTCGGGACCGGTTCAACTCGACGTCACCGGCCGGTTCCGAACCCGAACCTCCCCCGCGGCCTCCCGAGGATCCCGGCCCGGTCCGGCGCAGTCTGATGGCCGATCGTCCCCTGTCGGCGGGCACGATCCTCGAACCCGACATGATTCGGGAACTTCGCCCCGCGGGTGGCGTCCCCGCCGGGCGCATCAGGGAGTGTCTCGGCCTGCGAGTCGCCCGCCCCGCGGACCCCATGGAGATGATCGCCGTCGGCTGAAGCATTCCACCCGGTGGTGGGGTGGCCGCCGACCCGATACACTGTCCCGGGAGGCCCGGCCCCGCCCGGAACCCTCGTTCACTTTCGGCACGGATCCGTCGAACCAAAGATTGGGCTGGAATCCCCTCCTGTCCCCCTGTACACTAGTTGGTTTCCGACGAAGATCCCCCCAGGCAAGGGAGTGATGTGAGATGGCCGTGGATACCAACGCCGACGCGGCCGAGTCATCCGCCGATCAGCGCACCGTCGAGGAGCCCCTCCGGGGCTGCGAAATCGTCGCCGAAGCCCTCGTGCGACAGGACGTAAAGCACCTCTTTGGTTACCCCGGGGGCGCCAGCATGGAGATCCATCAGGCGCTCACCCATCAGGACGAAATTGACGTCGTGCTGACCCGTCACGAACAGGGGGCGGTCTTCGCCGCGGAGGGGTACGCGCGGGCCACCGGCCAGGCCGGGGTCTGTCTCGCCACCTCGGGACCCGGGGCCACGAACCTGCTCACGGGCATCCAGGACGCCAAGATGGATTCGATTCCGGTGGTCGCGATCACCGGTCAGGTGCCCCGGGACTTCATCGGGGACGACGCGTTCCAGGAGACCGACATCATCGGGGCCACCATGCAGATGACCAAGCATAACTACCTCATCCAGGACGTGGATGACATCGCCCCCACGATCGCCGAGGCGTTCTACCTGGCCCAGTCCGGCCGGCCCGGTCCCGTCCTGATCGACATCCCCAAGGACGTCCAGCAGGAATACGCGGTGCCGGACTTCGTGGACGAACCCCAGCACCCCGGATACACCCCTCCCCGGAAGGCCGACCCCAAGCAGATCGAGAAGGCCGCGCGGGCCATCAAACACGCCCGCAAACCCGTGATTTACTGCGGCGGGGGGATCGTGGCCGCCGAGGCCTCGGAGGAACTTCGGCAGCTGGCGGACGAGGCCAACATCCCCGTGACCACCACGGTCATGGGGCTGGGCGTGTACCCCGAGGACAGCGACAACGCCCTGCAGATGCTGGGGATGCACGGGACCGAATACGCCAACCTGGCCGTGGATCAGTGTGACCTGTTGATCGCCCTGGGCGTCCGCTTCGACGACCGCGTGACCGGGGACGTGGACCAATTCGCCAGCAGCGCCAAGATCATCCACGTCGACATCGACCCGTCCGAAATCAACAAGAACAAAATCGTGGACATCCCGATCGTGGCCGACGTCAAAGACGCCCTACGGAAGCTCAACGAAACCGTCGAGCCCGGGGACTACGAGGACTGGCACGACCAGATTCGCCAGTGGAAGCGGGAACGACCGCTTCGCTACCGCGAACGGGACGGAGCGATTATGCCTCAGTACGTGTGCGAGCGGCTGAGCGACCTCGCCCCCGAGGACACGATTATCTCCGTGGGCGTTGGCCAGCATCAGATGTTCGCCGCCCAGTACTACAAGTTCTCACGTCCCCGGACCTGGCTGAGCAGCTCCGGACTCGGGGCCATGGGGTTCGGTTACCCCGCGGCGATCGGAGCCAAGGTCGCCAAACCCGACCAGCAGGTGGTGGACATCGACGGGGACGGCAGTTTCATGATGAACGAGCACGAACTGGCCACCGCCGCCCAGCACGACATCGCGGCCAAGGCCGTGATCCTGAACAACCTGCACCTGGGCATGGTGGTTCAGTGGGAGGATCGTTTCTACGATGGGAACCGCGGGCACACCTACATCGGGGAGCCGAAGATCGACTTCGTGGAAATCTGCGAGGGGCACGGCGTCTCCGCCGAACGGGTGACCGAAAAGGAGGACCTGGACGGGGCCCTGGAGCGGATGCTCGAGCACGACGGGCCCTACGTGGTCGAAGTGATCGTGCCCTACGAGGAGCACGTCCTCCCGATGATCCCCACGGGTAAGACCGTGGACGACATGATCACACCCGACTTCTGAACCCGGTTCGGATCCTCTCCCTGCCCGGTCCGGCGGAACCGGCTACACGTGTCGATCCGCCACCACCGCGGCACAGTAGGCATCGGGCTTCGTCCGCACGGGATACCCGGATCCGCGGATCATGCCGACGATCTCGTTCATCATTTCCCGGGTGGGCCCCCGGTGTCCCACGTCGACGTGAATCTCCAGGTTGAGGTCGAGGGACCCGGAGACCTCCTCCAGGCGACCGTCGAGGGCCCGTGAAAGCTCGCTGGCCAGGGTGAGGCTCTCCGAGGCCTCCATGTACATGCGCCGGCGAAGCGTGGGCAGCGAATCCCGGGTGAACCGGCGCCAGAAATAACGGCCTCCCCGGCCGACCCGCTGTACCGCCACGACGCTGACGATCGAACAGGTCTCCCGGATCTGACGGGAGTCGGTCCCCACGGTCAGAAGGTAGGGTTGATGAGGGGCCGCACGGAAATAATCCAGCAGTTCCTCCATGAGGGCCGGCCCCTCGAGGCGGCCGCAGGTGGTGCTGTTGAAGGTCGCCGTGTTCAGAACGGCGTCGCCGTTCAGGCCCTCCATCGTCTTTCGTCCTTTCGTCGAGCTGGCTCGCGCCGGTCTAACGGACGGCTCCAGATCGGGCTGCAAAATGAATACGAGGATAAGGTAAAGTGACGGGATCCTCCAAGATGAGGGCACGACCCCGGAGCCGACGCCGCCGGGCGTCCCGGGTGGATAAACCCGCACGACATACCATCCCAACGAAGGGTGACACGTGATGCGAACCACCGCGCTTCAGGTCGGAGCCTACGGAGCCATCACGCTGCTGGGGGGGCTGGACGGGTATCTTTCCAAGGGGAGCGTTCCCTCCCTGGTCGCCGGAACCCTCCTGGGGGTCCTGCTGCTGGCCGGGGCCCGGGGCCTGCACCGAAACGAGGACTGGGGCTGGTGGCTTTCCGCCCTGGGCGTGGTGCTTCTGGTGGGCCGCTTCGCCCCGGCCTTTACGAAAAGCGGTCAGGTCTACCCCCACGGGCTCATGGCCGCCCTGGGCGTCTGGGTGCTGGGGGTCCTGCTGGTCGAGGCCGTCCAGAACCCCCCGTCCCTTCCCCTCGGAAGCACCTGACCCGGCGGGCTTCGCCCGACGGCAGGCGCCCCGGACCCGGATCGATCAGTCCGGGGAACTCGTCGAGTCGTTCGTGCTGCTTGGCCCGTCCCCGGTTTCGGGGGCGTGGTAACGCCGATATTCCTCCAGGAAACACAGTGACTCCATCGACTCCATTCGATCCGGGAACAGCGTTCCGTTCAGGTGGTCCAGCTCGTGCTGGATCACCCGGGCCTCGAAGCCCTCGACCCGCCGCTCGACGGGCTCTCCCGCCGGGTCGAGCGCCTGAAGTTCGATCCATTCGCTCCGGGGTACACGCCCCCGAAGCTTCGGCAGACTCAAGCATCCCTCCCAGTCCATGGTGGTCCCTTCCGAGTGATCCGTGACCTCCGGGTTCACCAGGACCGTGGGCGGGACGTCCTCCTCCACGTCCTCGTAGCGGGAGTTCGGGTGTATTTCGTACACCAGAATCCGAAGCCCCTCCTGCACCTGCGGTGCCGCCAGTCCGACTCCGTTCTCGTCCCGCATCGTCACCAGCATGTCGTCCAGCAGGTCCTCCAGGGCGTCGGTACCCAGAAGCGAGTCAGGTACGGGCCGGGCGCGGCGCCGCAGAAGAGGATGACCGCTGCGAAGGACTTTCCGGATGGCCACGGACGAAGGGGTCGTTCAGGCGGAGGCCACCGCGGCACCGGCGGCCTCGGCGTCCGGCGAGGTCGCCCGTTCCTCCGCACACACCGGGCACTCGGGATCCTGGTAGATGCGAAGCGGCCGGAAATCCATGCTGAGGGTGTCGAAGGTCAACAGCCGTCCCGAGAGGCTCTCCCCCAGCCCGAGAAGGGTCTTGATGGCCTCCGTGGCCTGAATGGTGCCAACGATCCCCGGGAGCACGCCCAGGGTGCCGGCCTCGTCTCACCCGGGGGCCATCTCGGCCGGGGTGGGATTGGGGAACAGGCATTTGTAGCAGGGACCCTCGTTCGGCAGGAAGGTCGTCACCTGCCCCTCAAACCGAAAGATCGAACCGTGGACGACCGGAATCCCGCGGCGAATGGCGGCCTCGTTGACCGTGTATCGGGTGGGGTAATTGTCGGCCCCGTCCACGATGATGTCGTAGTCCCGAACGAGTTCGTCCACGTTGTCCTCGTCCAGGCGGACCGGATGTTTCTGGACCGCCACGTCGGGGTTGAGCTGATTGATCCGCTTCTCCGCCGAATCCACCTTCCGCTCGCCCACGTCAGCGTCGGTGTGGAGGATCTGACGCTGGAGGTTGTTCCGCTCCACCACGTCGTCGTCCACGATGCCCAGGGTCCCGATCCCCGCCGCCGCGAGGTAATAGCCGCTCGGGGACCCCAGCCCCCCCGCCCCGATCAGCAGGGCCCGGCTCTCCAGCAGCTGCTGCTGGCCTTCCTCCCCGATCTCCGGGATCTTGAGGTGGCGGCTGTAGCGATCGCGCTGTTCGTCGGACAGCGTTCGGGGCTCGACCGTCGGCAGGCCAAGCTCCTCCCAGCGGTTGTAGCCGCCGGCCATGGAGATGACGTTCTCGTAGTCCAGCTGCTGAAGATCGTGAGCGGCCATCGCCGACCGGACGCCCCCGGCGCAGTGAAGCACGAGGGTGGTGTCCTTCCGGGGAACTTCCCGTTCGATTTTGACGTCGAGGAAACCGCGGGGGATGAACTTCGCCCCCGGGATGGCCCCCTCCTCGTACTCGTCCCGTTCCCGGACGTCGATCAGCACCACGTCGTCCCCGTCCGGGGACTCCAGGAGTTCGGCCACCTCCTCGGGTCCCATCTCACGAATTTCGTCTCGGATTTCCTGATAGCGCTCCCTGAAGGACGTCGCCATGCGCCCTGCACCTCCGGGCCGAACCGTGAAATCACCTTTTCTCTACTAACACGATCTATTTTATAGAGTATATGGTCAGCCGACAACCGACGGGGGACTCAGATGTGGTACATTGCCTCGGACTCGTGGGCCTCCTTGCGGCGCACGAGGTCGGCCAGGGGCACCGTCAGCTGCTCACGGAGGCGTTTCGTCTGTTCCTCCCAGAACAGCCGCAGGTAATCGGGATGATCCGAATCCGACTCCACCAGACACACGTGCTCCTCGAGGACGTCCAGGATCTCGAGCAGGCTGATGGCCTCCGGGTCCCGGTCCAGCGCGTAACCCCCGTTTTTCCCGCGGCTGCTGGCCACCAGCCCGCCCCGCTTCAGGTCAAGAAGGACCTGCTCGAGGTATTTCTTGGGAAGGTCCTGGCGGTCGGCGATATCCCGGATCTTGACCGGCCCCGCGTTGTGATGAACCGCCAGGTCGACCATGGCCATCACCCCGTAGACGCCCTTCGAGCTTATTTTCACCGGGTTCTCCTCCGTGGACGCTTCGAATCGGCCGCACGCTTATCGCTACATCTCTAGGTATTAAGTAGTCTTTTTGGACCATACCTCCCGCGCGGGACCGGTGCAATCCCCCCGTGCTTCACAAGACGTTCTCGGCTGATATCCTTCCCCCCTTCGTGCGCAGGAGGGCGCCATCGGTCACCTGGTCGCTCGATTCGGGTACGGCCCACCCCGCCGATTCAAAAAACGGAGCTGCCATGAGTTTCTTCGCCGGCCTGATCTCTCTCCTCGTCGGGGGGACTTTCCTGCTGCTTCCGTGCGTGTCCTTCCGTGAGATCGGGGCCCGCTTCCACCGCCTGGTCGGCTATTTGTCCCTGGCGGGCTGGGCGGCCGTCCTCCTGATGCTCGCCTCCGCCCGTCCGACCGAGCCCCTCCCGTTCGCCCTGGCCGGCGGGATCGCCCTCTCGATCCTTACGTACGTGCTCGTGCTTTACGGCCCGCGCCCCGGTTACCGCTGGGTCCCCTACACCCTGGGCGCCGGCCTGCTGCTGGTCTGGTACGGGTCACTGGGGTACCGATTGACGGAGGTCTTCCCGGCGGGTCCCCCGGTCCCGGCCCCGCTGTACGGTCTTCAGCTGCTTCTCTCGGCGGCCGTCCTCGGGGGCATCGTCGACGCCATGATCTGCGGACACTGGTACCTGGTCAACACGGGGTTGAGCCTCCGACCCATCCGGGGGATTTCCCGGGTCCTCGCGGCGGTCCTCACCGTCAAACTCATCCTCCTGGCCGGCCTGCTCTACGGGCTGGCCGGGGTGCGTCCCCGTCTCTTCGAACGGCTGGTCTACCGCTTTCCGGTCCTGTTCTGGGTCCGCACCCTCGTCGGCCTGGGCGGGGGGCTTCTGTTCGTCTGGATGAGCTGGCGAACGCTGGCCTACGACAACACGCAGGCCGCCACCGGCATCCTATACGCCTGCATCACGTGGATCGTCATGGGGGAGTTCTCGGCCTTCTACCTCACCGTTCAGACGGGGGTGCCCCTGTGATGGACGCGCACGCGGACTGCGGCGCCTGCGGCGCCGGGATCGAGGTTCCCAGGGGCGCCCCCGTCCCCGAGGAGTGCCCCGACTGTGAAACCAGCCTGAACTGGCACCCCGAAGGATACACGAACGGGGACGTGCTGGAACACTGCCTGAAATGCGGCCGGGATGACTTCTACGCCCAGACCCAGATCAACCCCAACTTCGGGGTGGCCCTGGTCGTGATCGGGGCGATCACCTTCGCGGTGCTGGTGTACGCGATCCCCGGCATGGACGGGTTCCTCTGGGGGACGGTGGTTCTTCTCTCCCTGGCGCTGGTCGATCGGCTCCTTCGGCTCGTTTTGCCGGAGGTCGTCATCTGCTACCATTGCTCAGCGGTCTACACGGACGTGGACCCCGACCAGGCCTTCGAAGCCTACGACCACGAAAAGGCCGCCGACGTTAAGTACAGCGATTGATCAACCCTCCGGAGCCCTCCGCTCCGCCGCACCGTAAAACCACCCTGCTACGGATAACCCAGGGGGGACCTGACCCGTGAACTGGCACCGACGTTTCCTGCTGGAGCCGGACAATCCTTTCCGGGTCGACACCCCCTACGGTTCCCTCTCGGTGACCCTGGAGGACGGGACCATTCAGTACAGCCGGCCGGGCCGGGAGGACGAGGAGGACCCCTTCCGCCACACCCTCCTGATCGAGGACGTGGCGGATTCCACCACGCTCGATTTTCTGCCGCTTTACCCGGATCGACCGATCGTTTTCAAACCGGAGTCCACGCTGTCGATCCCGCCGGGTCAAAACGGGTTCTTCTGTTTGACGATGCCCATGGGCATCGGGGTGACGATCCGGAAGACCGAGACCCTGATCGAGGAGCTTCTTCCCGAGCCCCGCAAGGACACCTACTGGGGTGCCCCCGATAACGGTGTGCTCGGCTACCAGGTGCGAAGCCCGGTCCACACGAACCCCGGCCGGTTGATGGTGGAGACCGACCGGATCACCGGGGTGGTGCCGGTCTATTACAAGAACCGCCGGGAGGAGGGAGACGCCGTCGAGCGCTGCCTCGTCCCCCTTCGCGAGCTGGACCTGTACCGCAACGAGGAGGGGGATTTGATCTTCGAGGTCCTGACCCTCGAACACCTGGAGGAATTCTACCAGAAACCCTCGCCGATCAAGCGCGCGCCGCGGGAGCTTCAGGAGGACGTGACCCGGTTCCTCACCGGGCCCGACAAGGCCCAGTCCCTTGTGGGGCAGCTCGAGAGGCTCCCTCACCTCGATCGGCTGACGAGCGTGTTCATGAACCGATGACGAGAATCCTCGAGACCATCGGTCAGGTTCTGCTGGACGTGCCCTGGCCCGCCGTCGGGCTGGTGCTGGGGGGGGCACTGGTGGGGCTCTTCACGGCCCGGTTCATCAGCAACCTGGTGCGCCGGCAGGTCGAGCGGCGCACCGACGCGACCACCGGCATGATCACGCAGAAGGTCGTCTTCTACGGGCTGGTCTTCCTGGCCATGCTGGTGGTGCTCCGGGAGCTGGACGTCAGCCTGGGGGGGCTGCTGGCCGCCGGGGGCCTCATCGGCGTGGCCCTGGGGTTCGCCTCCCAGACCGCCGTCTCCAACGTCATCAGCGGAATCTTTTTAATGTTCGAACGGCCCTTCGAGGTGTCCGACATCATCCGGGTCGAGACCACGGCCGGGGTCGTCCAGAGCATCGACCTGCTCTCCACGAAAATCCGGACCTTCGACAACCTCTACTGGCGAATCCCCAACGAGAAGCTCCTCAAGAACGACATCACCACGATCACGAAATACGACATCCGGCGGCTGGACGTGGTCACCAGCATCAGCTACGAGGACGACATCGGTCAGGCCCGCGAGGTGCTCGAGGAATGCGCCGAGGAGTATCATTTGATCCTGGGGGATCCCTCGCCGGTCACCCTGGTGAACGCCATGGGGGACTCGGGGATCGAACTGACGCTTCGCTGCTGGTTCCACAAGCCGAACTACCTCGAGGTCCTGTCGGAGATTACCCACCGGGTTAAGGTCGCCCTGGAGGAGGCCGGCTGCACGATCCCGTTCCCCCATCGAACCGTGTACGTCCGGGAGGAATCAGCGTGGGCGGACCGGGCCGCGTCCCCCGAGGAGTCCAGCCGTACCCCGGAGGGGACCCCCGCCCCGCCGGACGGATAAGGTCGGAACGACGCGTTCAGAGCCAGTCCTTCCGACGGAAATACATCACCATCCCCACCACGATCAGCACCATCGCCCCCAGCGTGGCGGGATACCCGTAGTAGCTTTCGAGTTCCGGCATGTTCCACGGGGAGGCCGCGGGGTCGAAGTTCATCCCGTAGATCCCCGCCACGAGCGTCAGCGGAATGAAGTTGGTGGCGATCATCGTGAGGACCTTCATGATTTCGTTCATCCGGTTGGAAACCGCCGTCATCTGAAGCTGATACAGCGATGAGGCCATCTCCCGGTAGGACTCGATGATGTCGAGGATCCGGATGGCGTGATCGTAGGCGTCCCTCAGATAAACGCGGGTCTGCGGGCTGATGAACGGATCCCCTTCCACCTGGAGCTTGCCCAGCATCTCCCGCTGGGCCCAGGCCGACCGCCGCAGCACCAGCAGCGACTTGCGGTGGGTGTGCAGCTGTTCGTTCACGGCCTGAGCGGCAGCGTCGTCCTCCCCGGACAGCAGTCGCTCCTCGAGGGGCTCGAGCCCGTCCGCCAGGTCCTCCAGGACCGGAAAATACTCGTCGACGACGGCGTCCAGCAGCTCGTAGGCCAGGTAATCCGGGCCGGATTCACGGATCCGGGGCCGCCCCTCCCTGATCCGGGTGCGCACCCCGTCGAACACGTCGCCGGGGGTCTCCTGGAAGGTCAGCAGGTAGTGACGGCCCAGGACGATCCCGATCTGTTCGACCTCGCGGGGGTTTCGGGCGTCGATCAGCTGAAGCACGGCGAAGAGGTGCCGGTCGTAGTGTTCGACCTTGGGGCGCTGAAACGGCCGCAGCAGATCCTCCAGGACGAGCGGATGAATCTCGAACAGGTCCCGGAGGCTCGTCAGGATCTCCACGTCACCGAGCCCCATGACGTTCAGCCAGGTCACCGAATCGGCGCCGATCAGTTCCTTCATGACCTCCGGGCTGGACACCTCGGTCTCCTCGTACCGGTCGGCGTCGTAGTCGAAAAGCTCCATGGAGGTGGGATGGTAGTCGTAGCCCTCGAGGAGGGTCGGCCGGCCCAGCTCCGTCTCGGCGTCGCTGTGATCCAGTTCCTCACGGTACATGTTCCATCACTCCCCTGAGCGGGGTAACTATAACAGCCGTCCACGAGGGTGTCGGGCGCCCGGACCGTTTCCAACGTGAGCGACGCTCAGACATAATGCACGTGCGTTCACGCCGGTTTCCAACCCCGAACCGAGAGGAGTCTCGGCCCCATGCGGATCCTCGTAACCGGTGGTGCGGGCTTTCTGGGCCGACATCTCGTGAGGCACCTGGTCGACCGGGATCACCGGGTCCGGGTGGTGGACCTCGAACCCTTCGAGGACGATCGGTTCGAAGGCGACCCCGTGGAGTTCATGCGGGCGGACGTGGCGGACGAGGAACGGATGCTGGAGGCCTGCCGGGACGTCGACGTCGTGGTGCACGCGGCCGCGGCCCTCCCCATCCAGCCCGAGGACGAAATCCATCGAACGGATTACCAGGGAACCCGGCGCACCGCCCGGGCCGCCTCCGAACAGGGGGTGGACCGGTTCGTCTACATCTCGACCACGGCCGTCTACGGAATCCCCGACGAACACCCGATCGACGAGACGTTCCCCCTGAATCCCCTGGGCCCCTACGGGGAGGCCAAGGCCCGGGCCGAACGAGCCTGCCGCGAACACGACGACATGCTCGTCTCCGTGCTGCGTCCGAAGACCTTCGTGGGGCCCGAAAGGCTCGGGGTGATGGAGGTGCTCTTCGACTGGATCCGGCGAGGGAAACGGATTTACGTCCTGGGGGACGGCACCAACCCCTACCAGCTCCTGGACGTCGAGGACCTCTGCGGGGCGATCTGGCTGGCCTGCACGCACCCCGACGCCGGGGGGACCTTCAACGTGGGGGCCACCGAGTTCACGACCCTGAACCAGGACGTCCGTCCGGTGCTCGAGGCGGCGGACAGCGGAGCGCGGCTCGTTCACCTGCCGGCCCGACCCATCCAGCTCGTGCTCCGCGCGCTGGAGTCGCTTCGTCTCTCCCCCCTGGTCCGCTGGCAGTACGAAACCATGGACAAGGACTCGGTCGTCTCGTCGGACAAGCTCCGCCGGACCCTGGGATGGGAACCGCGCTACTCGACGCGGGAAACCATCATGCGAAACTTCGAGTGGTACATGGACCATTACCGGGAGTTCGAGGACCGCACCGGCCGCACCCACCGGGTCCCCTGGGACCAGAAAATCCTGAAGTGGATCCGCCGACTCTCCTGACCGATCGATGATCGACCTTCCCTCGGACCTCGGGGAACGGGCCCTTCGTGGGCGCACCCTCGCCTGGGTTCTTCTGCTGGCCTGCGCGGTGTACGCCGGCCTGGCGCTCTGGAGCGAACTCGGGGAGATCCAGCGGGCGTTCTCACGTTTCAACGGCGAGGACATGCTCTGGGTCATGCTGCTCGTGTCGGTGGGGTACTTCCTCCGGTTCCTCCGCTGGCGTTTTTACCTGCAAACGCTGGGCTACTCGGTCCCCTGGCTCAGCGACCTGCGCATTTTCCTCGCCTCCTTCCTCATGTCGATCTCACCGGGCAAGGTCGGGGAGGCCATGAAGTCCTTTTTCCTCAAGCGGGAGTTCGACATCCCGACCACCCCCACCGTGGCGGCCTTCTTCTGCGAACGGTTCACCGACGTGTTCTCGATCGTGTTCCTGTCGGCGGCCGGTTTTCTCGTCTACCCCTACGGAGGGTGGCTGATGGCGTCGATCTTCCTGGCCCAGCTGCTCTTCCTTCTGGTCATGCAGCAGGAAACCTGGGTCGAGACGATCATCTTCAGCCGCATGAGCGGCATCGAAGCCCTGGAAACCTGGGTCGAACGGGGACGCCGGTTCTACGAGACCTCGGGCGATTTGCTGTCCTTTCGCAACCTGGTCATCGGAACCCTGCTCGGGGGGCTTTCCTGGGGACTCGAAGGACTGTGCCTGTACTGGATCCTGCAGGGGTTCGGGGTGACGAGCATCTCCGCCCCGACGGCGGTCTTCATCTTCTGCTCGGCGGTGCTGCTGGGGGCCGCCTCCATGCTGCCGGGCGGGGTGGGCGGATCCGAGGCGATCATGGTCGCGATGCTGCTGTTCTTCGGGACCAGCCGCTCGGTGGCCGTGACGGCGACGCTGATCGTGCGGGTGGTGACCCTCTGGTACGGGGTGGGGATCGGGGCCGTGTGCTGGCGCTGGTCGATTCGCCGCCTGGACGCCCGGGAGGCCTCGGCCGGGCCGGAATCATGA
>CAZEBV010000005.1:0-27853 GCA_964510695.1 uncultured bacterium
ATCGGCGACCATCTGCCAGGGGATCAAATTTGAGTGGTGCTCCATGGCCGTCAGCAGAATTTCGTCGCCGGGCTCCAGTCGCTCCATGGCCCAGCTGTGGGCCACGACGTTCAGGGCCTCGGAGGTGTTCCGGACGAAGATAATCTCCTCGGTCGTGTCCGCGCCGATGAAGTCCCGAACCGTCTCCCGGGCCTCCTCGTAGGCGCGGGTGGCCCGATCGCTGAGGTGGTGCGAACCGCGGTGGACGTTGGCGTTGTATTCACGGTAGCAGGTGGAGACGGCGTCGATGACGGCCTCGGGCTTCTGGGAGGTCGCCGCGTTGTCGAAGTAGACCAGGGGGTGGCCGTTGACCTGCTGCTGAAGGATGGGAAAGTCCCGGCGCACCGCCTCGACGTCAAACATCGGCCGCGTCCAGCTTCCGGTCGATCAGATCGATCAGCTCGTCACGCACCCGCTGCAGGGGCAGTTTCTCCAGGATGGGTTCGAAGAACCCGTGGATGATCAACCGGCGGGCGCGCTCCGGCCGGATGCCCCGGGACTGCATGTAGAGCATCTGTTTTTCGTCCATCTCCCCCACCGAGGCCGAGTGGGCGGCCTTGACGTCGTTCTCGTCCACGTTCATCTGAGGGACCGCGTCCGCCTCCGCGTCGTCCCCCACCATGAGCGCCCGTTCGTGCAGGGACCCCTTGGCCTTCCGGCAGCCGTCCTTCATCTCGATGATCCCCCGGAAAACCCCGGTGGCCTCCTCCATGACGACGCCCCGGGAGAGCATCTCGTCGGTCGTGTAGGGGGCCCGATGCACGGTGGTGACGTCGGAGTCGACGTGCTGTCCCCGGGTGGCCATGCTCACGCCGTAGAGGAAGGTCTCGCTGCCCTCCCCGTTCAGGTCGGTGATGGCGGTGGTCTTGACCTTCGTGGAGCCCAGGATCCCGGTGATCCAGTTCAGGCGGGCGTTCGAGTCACAGACCCCCCGGCGGTTGGAGACGTCGTAGTAGTTGGGCGCGAGGTCCTGCACGTGACTGTAGTCCACGGCGGCGCCGTCCCGAACGAAAATCTCGGCGGCGCCGTCGCTGATCGCCCGCGTCTCGAGGTCGTCGGCCGAACGGTGGGATTCCACGACGTTCACGCGACTGTTGGGGCCCACCACGATCAGCGTATGATCCAGCAGGCTCAGCCCGTCCCGGTCGACGTATCCGTGCAGCTCCACGGGCCGTTCGATCTCCACGTCACGGGGCACGTACAGGAAGGTACCGCCCGTCCAGAAGGCGGCGTGCAGGGCGGTGAACTTGTTCTGGTCGACCGGAAGCGCCTCCATGAAATGGTCCCGGACGACGTCCGGGTACTCACGAACCGCCTCCGACAGGGAACACAGCACGACGCCGCGATCGGCCAGGTCGGGATCCAGCTCGTGAGCCGCCTCGGCGGTGTTGTGTTCCAGGCGCAGCCCGGCCCGATCCACGTCCGCGTCCCGAAGTTCTCGCAGGGATTCGGGCAGCTCCCCGTCCCGGAGGTCGCTTCCGTCCCCGGCCCGCAGCACGTCGAAGTCCAGGTCGGTCACGTCGGTTCGACGCCAGGCCTCGCTGTTCTCGCCGGAGGGAACCGGAAGCTTCCGGAAGTGCTCGAAGGCCTCCCGGCGGCGTTCACGCATGTACTCCGGTTCGTCCAGGGTCTCCGAGATCCGGTCCACAAGGTCGCGGTTCAGCGAAAGATCCCGCCGTTCAGCCAGCGGGGCGGATTCCGTGGTAGCCATGGGCTGTGCCTCCCGTGGGATATGGACGCGGTGCTGCTGAGGGAAGAAGACGCAAAAGGCGCCTCGGCGGCGGATCCGCGGGACCTACCATGGACCGACCCCCGCCGGGATCCACCCGGCGGGGTCAGTTTCCTCCCGGACGGTCCTTCAGGCCCACTCCTCGAGGTAGCCTTCTTCGTCGACCATTTCCTCGGAGTCCTCGAGTTCCATCTGGATCAGCCGGTTCAGTTCCACCGAATACTCCATCGGCAGTTCCTTGGTCACCGGGTCGATGAAGCCTTTCACGATCATCGCGAGGGCCTCCTCCTGCTCCAGGCCGCGGCTCATCAGGTAGAACAGATCCTCCTCGCTGATGCGCCCGGCCGTGGCCTCGTGCCCCACTTCCACCTTGTCCTCGTTGATCTCCATGTTGGGGATCGTGTCCGAACTGGACTCCCTGTCCAGCATCATCGCGTCGCAGGTCACGTTGACCTGCGAGTTCTCGGCCCCGTCCACCACCTTCACCAGACCGCGGTAGACGGTGTGGCCGCTGCCCTTCGAAATCGACTTCATCTGAATGGTCGAACTGGTCTCGGGCGCCACGTGAATGGCCTTCGACCCGGTGTCCAGGTACTGGCCGCTGTTGGCGAAGGCCAGCGCCACGTTCGTCGTCCGGGCGCCCCGACCCCGCAGAATGCTGGACGGATACAGCATCGTCACCTTCGAGCCCATCGACCCCGACAGCCAGCGCATCTCGGCGTCGGCCCCGACGATGGCGCGCTTCGTGTTCAGGTTGTAGGTGTTCTTGCTCCAGTTCTGCACGGTGGAGTACTGCACGCTCGCCCCGTCCTTCACGAAGACCTCCACGCAGCCCGCGTGCAGGGAGTTGGAGGTGAAGGACGGTGCCGAACAGCCCTCGATGTAGTGAACCTTCGAGTTCTCCTCGGCCACGATCAGGGTGTGCTCGAACTGTCCCTGGTCCTGGGCGTTCATGCGGAAGTAGGCCTGCATCGGAAGCTCCACCTCGACGCCCTCGGGCACGTAAAGAAAGCTTCCGCCGGCCCAGACCGCCCCGTGCAGGGCCGCGAACTTGTTGTCCGAGGGGGGCACACACCGGTTCATAAAGTACTGCTTGACGATCTCGGGGTGGTCCTGGACGGCCTTGTCCATGTTGCAGAACACCACGCCCTTGGACTCCCACTCCTCCTTCATGTTCTGGTAGACCAGCTCGGAGTCGAACTGGCCCGACGCCCCCGACAGGGCCTTCTGCTCGGCCTCCGGGATGCCCAGACGGTCGAAGGTCTCCTTGATGTCCTCGGGCACCTCGTCCCAGTCACGCTGGTTCTTCGTCTCGTCCATGCGACGGTAGAAGACGATGTCGTCGATGTCCAGTCCGCTCAGATCCGCCCCCCACGTCGGCATGGGCTTGCTTTCGTAGATCTTCAGGGCCCGCAGACGACGCTCCAGCATCCACTCGGGCTCGTTTTTCTCCCGGCTGATGGTGCGCACGATGTCCTCGTTCAGACCGGGCGGCGTCTCGAACTCGTACTCCCGCTCCAGGAAATGCTCGAAACGGGACTCGTCAACGTCCTCAATTTCCGTGGCCATCAAATGACCCTCCCGATGCGTCTGCAGGTTCGTCGCAGGATGCCGATCGCTGTCTCAGGCCGGGACGGCGAACTCCTCCCGGACCCAGTCGTAGCCCTTCTCCTCCAGGTCCCTCGCCAGCTGAGCGTCCCCGGAGGTGACCAGCCGACCGTCCATCATAACGTGCACCCGGTCGGGTTCGATGTAGTCCAGAATGCGCTGGTAGTGGGTGATCATCACGATCCCCATCTCGCCGGTTTCCTCCCGGACGGTCTTGATGCCGTCCGCGACGACCTCGAGCGCGTCGATGTCCAGCCCGCTGTCGGTCTCGTCCAGAATCGCCAGCTCGGGCTCGAGCACGGCCATCTGGAGGACCTCGGCCCGCTTTTTCTCCCCGCCGGAGAACCCCTGGTTGAGGTAGCGCGTGGCGAAGGACGGGTCGATGTCCAACATCTCCATCTTGGACTTGAGCAGCTTCTGGAACTCCATGACGTCCATCTCTTCGTCGTCCTCGCTGCGCTCGTCGAGGGCGGTCTTCAGGAAGTTGTTGATGCTGATCCCGGAGATCTCACTGGGGTACTGGAAGGCCAGGAAAAGGCCCGCCCGGGCCCGCTCGTCCGCCTCCCAGTCGAGGATGCTCTCCCCGCGGTAGCGAATGTCGCCCTCCGTGACGTGGTAGAGCGGGTGCCCCATGACCGCGTAGGCCAGGGTGCTCTTGCCGCTTCCATTGGGCCCCATGATCGCGTGGATGCGATCCTCGGGGACCTCCAGGTCCAGCCCCTTGATGATCTCGGTGTCGTCCACTTCGACGTGAAGGTTCTCGCACTCCAGCAAACTCACGATAATCGACTCCTTCGGGGGTTTCTGGTCCGTTCTCGTGGAAAATTGTAGGCGACGGATCCTTCGAATGTCAACGGTAGTTGGGTTAATGACCCAACTATTTTTTAGAACTGTTTTAATTATCTCAGGGTGGGAGCCGCGCGTCAATCAGCCCGGGCCGCGAACCCGCTGGTTCAGGCGGTCTCCTCCGTGATCCGGCAGTCCTGACAGAGGCCGAAGAACTCCATGTGGTGGGCTTCGACCTGGAAGCCGTGCTTGATCTCGGCGATGCGCTGCAGGTTGTCGATCCCGCATTCCTCGAACTCGATGATCTTGTCGCACTCGTCGCAGACCAGGTGGTGATGGTGGGACCCTCCGAACTCGCTGGAGAGCTCCACGCGCTTGACGCCGTCCCGGAAAAGAACCTTCCCCACGATGCCCAGCTCGGTAAACAGGTTGATCGTCCGGTAGACCGAGCTGCGGTCGACGTCACGATCCTGCGTCCGAAGATCCTCCACCATCTCCTCGACGGTGGCGGCCTCGTTCTTGGAGGTGACGTAGTCGATCAGAATCTCACGGGGTTCGGTGATGAAATACCCCTCGTCCCGGAGTCGTTCCTTGATGCGCTCCACCTGATCCATGAGCTCGGGTCTCCTTTGTCGTGCGGACCGACCCCGTGCGGGTTTCCTCGGTGAAAAAGCGATAGACACTCGCTTTAATGATAGAAAATCCTGCTCTCCGTGAAAATTAGGGCCACCCCGAGCCGATTGGCCGCCTCGATGACCTCCTCGTCACGGACCGAACCGCCCGGCGCCACGAGGGCGTCAACACCGTGTTCGGCGGCGATCTCCACGTTGTCCGGGAAGGGAAAGAACCCGTCGGAGGCAAGAATCAGAGGGTCGGGCAGCGGAGCGTGAAACGCCTCGGCCTTCTCGAGGGCCAGCTGGACCGCGTCCACCCGACTCTGCTGGCCGGCCCCCACCCCCAGCGCCCGGCCGCGGGTCCCCACCACCGCCGCGTTGCTGGTGACCCATCGACACAGCCGCCACATCTGGTTCAGCGCCTGCCGGGCCGGGGCTTCCGGGGTTCGTTCGCTCACCACCTCCCGGTCCTCCTCCGAGGAGGGGTCGGGGGTCCCCTGGCAGAGATACCCGTCCCCGAACGCCCGGACGACCTGGGGAGGCAGCCAGTCCCACTCCCCGTCCCAGCGAAGGGCCCGGGGACGCTCGTCGCCCGACCCGCGAAGCCGATCCAGCGCCGCCTCCTCGAACGCCGGCGCCACGAGGGCCTCCACGAATCGATCCTCCAGGGCGTCCAGCACGACCCCGTCGACCGGCCGGTTCACGCCCACGACGCTTCCGAAGGCACTCTTGGGATCCCCCTCCCAGGCCCGGTCGATCGCCGTCGAAAGCCCCTCGGCCGCCGCCCAGCCGGTGGGGTTGGTGTGCTTGATCACGACGGCCTGTGGGTCCTCCCCCAGCCCCGACATCCGACGGGCGGCCTCGACGTCCAGGCAGTTCGTGTAGGAGAGCCCCTTCCCGTGCAGACGCGTGTAGGAGGGGGCCCGATCCCCGAACAGATCCCGGGTGATCCAGCCCGCCTGATCGGGATTCTCCCCGTAGCGAAGGGTCTCACCGGGGATCAGCGACAGCCTCGTGGTCCGCTCGGACGTGCCCGTCCCCTCGGGATCCAGACGGGCCAGAAGCTCCTTGTCGTAGCGGAGGGTGCCCCGAAGCGTTCGGCGGGCCAGCCGCCGACGCAGTTCGGCGTCCGCGGGCAGGTTGTCCCGGTGAAGGCGGGCGGAGTCGGGGTCCGAGAGCACCACGACGTGCTCGCAGCTCTTCACACCCGCCCGCAGCAGACTGGGGCCGCCGATGTCGATCTTCCCGGGCCGGAACTCCCCCTCCATCTCGAAGGGGGTCAGGTCGACAAGGACCCCCCGCACGAACGGAATCCCGTCCGGAAGCTCACCGGGTTCCTCGGCCATGATGCCGGTGTAAAGGTCCGGGTGCAGGGTCTTGACCTTCCCGCCCAGCCGGGAGGACAATCCCACGAGCTCGTCCACGGAGGTGCATTCGACCCCCTTCTCGGCGCACCAGTCCGCGGTGCCGCCGGTGGCCACCCAGCGGTATTGATCGGTGGCGTCGACGGCCCGAAGCCAATCCGCGTAGGGTTCCTTGTCGTAGAGGCTGACCAGAAACCAGGGACGATCGTCGCTCACAGCGGCCAGCTCATCAGCGAACGGTAGGTGGGCGGACCATCGCCGGTCCGCTCACTCTCGAACAGGTGAAGGGAGGAGGCCTCGAAACCCCCGAGCCTCTCCTCCCCGCGGCTCTGAATCCAATCGACCATCCCGTCGGGGTCGGATGGATTCCCGTCGACGCGTCCCAGGGTCACGTGCGGATGAAAATCGTGACGGCGGGCATCGAAACCCATCTCCACGGTCATCGCCTCCACGGCATCGGCCAGGTTCCGAAGGGAGTCGGTGGGACGAACGCCGGCCCAGACCACCCGGGGACGGGAGGGATCCGGGAAGGCGCCGGCGCCCGCGATCTCCATCGAAAGTGGACCGGGGGTCGGAAGCCTCCGCTGCAGCAGCGCGTCCAGGTCCTCGAGCCTCGAAGCGGTGATCTCTCCCAGGAACTTCACGGTTACGTGAAAATTATCCCGGGGGACCGGCCGCATCGGAATCCGGGCCTCCAGTTCGTCACGCAGCCCCGCGAGGGCATCGTGCACGTCCTCGGGGCAGGGGAGGGCCAGGAAGGTGCGCACCGATCAGGCCGGCTCCCCGGGGCTGAAGAACGCGAGGGCCCCCTCGAGGGCCGCCCGCACCGAACGGACCCGTACCTCGGCCCGGTCCCCGTCGAACTCGAAGCACCGTACCTGCTCCCGGCTGCGATCGGCAACCCCGACGTAGACCAGCCCCACCGGCTTCTCCTCGGTTCCTCCCCCGGGTCCGGCCACCCCGGTGATCGACAGACCGAGGTCGCTTTCGAAGCGCCGCTGAACCGCCCGAGCCATCCGCCGGCAGACCGGCTCGCTGACCGCCCCGTGCTCCTCCAGGGTGCCCCGGGGGATTTCGAGCACGTCCCGTTTGGCGGCGTTCGCGTAGGCGATCACGCCCCCCGAGAACACGTCCGAGCTTCCCGGAACCGCGGTGATCGCGGCCCCCAGCAGGCCGCCGGTGCAGGATTCCGCCACGGCCACCGTCCCGTCCCGCCCCCGGAGCGTCCGATGCAGCTGCTCAACGAGTTTCACCGGAAACCGTCTCGACTCGGGTGCCTGGTCGCTGGTCACACTGTTCGTCCTCCCGGTTTCGACGTCAGTCCTCCCGGTAACCCGGTTCCTCCCGGCCCTGCTGATAGATCCAGAGGCGGGTTCCCCCGTATCGGCGTCGGCGCATGAGGGCCAGGGACCGTTCGCCAACCGTCTCGGGCAGCTCCGCCCGGGCGTCGGTCTCCGCCAGAACCAGGCCCCGCGGGGCCAGCCAGTCCGCGTCCCCGACGCGAGGAAGCAGTTCACGGGTACGGTCCTCGCCGTAAGGGGGATCCAGAAAGACAACGTCGACCGTGACGGGCGGTCCCTTCCGAACCAGTTCCCCGACGTCGCGGCGGATCCAGTGAATCCCCTCCGGAAGATCACCGGGAGCCTCCCGTTGATCGACCGTCCACGCTTCGGCCGCTCCCTCATCGAGAAGGGCCCGGCTGACCCGGGCGGTCCCGGCGTAGAGTTCCAGCACCCGAAGGCCCCGGATCACGGGACGAAGAATGTCACAGATCGCGTCCACGACGACGGCCTTGGTGGGTCTCAGCGGAGACGGATCAGAAGCCACTGTCCCTCCTGCGTCCTCCAGATGAGCTGCTGGTATCCGTCGTTGAGGACGGGCTGTTCGCGGTCCGTCTCCCAGCGTTTGCTCTCGTACTCGTAGGTCACGGAGGCGTTGGTGTCCCCCACGTCGAGGTCCATGAGCTGATAATCGTATTCGATCCGGCGGGTTCCATCAAAACGTCGGCGCATCTGCCCCACGAAGGCCGGAACCGTTCCCCCCTCGTCCTCGTCCCCCAGCCGAAAGTCCGGGTGCAGACGATCCCGGATCGCCGCCAGGTCCCGCCGGCGATAGGCCCCGAGGAAGGCTTCCAGGTCCTCCAGGAAGGCCTTCTCCTTCGGTTTCATGAGGTGACCTCGGATGGTTCGCTGGAAGCGGGCTCGGTTGACGTTGGGCTGACCGGACACCAGGCGGCGCATCTCGGGCTCCCGGCGACGGGCGGTGCGGATCCGATCGACGAGGAAAGGGTGGGTCCGCAGGAAGAGGAGATCACGGTTCGGAACCCGATCGTTCATCCGCTGAAGTTCCTCCAGGAAGGACCGAAGCCCCGCCGGGTCGTAGCCCGCCCGACTCAGGTAACGCATCCCCAGGCGGTCGGCCTCCTCCTCGGATGAGCGCGTGTAACCGCGCTGAATGACGTCCTGGGCCGCCAGACCCCCTCCGAGGCCGGCCCCCCCGGTCTCGGCGGCCAGCGCCAGCGTGGCGAGCATCGTGACCACCGACCACTGCTGCCGCTTCACGGCGTGGTAGGCCGCCACGTGGGCCACCTCGTGGGCCAGCACGCCCGCCAGCTCGGCCTCGCTGTCCAGGCGCTTCATCAGTCCCCGCGTGAGGTACACGTACCCCCCCGGCAGGGCCAGGGCGTTGACGATGAACGTATCCAGGATTCGAAACTCGTAGTCCAGGTCGGGACGCTCGGAATACACCGCCACCCGGCTTCCCACGTTGTCGACGTACTGATCCAGGGGTTCGGCCTCGTACAGGCCGATGTTCTCCTCGAGCCGGCGGGCTGCGTCCCGTCCCATCTGTTCCTCCTGGGAGGAGGACACCAGCACCCAGTCGTCGTGAGGGTTACGGGTGCCCCGTTCCGCACAGCCCGAAAGAACCCCCCCGAACACCAGCAGGGCCACCACGAGGGACCGAATCGGGGTGGTCCCCGGGGATTGACTCACCCGGCCGGCGATCAACCGGGCGAATAGGTCTCGAGGTAACCGTAGAAGGTGCCGAAGCGAGCCGGAAGAGCCACCATCAGCGGCACCTTCCGGTCGTCCCTGCTGATCCAAAGCTGAACGCCCCCCCTCCGGTCACTGTAAACCTGCTCCCGAAGTTCCTCGGCTTTCTTCCGGCTTCGAACGTCGGGTACCAGCCGGTAGGCCTCCCGCCAGCCGTCGTAGGTCCCGATCTTCTCCACCCCGGCCACCGTCATGATCAACTGGTAGTAGCTGTCGCTGACGTGGACGGGGAAGCTGTAGGACTGACCGACCCGAAGGTCCCGGCTTCGAAGGTAGTAAATCGCGGACAGGATGTCCTGGGTGTAGCGGGGCACGCTGTCGGCCCGTTCGCCGTCGACGTTCACGAACCCCCTCTGCTGATCGTAGCGCACCCGGGTGGTTTCCGTCTCGCCCGCGTGATCCTGATTGTAGTCGTACCCCCACGAGAACAACCCCTTCACGTCCATGTAACTGGTCAGGGAGTCACGCACCCGGTAGAACCAGTCCACCGCCCCGGCGGTGCGCGCCTTCATGTTGAGAGTGTAAAGGGAACGGTCGTTCACACGATCCTCACCCACGCGGATGGTGAAATACCCCGCGGTTACCCCCATGTAGGTGACCCGCATGGAGAATTTTTCACCGGGACGAAAGGCCCCGTTGGCGACGTCCCGATCCAGCCCCCGAAAGTTCTCCGGGGAGATCGGTCGGAAGAGATCCGGGGGGGCCGGTGCCGTCTTCACTTCGGGTGGATCCGCCTCCGGGTGCGTGTCGCTTCCGACCGACGTTCGGGGCCTTTCCGGGGCCGCGGCAGCGTCCGTCTCGGGGAGGGCGGACCCGGGGAACCCGAGGGTCACAATCAGGACGAGCAGCGCGGACGTAAGGCTTCGGGAGATCGCGGTGAGGTTCGACAGGGAGAACACGTTTTCACCTCGTTCCAGGACTGGCGGAGACCACCGACCGGGACGCCCGGGTGACCCCTTAAACGGTTCCGGGTGAGGATCTATTCCGTTCGCATTTCGACGGTGTCCCCGGGGCCGGCGGACAGCCGACGGTGCGCTGAACCGCCGGGTACGGCCAGTTCGATCCGTTCGAAGCTGCCCACCAGGGCGATGGGCTCCTCGTGACGGCCGTAGGTCTTTCGGATTCCACGCACGGTATGATCCCCCACCTGCAGGGTAACGGATCGATTGGCCCCGTCGTGGGGCAGCCCCGGCTCGGGGAGGCAGTCGGGGGTCAGGTTGGTGATCAGGTTCCCGAATCGATCCACGTAAACGATCCGTCCAATCAGCCGGTCCCCCTGCCGATCGGGCTCGGGAATCGGACTTCCCCGCGGGGTGCGATCGACTTCGGGCCCCAGTTCGTCCAGGTCCCCACCCAGGCTCAGGTGCCGGCCGGCCGGAGCGAAACGATCCCGACCGTGAAAGGTCGACACGCCCGTGTCCCGGTACAGGTCAGTGTTTCGAAGCCGCACGGCTCGCTGCCACTCCAGCCCATCGATCATCCCGGTGTCGGGAGCCACCACGCGCTTGCCCCGATCCAGCCCGACGGCCAGGCTGTCCCGATCCGTACCCACCCCGGGATCCACCACCAGAAGCACCACGCTCCCGGGGGGGAGATCGGGCAGAGCGTACTCCAGCAGAAAGGCGGCGGAAAGCTCGTCCTGGGGAGGGACTTCGTGGGTCAAATCGACCACGTCCGGCCGCGGAGGCTCCTGGATCAACACCGCCTTCATCAGGCCCACGTACGGGTCCCGGGTCCCGAAATCAGTCAGCAGGAAGACCGGGGCGGGGGCGGCTGAGTCACTCATTTCGGAGGAGCGAGGGTCCGGCTAACACGCCCGACCATCAGGCCCATTGACCCGTGATCGCGCCGAGAAGAAGCACCGCGAAGAAGCCCCCGTTGGCCAGCACCAGCAGAACCAGCAGCAGCCTCGTGGCCCGACGGACGGAAACCTCACGGCGGCGCTGCCCCCAGAGGTGGAAGCTCCAGAGACTGACCCAGGGAATCCACACGAGGACCCCGGCCGCCAGACGCCGCCATAGGACCTCGAACCAGACCGGCGTGAGGAACACGCCCGCCACCGTAAAACTAACGAACAGAAGGAAGGACCCCAGGTAGAGATACCCGAGCCAGAGATGCCCCAGTCCGGGGACGACCAGGCTCATCAGCCGGGCCGTACTGGATTGACTCCACCGGGTCCGGCTCAGGGGCGTCCCGCATTCCCCACAGGTGTCGGGGCGCCCGATCAGCGCGGCCCGACAGGTCGGGCACTCACCCATGGGACGCCCCCCAGTCGGGCATCATGTACAGAAGACGAAACCGGGTCTGGCGGGGACGCAAAAGCCGCGTGAGGGACCCCAGCCAGGAGGAGGCCGCCCGGACGAAGCGGAAGCGATCCCCCTCCAGGTTCACCAGGGAGGGCTCCCCCTCGATGCCGGCGGCGTCCGCGATGATGTCAATGGCCTCCCGGCGCCCACCGGTGGCGTCGATCAGCCCGTTCCGGAGGGCCTGACGACCCGTGAAGACCCGCCCGTCGGCCATCGCTTCCAGCTGAGGACGGGTCAGCCCGGAGCGGTGGTCGAGAACGTGTCCGAGGAACTGATCGTAGACGTCCATGATCAGGCGGGAGAGAATTTCCCGTTCCCCCGGGTTCATCTCCCGGAACGGTGAGCCCAGGTCCTTGTAGTCCCCGGATTTGATGACCCGGTAGTCCACCCCGATCTTGTCGATGAGTTCCTCGACCTTCACGAACTGCATGATGACCCCGATGCTTCCCACCATGCTCCCGGGGTTGGCGACGATGGTATCCGAGGAACTGGCCACGTAATACGCCCCCGAAGCCCCCACCGTGCGCACCGACGTGACCACGGGCCGGTCGGTCTCCGCGAAGCGGGCCACCGCGGCGCTCAGCTCCTGGCTGGGCCCGACCAGCCCGCCGGGGCTGTCCACCTGAATCAGAAGCCCCCGGATCGAATCGTTCTTCCGGTAACGCTGGAGGGTGTCCAGTTTGGTCTGAATGGAGGTAATGGTGCCGTCCAGCTTCAGGACCCCGATCTTCTCCCCCTGGAACGCGGACATGGAGGCCCCCTCCTGCCCGCCCATCAACCGGGCCACGAACAACCCCTGCACCGCCAGAAGGCCCACCAGAAAGACAATCAGCGTCACCACGATCAGCCAGCCCAGGCCTTCCCGAAGGTCCTCCCACATCGTCGATGAGCCTCCTCAGGATCGGTCCGTTTGGTCACGCGGGATCGACGGTCGTCCCCCGAACTCAACCGTGGTCATTATAGGCAATGACGCCTACGAATTCCCCCGCAGCACGGGCAGTCCGCGCGCCGCCGGACCCAGCAAAACGGCCGGTGGGACGGGAGCCTCATCCCCCTTCTCGAGGGTGCTTCGAGCCCGCAGGTAGTTCATAACCCGTCGATCCACCGAATCCCAGCCCGGGTCGATCCTCCGGTAGAGATCGGGACGAATCGGTGCGGCCCCGGGCTCCGACAGCAGACGAAGCCGCTCGGAGGGGGAAAACAGCGCCGGGCGCTGCCGGTACAGCTCCACCAGGGACTCCACGTCCCCCTCCTTCCAGTAGAGGGTTTCCAGGAGGGCCCCCGCCCAGCGGCGGGACGGCCCCTCCTCCACGAGCTCCAGGAAGGCTTTCAGGGAGATACGGGCCCGTCGATAACGATCCTCCCGATAGTACGAAAGCCCCCGCTCGAGGAGAACCAGCTCCTCGCCGGTTTCGATCGGCACGGAGGAAGGTTCCGTGTACTCCCCCGGTTTGACGGCCAGCCAGTCCCGGGTCGCCAGGTGATGGCGGTGGGAGCGGGTGAGGATCCGGACGTATCCCTCCGGCACCCCGGCCCGGGAGAACCGGCCCCCGGAGTCCGTCTCCATGAGTTGACCGCCCGGATCCAGCCGGAGGGGAACCTCCGCCAGATCCACCGGGGCGCGGGAATGAAGCCCTCCCTGGAGTCCACCCGTGCGAAGGGTGGACGGTGAATACAAATCGGCGAGGTAGCCGCGGGTCCGAGAGGGCCGGTGAAGAAGCCGGACCGGCTCGGAGCGCTTCGCTCGCCCCCACCGAAGACGTCCCCGGGATTGATGCAGCCAGCGTACCGAGCCGAGGTCGTCCACGCCCCGCCGGGACGCCCCGGAGGAGGGAACCTCGTAGGAGCCGACCCGCGTGAACCCGGGACGCGGTTCGGTGCTGATGTAGACCCGCCGGCCGCGGGCACGAAGGCTTCGAATCGGATCGGGTGAAACGAGCAGCGTGTCGGACGCGATCCAGTGCCAGCCCGCCGTGTCCGAGGGACTGGCGAGGTAGCCGGTGACCAGGGCGTCCTTCGAATCGAGGCGCCGGACCCCGTAGAACCCCACGAAGCCGCCCGGGGTGAGGTGCTCCAGGCGACTGGATCCCTCGAGGGGCGCCTGACCTCGCCCGGGATAGAGGTACCGGTAGCGCGGAGCGGTGCCGCTTCGGGTCTCGACCGGGACCATGAGCATGCGGTGGCGTTCGCTGTAAAAACCGGGGCCTCGGAGCCGGGCCTGCTGACCCGTGGACTGCGCGGCGAACCTCCGAAGGTCCGATTGGAAGAGCGTCCAGGGACGATCGGATCCGCTGCGTCCCCAGAAGAACAGGGTGTCCCCTCCGGGGTCGCTCACCGGGAACCGAAGCGTCCGACGGGGATGCTCCAGCACGACCTGGTACGAACGTGTCCGTTCGTCGTACTCGAGAAGACGGTGGGGGGACCCCGGCCGCGTCCGGGCGGAAAGAACCGACCGTCCGTCGTCCACCGGCGCAATCCCGGAGACACGGGGGTAGTCCGGGGGGCTTCCGTAGCGGGTTCCCCGGACCGATTCCCGACGGTAGACCGAAAGGCGCCACCCCTGAAGGTCCAGAACGTAAAGGTGTTCTCCCCGACGGACGACATCCTGAGGTCGGGTCACCCCCGTCAGTGTCCCGGCCGGGTACCCCTGGAGGTCGTAGGCCTGAAGGTGCTGCTCGTGCAGGACGTAAATCCGATCGTGACCGTCGTAGCGCCAGCGTGCCGGCCGGGTGTCGCCGGCGAGTCGGTCCCGTCCCTCCGGAGGATGCATGTGCACCACCCGGCGGGGTTCCCCCTGCCAGTCGAACACGAGAAGGGCCCGGCGCAGGCCGAGCTCGGGGTCCATTACGCGTCCGCGGAAAAGGATCCGGTCGGCGTTAGCCCCCAGAAACGCCACGTCCTCCACGAAATCGAAGGAATCGAAGTCCAGCCGGGTTCGACGGCGGTTCTCGGCCGCCGTATCGTAGGATTCCACCAGACCCCGGTCGGGGAAGTAATAGTAAAAGTGGCCGCGCCGCCCCTGATACCCGGTGGCCCCCCCCGGACGGTAAAATCGACCCAGCGGAGCCTCCGATCGGGGCCGGGGGGAATCCGCCGGGCTCAACCGGCGGCCGTTGAAATCCGCCTCGAGGACCCGTTCCCCCGGGATCGGCAGGCTCAACCGGGGGCTCGTCCCCCCTCCGACCAGTCGGATCCGATGGGCGTATTTCCGGTCGTAACGATCGGGGAGGGGACCGGCGAGCATCTCCAGGTCCAGGGTGGCGCTGCTCGAGAAGAAGGATCCCCTCGTGTTGTCGAGGGGGGACCGGTAAAGTCCTCCCTCCCCGGCGAGGTAGGCCGTCCGCTCATGGACCGCGAGGTCCCGGAAGGACCGGGATCGAGCAAAATAGTACGTAAACTGGACCGCCAATCGGTCGTCGGCCTCCACGATCCGGTTGTCCCCGGCCAGCACGAAAACTCGATCGCCATCCACGGCGACGGTCTGCAGGTTGACGAACGAATGGGAGGCGAGTTCGCCGCTGCGATCGTACACGTGGACGCGATCGCCCTCACGAGTGTAGAAACGGGGCCCCGGGGCAACGCCCACGAGACGACCCCGAAGGTCCAGCGTCAGGGTGTCCGCACTCGACCCATCGGGGGAAACGTTCATCCGCCGAAGCCGGCCGGACCCGCCGGTGGACTGGATGAACCACCCGGTCTCACCGGCCTGAAGCGCCTCGACCGGGCCCGGTACGGAACGAACGGAGTCGGGTGCGTTCAGCGAACGAAGCGGCACCGTCCCCGCCCGGGTGGCCGCTTTAGAGTCGTAGGCCCAGAGGTGCCCCCGGCGGTCCCAGATCGCGCCGGGATCCTCCCGGAACCCCATCCGGCGGCGGCGGCGGATGGTGGTGCGGCGCTCCATCAGCGACACGAGGGCCGACGTGGAACTCCCTTCCCCTCCCACGTCCAGCCGGAAAAACTGCCCCAGTCCCCGGTCCCAGACGGCCAGTCGACCGTCGGGTCCCATCGTCAGGGAACCGGGATTAACCAGGTGGTGCTTCTGAGCCGAGGGGGTATCCCCGAGGTACTGACGGTCCAGTGTCCGATAGACGGTCGCGGTGGCCGGGGGTGCCAGGGAGGCCGCCAGCAGCATCACGGCGGCCAGAAGGGGGAGGAACCGTCTCATCGCGGTCCGACTACGAACGAAGGAACGAGGGCCCGTCCCAGGGGGACCTCCCGGGCGAACGGAGGGCTTCCCGGTCAGCCATCCCCGGCGAGCTCCTCCATCTCGCTTCGTTCGAAGGGTGTCTCGGACGGCTCCGAACGGAGGGTTCCTCCCGACAGGGCGGGGTTGTCCTCGGCGTACTGCCAGTCCTGCTGACCGTAGTAGTTGATGGCCGGACGGGTGTAGACGTCGACGTCGTCCTCCACCGTCACCTGACAGGCCAGCCGAAGTTCGTCCTCCCGCCCGATGTAATCGAACACGTTCACCAGCGGAATCGCGCTCAGGGGCCAACCGATCTTGAACTGGAGGGTTTCCATGAGGCTGAGGTCCGAGCAGCCGTCCATCGTGTCGTTCTTGACCAGCACCCGACAGGTGCCGCAGTGACCGAACCCGTGGCAGTTCAGCCCGTAACTCCAGGGCTTACCGTAGACGTCGATCCCGGCCTCCTGGGCCACGTGGCGAAGGTTCGCGCCCTGCTCGACCTCGACCTCAATCCCCTCCCGCAGGAACCTCACGGTGGGCATACCAGCGGACCTCCCTGATATCGTCCAAAAATACCGGTGCCTCTCGGGCGGTTTCAATACAGTCTACCACGCCACGGAACCACCGGAAGGTGGTTCGGCCCCTACTCGGTGCGTCCCACGCCGCCGGGGAGCCAGCCTTCGATGCGGCCCTCCCGCCGCGCCTCCCGCTCCTCGTGGACGTCGAATCCGTCGGGGACCGCGTCATCCGACCGGTGGCGCCACCGGGCGTACTCCGACGCCTCATCCCCGGCCCGGGCGCGCCACCACTCCGCCAGGTGTCCAAGGCCCTCCCGGGCCGATTTCGTCCAGCAGAAAGGCGCCTCGAGCGCATCCTTCCGTTCGCCGAGACACGCCTGGAGGGTCCGCCCCGAGTGACCCTCCAGCTCGGCCTGAAGCAGGCGCCCCAGGGTCCCGAACGGACCCCACCGATGAACGCGGCGGGCCCTGAGAAGGTCCCGAAGAACGTCGACCCGCCAGAGCACGGACGCGGGTGAAAGGGGGCCAAACCTCAAAAGGTCCTCCCGCGTACACGACGCCGGAGGCCCCCATTCCACCTCCGCGTCCCCGGGTCCGAACAGCCTGAGGCCCCCGCAGGCGAAGGCGTGTTCCTCCCCGAGAACCTCCCGGGCCGTCCGCAGGCCGTGAGGGTAGAGGTAGACGCTGGCCGGAAGAAAGAGGACCCAATCCGTCGTGATCCGGGGAAGGGCCGCGGCGCGGAGGTTCTCCCGGCCCATCGAACGAGCCTGCGGGGAGGCGGTGCGAACCAGGAAATCGAACTCCTCCTCGTAGAAGGTCAAAAGCTCCCCGGTGCCGTCGTGGGAGCGCCCGACGACGACGCCGAATTGGTCGGGCAGTCGACGCTGGGAGAGCACGCTTTCCAGCGCCTCGAAGACCGTGTCGGCGTCGTTTAGACAGGTGACCACCAGGGCGAGTCGCACGGGTTCCAGGGACCTCCAGGTGCCGCGGTGGGAAGGACCTGCCCGCCCCGGTGGTTCCGGGCGGTGCCTAGCTCCGGGAGAACACCCGCACGGAGCTGACCCGGGCGTTCTCCTTGATCTCCACGCCCGGGTCCGGGACCGTCAGGGGCAGGGTCAGACGCATGTTCGTCTCGTCCGCCGAGAGCAGAACGGTGGGATGGAAGGCCCCGTTCCAGAGGAGATGGTCGTGGGGCTGCAGCAGCGCCTGCTGGGGCCCCTCGAGCTGAATCGTCTCGTTGAGTTCCAGCAGGTAGGTTCCCGCCTCGAGCGCCCACCACCCGTAATCGTCGTCGGCGTCCCGTTCCAGCGGGGCAATCTCCTCACGATCGCTCAGCTGGAACTCGCTGCCCCCGAAGTCCAGCTCCCCCCGGGAGGTGGGTCGAGCCAGCGAGGCGGCCGTCAGGGAAACCGACGTTTCCTCCACCTGAGTTTCCTCGTGGAGAACGCCCTCGAGGTGCCGTGCGAAAACCAGCTCACCGTCCATAAATGACATGACGGGGGACCTCCGCTACAATCCGCTACGAAGTAAGGCACGGACAGTCGGCGCCCGGGCAGGTCCGGGCTCACGGTCAAAAATCAACCGTGAACCCGATTGTAGGGCGCCGGCAATCCCCTGACAACGGAACGGAGGTCCCGGGTCGTGGACTGGCAGGACAAGGACAAAGAATACGTGTGGCACCCCTTCACCCAGATGGAGGAATACGTCGAGGGGGACCCCGTGGTCATCGAACGGGCCGAGGGCGTTTACCTCGAGGACACCGAGGGCAACACCTACTACGACGGGGTCTCCTCCCTCTGGCTCAACGTGCACGGTCACGGCGTGGACGGGATCGACGACGCCGTGCGAGACCAGCTCGACCGGGTGGCTCACACCACCCTCCTGGGGCGCGGAAGCGTGCCCTCGATTGCCCTCGCCGAGCGGCTGGTGGAGGTCACCCCCGACGGGCTATCCCGGGTCTTCTACTCGGACAGCGGCGCCACCGCCGTCGAGATCGGCATGAAGATGGCCATTCAGTTCTTCGCCAATCGAACCGGTGAACACACCTCCCGCCAGCGTTTTTTGACCTTCGAGAACGGGTACCACGGGGACACCTTCGGGCCCATGTCGGCCGTGCCCGACCCCACGTTCCACTGGCCCTTCGAACCCCTGCTCCCGGATCCGGTTCAGGTCCCCTTTCCCCACGTCAAACGGTGGCCGGGGACGGACGATCCACAGGCCGTGCTTCAGGACTGCCTGGATCGCGTCGAATGGTCCCTGGAGGAACACGGCGAGGCCCTGGCGGGCGTCATGGTCGAGCCGGTACAGGGAGCCGGCGGCATGGTGACCGCCCCGGACGGTTTCCTGGGGGGACTGAGGGAACTGACCCGGGAACACGAACCCCACCTGATCGTGGACGAGGTGGCCACGGGGTTCGGCCGGACCGGCCCGATGTTCGCCTGTGACGAGGCGGGCATGACGCCGGACATCCTGACGCTGGGCAAGGGCCTGACGGGCGGCTACCTTCCGGTGGCGGCCACCCTCGCCACGGACCGGCTCTACGAGGCCTTCCTGGGCCGCCGGGAGGACAAAACGGCCCTCTACCACGGACATTCCTACACCGGCAACGCCCTGGGGTGTGCGGCGGCGCTGGCCAGCCTGGATCGCCTGGAAAGCATCCTGGACGATCTCCCCTCCAAAATCGACCGGATCACCGAGGGGCTGACCCCCCTGGAGGAAGAACCCCACGTGTACGAGGTGCGCCAGGAGGGCTTCATGTGCGGGATCGAACTGATGCTCGACCCCGACGACGAACGGCCCTTTCCCGAGGAGACACGGGCGGGGTGGACCGTCTGCGAGCGGGCCCGGGATCGGGGGATGCTCATTCGGCCCCTCGGGGACGTGGTGGTGTTCATGCCGCCCCTCGGGAGCACGGAGGACGAACTGGCGGAGATGCTCGAGGTGCTCCGGCAGGCCGTTCGGGACGCCCGAACCCTGCTTCCCGACGAGGGGGCGAACCCGACCTGAATCGGCTTTTCAGGAGGCCTCCCCGGTCCCCACGCCGGTGTCCGACGCGGTTGTCGGGTCCTTCTTCAGCTCCTCGACCTGCCCGCGCAGACGCTCGATCAGGCCGTCGATGGAGCCGTTCGCCAGGATGTTCGAGAACTGCGAGCGGTAGTTGCCCACCAGGCTGAAATCCTCGAAGGTCAAATCGTAGACGCCCCACTCGCCGTCCTGGTTGATCAGTTTGAAATTCATCCTGAAATCCTCCTGACGGTCCCCCTGCCGGGCGTGGACCACGGTCTTAACGAGGGCGTAGCGCCCCTCGTAGCGGGTCTGCTGATCCACGACCTCGATCCCGTCGATCGTCCAGGCGCTGGACCCCTCGAAGAGGTAGGAGGCGACCTGCCCCACGTACACCCGTTTCACGAAGGGACGGAAGACCGCCACGAACCGATCGATCTCGGATTCCTCGAGGTCCCGGGCCGTCGGACCCAGCGATCGAACCGCCATCTGACGGTAGGCGATGATGGGATCCAGCTCCTCGGACAGGCGGGTGATCAGCGGGTCGAGATCCCCGTCGGGCCGCAGGCTGGGATCCGACAGCAGCCCGAGGGCCTGCTGGGCGTAACGATCGACGATCACACGGGGCTCCTCGGCCCGGACGGGGGTCAGCAGCACGGTTCCGATCAGCAGGACGAGGGCCGCAAGCACGAACCCCCATCGAGCCCGTTGACGCGTGCGTGAGCAACCTGTGTTCATGGCTCCCCTCCGATGCCTCAGGATTCCTCCGCTTCCCCGAACACCATTTTACCCAGAAGGTTCTCGATGATCAGCGGCGGGTTGGTCTCCATGATTCGACCGCTTCCGTCCTTGGGGATGTTGTTGGGTAACCCTCCGGGCTCCAGGCTGACGAACCGTCGACCCAAAAGGCCCTCGGTCTGAATGGACGCGATGGTGTCCTCCGGCAGGTCGACCGACCGCTGGACACGCAGGGTCACGTGGGCCTCGTAATCCTTAAGCTCGATAGATTCCACGTAGCCGACCCGGATTCCCACCATTCGGACCGCGGTGTTGGTCTGAAGCCCGGCCACGTTGGAGAACGTCGCCTGGACCGGGTAGTTCTCCTCGCCAAGGAAGTTCACCTCGCCGAAGGTCACCGACAGGTACCCCAGGGCAAGAAGCCCCACGATCATCAGAAATCCAACCGACAGGTTAACCGGCCGCCTGTTCATCACTATACGCCTCCAGGGGTCCCTCGAGGGCTTCCCGGACGAACGCCCGGACCGCCTCGTGGTCGTTGTCCATGAACGCCGAGGGGGATTGACAGGCCACGATGCGCCCCTCGTACAGCATGGCCACCTTCTGCACGATCGGGAAGGTCTTCTCGAAGTTGTGCGTCACGATGATGGCGGTAAAGGCAAGCGACTCGTGAAGCTCGTGGATCAGCCGGAGGATGCTGTTGGCAATCTTGGGATCCAGCCCGGTCGTGGGTTCGTCGAAGAAAACGATGCTCGGGTCCCGTACCAGCGCCCGTGCCAGGGCCACCCGCTTCTGCATGCCCCCGCTGAGCTCGGCCGGGAGTTTGTCCTCGGCCCCGGACAGACCCACCATCTCCAGCCGGGTCTCCACACGCTCCCGGATCTCCGCGCGGGTCAGGTCGCTCTTCTCACGCAGCGGAAACGCCAGGTTCTCGAAGACCGACATCGAATCGAAGAGAGCCCCGCCCTGGAAGAGCATCCCGAAACGGTCCCGCAGGGACTGAAGTTCGTCCCCGCTCACGGCGTGGACGTCCTTTCCGTCGATCAGCACCTGACCCCGATCGGGGGTCATCAGGCCCACGACGTTCTTCAGCAGCACGGACTTCCCCGAGCCGCTGCCTCCGAGAAGGGCCAGGGTTTCCCCGTCCTCGACGGTCAGGTTCACCCCGTCCAGCACCGTCTGACCCGCCAGGGTCTTATGTAGATCTTCGATCTCAATCACGGCGACCGCGTCCTTCCGAAGATGACCTCAGAACATCAGGGACGTCATGATGTAATCGGACACCAGAATCAGCACGCTCGAAAGCACCACCGCCTCGGTGGAGGCCTGACTGACGCCCTCGGCGCCGTGTGCGGTGTGATAGCCCTTGTAACAGCACACCCAGGCGATGACGCCCCCGAAGACCAGGGACTTGAGGACCCCGTTCACCAGGTCCTGCATCTCCACGAAGTCCACGATGCCCCCGAAGTAGGCCCCGTAGGAGGAACCGAGAAGCCCCCCTGCCACGGCGTAACCACCCAGGATCCCCACCACGTTGAAGATGGAGGTCAAAAGGAAGAGGGCCACCACCGAGGCCACGAAGATGGGCGCCATGAAATACCGAAAGGGATCCAGCCCCATGATCTTCAGGGCGTCGAACTGTTCGGAGATCTGCATGATGCCAAGCTCGGACGCCAGGGAGGAACCCGCTCGACCGGCAACCATGATGGCGCAGATCACCGGACCGAGCTCCCGAATCATCGACAGGGCCACGACCGTTCCGACGCGGGATTCGGCCCCGAAATTCGACAGGGTGTAATGCACCTGCAGGGCCAGCACGGCGCCGGTGAACAGGCTGATGAGTACGATCAGCCACAGGGACTGGGTGCCGATGAAATCGAGGCGGCGAAGGATGCGCCTCCACTTCACGGGGGGCGTGACGGTGCGAAGAAGGGTCCGGCCGAGGAAGCGTCCGAATCGGCCCAGACGATCAACCCCGTCAAGGGTCGCCTCCCCCAGTCGTTCCACGCCCTGCAGCATGTCGGGCACCTCATCCCCGTACAGAGGGTCCTTCCGCACACGAAACAACCACTTTAGGTTACATCACGCCGAAGCACGGGGAGAGGATGACGCACGCGCGCTGCCGCTTGACGGGAACCGGCCCCGCGGATAGCATCACGAGTTATGTCCACTGAAACCGAACGTCGATCCCCCCTCTACGACCTCTACCCGGACGATCCCCCCCTGATGTCGTTCGGGGGATGGGAGATGCCCCGCGACTTCGGGGGCATCGTGCGCGAACACCACGCGGTCCGGCAGGAAGCGGGCGTCTTCGACCTCTCCCACATGGGTCGCCTGGTGGCCCGGGGATCCGACGCCGCCGGGCGGCTCCAGGCGCTGTTCTCCCGAAGGCTCGTCGACCGGGAACCGGGACGCGCCCTGTACGGGTTCTTCTGCGATCGTTCGGGGGGCTGCCTGGACGACGCCATCCTTTACCCGCGCGGACCCGAGGCCGTGTGGATGGTGGTCAACGCCGCCAACCGCGGGGCCATCCTCGACTGGCTGGACGCAGAAGCCGGGGACCTGACGGTTTGGGACCGCACGCTCGAAACGGTGCTGCTGGCGGTCCAGGGGCCCGACGCCCGCCGGGCCCTCGAGCGCGTCGACGCCCCCGAGCTTCCGGAGGCGCGCTACCGAACCCGCTGGGAGGGGCAGACCATGCTGGCCGCGACCGGCTACACGGGCGAGGACGGCGGCGAACTCTGGCTGGACGAGTCGGACGGCCGAAAGCTCTTCGGGCGCATCGTGGAGGAGGGGCTGACCCTGTGCGGTCTGGGGGCCCGCGACACGCTTCGACTGGAGAAGGGGTTCCCCCTCCACGGACACGAGCTCGGTGCGGACATCGATCCCGTCACGGCGGGCCTTGACCGGTTCATCGACTGGGAGCACGCCTTCGTGGGCCGAGAGGCCCTGGAACAACGGCGGGAAGAGGGCCCCGAACGCCGCCTGACCGGGCTGATTCTAGAGGGTCGGTCGAGCCCCCGTCGGGGCTACCCGGTCCGCACCGCCGACGAAGCCCGCGTGGGAGAAGTGACCTCCGGACGGTTCAGCCCGACCCTCGAGCGAGGAATTGGACTGGCCCTGGTGGAGGCGGACGTGCCCTCCGGGGAACCCCTGGAGGTTCAGGTGCGGGACCGGTGGCTGACCGTCGAGCAGACGGAGCCGCCCTTCGTGTAGAACCCGCCGAAAGGCAATTGCACTTTACCAGTTTCTACGCATAATCAGGCCTTCGACGATTCCCATCTCACCATCAGGAGAGGCGGTCGAACACGATGAGTGTCGAGGTGCCGGAAAACCTCCTGTACACGGAGGAACACGAGTGGCTGGACCCCGAAACGGGCTGGATGGGAATTACGGATTTCGCCCAGGGGGAACTCGGGGACGTGGTCTACGTGGAACTTCCCGACGTCGACCGCGAGGTCGAGTCGATGGAACCCTTCCTGGTGGTGGAATCGGTCAAGGCCGTCTCGGACGTCTACGCCCCGGCCGACGGTCGCGTGGCCGAGGTCAACGATGAACTCGAGGATCACCCCGAACACGTCAACGAAGCCCCCTACGGCGAGGGCCGCATGGTCCGCCTGGAAATCGACCAGGAACCGGAGGAACTCATGGAAGCCGAGGCCTACCGGCAGCACGTGGCTTAAGCACCCTCCGTTCGCCGCTCACGACCACCTCGCCCCGCACGAGGAGCTGATTCCCCTGAGTGATTCCTCCCCCTCGTCCGAACCCCGCCCCCCCTACCTGAGCCTGACCGCCCGGGACCGCAAGGCGATGCTGGATTCCCTGGACGCCGAGGACTTCGACGCGCTCCAGGTGAACATCCCCCAGGAGCTCCGGGAGGAGTTCACCCCGGAGACCACGCCCCGGCGGGAACGGGAGGTCTGGTCCTGGCACCAGGAGAACAGTGCCCGCAACCGCACCGCCGACGATTTGACCTGCTTTTTGGGGGGCGGCATTTACGACCACTACGTGCCGTCCACGGTCACGAACCTGATGTTCCGGGAGGAGTTTTTAACCTCCTACACCCCCTACCAGGCCGAGATCAACCAGGGAACCCTTCAGGGGATGTTCGAGTTTCAGAGCATGATCAGCACCCTGATGGGCCTGCCGGTCACCAACGCGTCGATGTACGACGGAGCCGCCGCCCTGGCCGAGGCGGTGCTGATGGCGGTGAACGTCACCGACCGGGACCGAGTATACGTCAGCCCCAACCTCTTCGAGTCCTGGCGGGGGATCCTCGAAACCTACGCCGCTCCGCTGGGCTGGGAGCTTCACACGCTGCCCAGCCGGGACGGCCGGGCCACGCTCCCGGACACCTGGGAGGAACCCCCCGCGGCGGTCTGCCTCGGCTACCCGAACCGGTGGGGCTGTGCCGACGCGGTCGAGACATGGTCCGAACGCCGCCCGGACGAAAAGACCGTGGGGATCGCGGCCGTGAACCCCCTGGCGATGGCGTTTTTAACCCCGCCCGGGGACCTCGACTTCGACGTGGCCGTTGCCGAAGGACAGCCGCTGGGGCTGCCGATGCAGGCCGGCGCCCCGCAGGTCGGATTGTTCTCCGCCCGCGAACGTTTCATCCGCCGGATGCCCGGGCGCCTCGTGGGTGAGACCCACGACCGCCAGGGACAGCGCTGCTACGTGCTCACCCTGCAGACCCGCGAACAGCACATCCGCCGCGAGCGGGCCACCTCCAACATCTGCACCAACCACGCCCTTCTGACCCTCGGCGTGGCCGTCTTCCTGGCCACCCTGGGCCCGGACGGGCTTCGCCGCCGCGCCCGCACGAACTACCGGCGGGGACGCGCCCTCGGGGAGGCGTTCGAGGAGGAAGGGCTCTCGGTGGTGGGGGACCCGATCTTCAACGAAGTCAGCGTGGAGGCCGAAAGCCGGGTCGACGACCTGACCGAACGGCTGGCCGAGGACGGATGGATGGGTGGCTTCTGGAGCGAGGGCCGATACGTGTGTGCCGCCACGGAACAGCGCACCCCCGAGGAAATCGCATCGTTCGCCCGGGAGGTTGCCCATGGACTCCGGCCGTGACCATCCCCTGATCCGGGAGCGATCCGGGCCCCGAAAGGTCGAGACCGAGGAGCCACCGGACGACCTCCCCGACTGGCTTCACCGGGAGGATCCTCCCGATCTTCCCACCGTGCCCGAACCGCAGGTGGTGCGTCATTACCACAACCTGTCGCGGGAGTCCTTCGGGGTGGACACGGGGCCGTATCTGCTGGGGTCCTGCACCATGAAATACAACCCGAAGCTGAACGAGGACGTCGCCGGCCTTCCCGGCTACCTCCGCGCCCATCCCCGTCAGCCCCTCGCCCAGCTGGAGGGATGGCGTGAGGTCCTGGGTGACCTTCACGAGGCGCTGGGCCGTCTGACCGGGCTGGGCGCGGTGTCGCTTCTCCCGGCGGCCGGGGCCCAGGGGGACTGGGTGGGTCTTCGGGTGGTGGGGGCCAAACTGAACGCCGAGGGGGAAACCCAGCGCGACGAGGTCCTGGTCCCGGACAGCGCCCACGGCACCAACCCCGCAAGCGCCCGGCTGGCCGGCTTCTCAACCGTCGAGGTCGACTCCAACGACCGGGGACGCGTGGACCTGGACGCCCTTCGGGAGGCCACCGGGGAACGCACGGCCGCGCTGATGCTGACCAACCCCAACACGCTGGGACTGTTCGAGGAGGACATCCTCGAAATCCGACGAATCGTCCACGACGCCGGCGGATACCTCTACTACGACGGCGCCAACCTCAACGCCCTGGTGGGACGGATCCGCCCCGGCCGGATGGGCTTCGACGTGGTCCACCTGAACCTCCACAAAACCTTCACGACCCCCCACGGAGCGGGCGGACCCGGGGCCGGAGCGGTGGCTTTCACCGAGGAGCTCGCCCCCTATCGTCCCGTCCCGCGCCTGGAGCGCGACGAGGACACCTGGACCCTGCGGGAGGACGCCCCCGAATCCATCGGACCCATCCGCAGCTACCACGGCAACATGATGGTTCTTCTGCGGGCCCTCGCCTACATTCAGCGCATGGGGGAAACCGGCCTGAACCGGGTGGGTCGTGACGCCGTCATCGCCTCCAACTACCTGATGGAACACATGCCCGAGGCCCTGTCCCCGGCCTACCCGGGTCCCTGTCAGCACGAGTTCGTGGTCTCCTGCGAGGACCTGCCGGTCGGTGCCGACGCCGTGGCGAAGCGCCTGATCGACTTCGAGATCCATCCCCCGACCGTCTACTTCCCGCTCATCGTCCCCGAGGCGCTCATGATCGAGCCGACCGAGACCCTCAGCCGGCGGGAACTCGATCGGATCGTGGAGGTCTTCCATCAGATCGTGGAGGAGGCCCGGGAGGACCCCGAGTTCCTCCGCGAGGCTCCCCACACCACGCGGATCTCCCGGCCCGACGAGGCCGAGGCGGCCCGCAACCCGGTCCTGCGGTGGAACGTGGATTCCGAGTCCTGATCGACCCCGCCCTGCCGGGGACCGTCAACATGGCGGCGGACTGGCGGCTTCTGCAAACCGCCCGGGCACCCGTGATTCGCTTCTACCGCTGGAACCAGCCGACGCTGAGCCTGGGACGCCGCCAGGCCGACGACCCTCCCGACGTCCTCGATCAACTCCCCGATGACCTGGCCGTGACCGTGCGGCCGACCGGCGGAGGGTACCTCCTCCACGGCGACGAGATCACCTATTCCCTGACCGTACCGTGCGACCACCCGCTGGGTTCACTCTCAATTCATGATTTTTACGGGTGCGTGCGCGATACGTTCCTGTCCGCGCTCCGCGAGGCGGGTCTGGTGACGGAGTCGCGGCGGGGAGAGGGCGACGGGGGGGCGGACAGCTGCCTGGCGAGCCCGGCGGCCCACGAGCCGGTCCAGGCGGGCGACAAATGGATGGCCGCCGCCCAGGTCCGACGACGGTCGGGGATCCTCCAGCACGGCAGCCTCTTCTGGTCGGCGTCGGGGTGGCCCGACGCCCTGCCGGATCGTCCCTTCTTCCTGGAACAACACGCGGTGGACACGACCCGCCGACGGCTGCGTGACCGGCTGATCGGCGCCCTGGCGAGGGACCTCTTCGACGGAGGGACCGGACGACTCCTCCGGCGGGGTCGCTCGGAGGCACGGGACGTGGAAACTTCGCGGGAGCGCTTCGTCTTTACCGGTCGCTAACGAGCCCCCACCCGAGGACGGTTAGACCCGAACGACCACCTTGCCCATGTGCTGGCCCGCCGCCACGTACTCCAGGGCTTCCGGAAGGGCGTCGAAGTCGAAGGTCCGATCCACGTGTGGATCGATCTCGTGGTCGACGAGAAAAGAGAGAAGCTGTTCGAAATCACGTCGGGATCCCACGAAGATCCCCTGCACCGAGAGGGCCTTCATGAGGATCGGCAGGATGGTCAGGTCCGTGGATCCACCGCTGAGGACGCCGATCACGCTGACCTGACCGGCCGGCGCGGTCACGCTGAGGGACTTCTGAAGCGTCCCGGCTCCCCCGACCTCGACGACGCAATCCACGCCCCGGCCGCCGGTCCACTCGCGCACCGCTTCGTCCCACGCCGGGGTCGACTCGTAGTTGATCGTGTGGGCGGCCCCCATGGCCTCGGCCCGATCCCGTTTCTCGTCGCTGCTGGAGGTGAGAACGGTGCGCGCCCCCAGCGCGGAGGCGAACTGAAGCGCGAAGGTCGAGACGCCGCCCGTCCCCTGAAGGAGCACCGTGTCCTCGTCGGTGGTCCGGCGATGTTTCATCAGCGCGTTCCAGGCGGTTAACCCGGCACAGGGAAGCGCGGCGGCCTCCTCCAGCGACAGGTAATCCGGGACGCGCACCAGCCCCTCCGGGTCGAAGAGGGCTCGTTCACGCAGGGTTCCGTCGAGC
>CAZEBV010000006.1:0-8815 GCA_964510695.1 uncultured bacterium
CATGCGCATCAGCGTCGTTTTACCGGCTCCGTACGGGCCGAGGATGTAGTAGAAGTCCCCTTTGTCCATGGAGAACGTAACGTCGTGGAGGGCGGTGATCCCGTCGGCGGGAAATCGCTTCGTCACGTGATAATAATCAATCATAGAAAATGGCCCCCCGGGCGGCGACCAAACTCGAAACGGGCGCAGAACCTGCCGGAAAAGCCCCGTTCATACTATCGTCGCTCCAACGGGGGGACGTTGAAAGACGCCCCCGGCGGGGAGCCGACTACGCTCGAACGGAAGCTCCTTCCCCGGCCAAAAGCCCCTCCTCCACCAGCGTTTCCGCGATTTGAACGGTGTTGAGGGCGGCCCCTTTCCGGAGGTTGTCGGCCACGATCCAGAGGTTCAACCCGTTTTCGAGGGTCGGGTCGCGTCGGATGCGTCCCACGTAGACCGGGTCCCGGTCGGACGCCTGAAGCATGGTCGGATACACGGAACGCTCCGGGTCATCCAGCACGTCCACCCCCGGAAACTCCTCCAGCCGTCGACGGGCTTCGTCGGGCGGACAGGGACGAGCGGTCTGCACGTTGACGCTTTCACCGTGGGCGGTCTCCACCGGAATCCGGACGGCGGTCGGGGAGACCTCCAACGAATCGTCGCCGAGGATCTTTCGGGTTTCCCAGACCATCTTCATTTCCTCTTTGGTGTAGTCGTCGTGATCCTCGAGGACCGGTCCGATCTCGGGGATGGCGTTGAAAGCGATGGCGTGGGGGAAGGCGTCCGGTTCCGGGGCGGGATCCCCCGCCACGGCCGCCTCGATCTGATCCCACATCTCCCGGCGGGCCCGGGCGCCCGCGCCGCTCGTGGACTGGTAGGTGGACACCACCACCCGCTGAATCCCGAAGGCCCGGTGCAGGGGGGCCAAGGCCATCACCATCTGAATGGTGCTGCAGTTCGGGTTGGCCACGAGTCCCTGATGGTCCTCGAGGTCCCCCGGGTTGACCTCGGGCACGACCAGAGGCACGTCGGGGTCGTAGCGGTAGGCGCTGCTGTTGTCGACGATCACGGCCCCGGATTCGAGAATCCGGTCGGCCTCCCGCCGAACCACGTCGGAACCGGCCGAGAACAGCACGAGGTCAACGTCCTCGAAATCGTGTTCCGAGAGCACCCGAACCTCCTCGGGGTCCCCGCGAAAGGACACGGTGCGACCGCGGGATCGTTCGCTGGCCAGCGGGACGAGGCGTTCAACGGGAAAGTCCCGTTCGGCAAGGACCTCGAGCATCACTTCCCCCACGGCACCGGTGGCCCCGGCAACGGCGACAGTGTACATCAGCATCCCTCCGTAGAACGACGAACCTCGAACCCCATGACCGACTTCCGCGGTTCCGAGGGACGTATTGTATCTGGCGCGGGATCAGTCCGCATGCCGCTGAAGCGACTCCAGCACGGCCGAGCCCGTTTCCCGGGTCGAGGCGGCGTCCTCGGGATCGTCCGCGAGATCGGCGGTCCGCAGGCCGTCGTTCAGCACGCTGCCCACCGCCGCCTCGATCCGATCGGCCCAGTCCTCCCGCTCCAGGCTGTAGCGAAACATCATGGCCAGCGAAAGAATCGCTGCAAGCGGGTTGGCCACTCCGCGGCCCGCGATGTCGGGGGCACTCCCGTGGACCGGTTCGTAAAGGTACGGCGGCCCCTCCCCCAGGCTGGCCGAGGGAAGCAGACCGATCGATCCACAGAGCTGCGCGGCGGCGTCGGACAAAATGTCCCCGAACAGGTTTCCGGTCACGATCACGTCGAACTGTCCCGGATCCCGAATGATCTGCATGGCTGCGTTGTCGACGTAAAGGTGGTTAAGGGAGCGATCCGACGGCACGGTGGCTTCAACCGTCTCCCGCCAGAGACGGGAGCTCTCCAGCACGTTGGCCTTGTCGACGGAGGTGAGCCGGCCCTCCCGTTTCCGGGCCGCATCGACGGCGACACGGGTAATGCGCTGAACTTCGTCCTGCCGGTACGACAGGGTGTTGAAGCCCCGTCGGCCGGCCCCGGTCCCCTCGATGCCCCTGGGCTCGGAGAAATACAGCCCCCCCGTCAGCTCACGCACGATGAGAAAATCGGTCCGACGGGCGAGTTCGGGTCGGAGGGGGGAACGATCCGCCAGGGCGGAATGAACCCGGATGGGACGCAGGTTGGCGAACAGTTCGCACTCCCGCCGAAGCGTCAGGAGGGCCTTCTCCGGTCGGCGATCGACCGGAAGGTCATCCCACCGGGGTCCTCCGACCGCCCCCAGCAGGATGGCGCCGCAGTTCTGGACGGCCTCCAGGGTCTCATCCGTCAGAGGATGACCGTGTCGCTCGATGGACGCCCCGCCGACCGGAAACGACGATTGCCGGATCTCAAACGCGGGGTCCCGGTCCTCGATCCACTCCAGGATACGCAGGGCTTCCCCCACGACCTCAGGGCCGATTCCGTCCCCTTCCAGCACCGCCAGTTGAAACGTCATCGGGGATCGAACCTCCAGGTGGAATCCCCGTCCCGGGGCCACCGCGGTCCGGAACGGGAGGGCTGCGGCGAGGGTACAAAAAAAACGCTGGCCCCGGTTTTCCGGGACCAGCATTGGTGGGGAAGGGCTTTTTTATGAATAGCGAGGACTACACTATACGCTCGTCCCCGTGGGGTGTCAAGACCCTTCTTCCGGGGTGTGGTTCCGACCCTCATCGGACGTCCCGGAGGGGGGCTGCGCCAGCTCCACGAGCGTCCCGTGAAGGTCCCCGGGATGCAAAAATCCAATTCGATACCCGCCGGCACCGGGACGGCCCGACTCGTCCAGACAGCTCAGACCGGCCTCGTCCGCGCGCCGCAGCTCACGGTCGGTGTCGTCGGTTCGAAACGCCACGTGGTGAAGCCCCTCGCCCCGGCTCTCCAGGAAGGAGGCCACCGGGCTTTCCTCGTCGAGGGGTTCAAGCAGCTCCAGCCGGGTGTCCTCCAGGTGAAAGGCCGCCACGCGTACCCCCTGTTCCTCCACCGTCTCCACGCGGGGTTCCCGTTCCAGAAGGTCCCGGTAGGCGGGCAGGGCCTCCTCGATCGACCGCACCGCCACCGCCACGTGATCGAGGTTCGAAAGCATCACAGGCTGCCTCCCGTTAGAGCGTCCGGGCGGTTCAGTCGGAACCCGGTTGCCCGTTCGTGTCGTCCTTCGTCCCCAGTTCCTCCCGCAGAAAGTCCACGATGCGTTCGATCGGCGTGCCCGGTCCGAAGATCTCCCGGATCCCCTCCCGCCGCAGGGCCTCGGCGTCCTCCTCGGGGATCACCCCGCCGCCGAACAGGAGAATGTCGCCCCGCCCCCGTTCCTCCAGGGCTTCAACGACCCGGGGGAATACCGCCATGTGTCCCCCGCTCAGGGAACTGAGGCCCACGGCGTCGACGTCCTCCTGAACCGCGGTGCGAGCCACCTCCTCGGGGCGCCGACGAATGCCGGTGTAGATGACCTCGAACCCCGCGTCCCGCAGTCCACGCGCGACCACCTTGGCTCCCCGATCGTGTCCGTCCAGCCCCACCTTGCCGATCAGAATCCGGTGGGGCACCGCCTCAGCCATGGGTCATCCCCTGCCGATCGGACCGCTCAGATCGCAGCCACGGGTTCATGCCGTCCGAACTCCTCCTCCATCGCCCCGATGATCTCCCCCACGGACGCATAGGCTTCCACGCAGGTCAGCACCCGGGGAACCAGATTATCGTCTCCGCGGGCGGCGGACCGAAGGTCCTCCAGGGCGCCCTGGACCCGGGCTTCATCCCGCTCGCGCCGGACGGACTCCAGCCGTTCGACCTGACGCTCTTCCCCCTGAGGATCCATTTTCAGGAGATTCGGGTCGGACGCCTCCTCGACCTGGAACTCGTTGACGCCCACCACGACCTGTTCTCCGGCCTCGACCTCCTGCTGGTACCGGTAGGCGGCGTCGCTGATCTGTTTCTGAACGTACCCCTCACGGATGGCCTCCTGCATCCCCCCCATCTCCTCCACCGTCTCCAGGTAATCTCGGGCCAGGGACTCCAGACGATCGGTCCAGCTCTCGATCAGGTAGGATCCGCCCAGCGGATCCGCGGCGTCGGCGACCCCGCTCTCGTGGGCGAGGATCTGCTGAGTTCGAAGGGCCGTGCGAACGGCCTCCTCGGTGGGCAGGGAGAGGGCCTCGTCCTTGCTGTTCGTGTGCAGGGACTGGGCCCCTCCCAGCACGGCGGCCAGGGCCTGAACGGTCACCCGGACGATGTTGTTGTCGACCTGCTGGGCGGTGAGGGTGCTGCCGCCGGTCTGCGCGTGAAACTTAAGCCGGCAGGCCTCGGGGTCCTCGGCCCCGAACTCCTCGGCCACGAGATGAGCCCAGAGGCGGCGGGCGGCACGAAACTTGGCCACCTCCTCCAGGAAGTTGTTGTGGGCGTTGAAGAAGAAGGAGAACTGCCGGGCGAAGGTGTCGACGTCCAGCCCCCGCTGGACCCCGGCCCGCAGGTATTCCACCCCGTTGCCCAGGGTGAAGGCGATCTCCTGGGCGGCGGTGCAGCCGGCCTCCCGAAGGTGGTAGCCGCTCACCGAGATCGGGTTCCAGCTGGGCATCGACTCGTTGCACCACTCGAACAAATCGGCGACGATGCGCAGGCTGGGTCCCGGGGGAAAAATGTAGGTCCCCCGCGCGATGTATTCCTTGAGGACGTCGTTCTGAATCGTACCCCGAAGCTCCTCGACCGCGGCTCCCTTCTGGCGGGCGACCGCCACGTAAAGGCACAGAAGCACGATGGCCGGGGCGTTGATCGTCATCGAGGTGGAGACCTCGTCGAGGGGAATGCCGTCGAAAAGGATCTCCATGTCGCGAAGGGTATCGATGGCCACCCCGACCTTCCCAACCTCCCCCTCGGCCCGGGGATCGTCGCTGTCCATCCCGATCTGGGTGGGAAGGTCGAAGGCGACGGATAACCCTCGGTTCCCCTGTTCCAGCAGGTAATGGTAGCGCTCGTTGGACTCCTCGGGGGTCCCGAACCCGGCGTACTGACGCATCGTCCAGAGTCGACCCCGGTACATGTTCGGCTGAACGCCCCGGGTGAAGGGATACTCCCCCGGCATGCCGAGGTCGTCCTCGTACCGTTCGTCGGACCAGTCCAGGGGCGTATGGACCGGCTGGACGTCCTCGAAACTGCTGGTCTCGAAGGAGTCCTCCCGCTCCCCGTAGGAGTCCACCAGCGGATCGTAGGTCTCCTTCTTCCACCGCTGGTAATCCTCTTCCGTGAACCCCACGGTTCTCGCCTCCGGAGGGGGATCGCCCGGTGCGGGTTCAGCGCAGTGCCGTCGGATCCTCCCCGACGGGGGGAGCCCTCAGGTCCCGATCTTCCAGGAGTCCAGGTATTCCCGCTGCTTCTCGGTGAGTTCGTCGATGTCGACGCCCACCGCCTCGAGCTTGAGGGAAGCGACCTCCTCGTCCAGTTCGCGGGGCACCTTGTGGACCGTGTGCTCCATGTCGTCGGAATTCTCGGCGAGGTACTCCGCCGAGAGGGCCTGGTTCGCAAAGGACATGTCCATGACCTCGGCGGGGTGTCCCTCCGCGGCCGCGAGGTTCACCAGGCGACCCTCGGCCAGGACGTTGATCGAGCGGCCGTCGGGAAGCCGGAACTCCTCCAGGCTGGGACGGATCTGACGGCGCTCCTCGGCCAGTTCATCCAGTTCCTCGAGATCCACCTCGACGTTGAAGTGGCCGGCGTTCGCCACGATGGCGCCGTCCTTCATGATTTCGAAGTGTTCCCGTCGGATCACTGAAATGTCCCCCGTGGACGTGATGAACACGTCACCATCCACGGCGGCCTCCCCGATCGGGCGCACGTCGTACCCCTCCATGTGCGCCTCGAGCGCCCGGAGAGGATCGACCTCGCAGACGGTCACGTCGGCCCCCATGCCGTCGGCCCGTTTGGCGATGCCCTGACCGCACCACCCGAAACCGCAGACCACGACGTTCTTCCCGGCCATCAGGAGGTTCGTGGCCCGGATCACCCCGTCGATCGTGCTCTGGCCGGTGCCGTAGCGGTTGTCGAACATATGCTTGGAATCGGCGTCGTTGACCGCGATCACGGGAAACTCCAGCACCCCCTCCTTGGCCATCGAACGAAGCCGGATGACCCCGGTGGTCGTCTCCTCGGTACTCCCCACGAGGTTCCCGGCCCGATCGGGGTGGTCCTGAAGGATCTCGCTGACCAGGTCGGCCCCGTCGTCCATCGTGATGTGGGGCTCGTGCTCGATCGCGGCATTGATGTGTTCGTAGTAGGTCTCACGGTCCTCCCCGTGGATCGCGAACACTGGAATCCCGTGGTTCTCCACCAGGGAGGCGGCCACCTCGTTCCGGGTGGAGAGAGGGTTCGACGCACACAGCACCACGTCGGCGCCTCCCTCCTTGAGGGCGATCATGAGGTTGGCCGTCTCGGGGGTTACGTGCAGGCAGCCCGAGATCCGAAGGCCCTCCAGGGGGGATTCCGACGCGAAGCGTTCCTTAATCTGGCGGACCACGTCCATGGTCTGTCCCGCCCAGCGAATCTTCTTCTCCCCTTCGTCGGCCAGGGAAAGATCGGCAACATCGTGTTTGACGGTGGTACTCATGGGATCACATCGCCTCCCGGGGCGAAAATTGAGGGGACGAAATCCTTCCGTGAACCGCGCCGCCCTCGAATGGATCGTGCGAATCAGGTGTCGTGGTACTCGTCAGTCCTTGACCGCCGCACCCAGCCCGTGCTCGTCGGCGTAGCGGTCGGCTTTCTCCAGGGAGTCCTTGTCCCCGATGTCGAACCATTCCCCCTCGAACACGTGGGCTTGAACCCGATCGTTCTCCACCAGCCAGGTGATGTACCAGCCGGGTTCGTCGGGGTTCCCGCCCTCCTCGAGGTAGCGCTGGATGAGGGGCAGCTTACGCCGGGGGAACAGGTACATCCCCATCGCCACGAGGTTCGACGGAGGATCCTCGGGCTTTTCCCGAAAATCGACCACACGTCCCTCCTCGCCGGTTTCCACGATACCATACTTCGAAAGTTTGCTTTCGTCCTCGAAGCGAAGCACGCCGATGACGTTGTCCTCGGTCTCGTGGAAAGTATCCACCATCCCCTGCAGCGAAAAATCAACCAGGTTGTCGGCGGCCAGGACCATGAGGTCGTCGTCGACGTCCGCCGCTTCGATGGAAAATTGGACGTCCCCGATGGCCCCCCGCTTATCGCCGTCCTCGGTGGTCCCGTCGTTCAGCACGGTCACCGGCCAGGGCCACTCGGAGGCCCGGGCCCACTCGCGGAAGCGGTCGTGGAACTTGTCGTTGGTCACAACGACCACCCCCTCGAGCTCCTCGATGGCCCGAAGGCGCCCGAGGACGTGGTCGATCATCGGAGCGCCTCCGACCTCGAGCATGGGTTTGGGCGTATCCCGCGTAATCGGATACAGGCGCGTCCCGTAACCGGCGGCGAGAACCAGGGCTTTCACGGACGGATACCTCCAGCGGAATGCCGAAGCTCAGTCACGTGGAGAAAACGTGTTCCACAATGATAACGCGTTCGCCCCGTCAATCCAGCCCGGATTCCCCCGACCGGGGATCCGTCCCGCCCGGAAGGTCCACGAGCTGCTTACGGGCGGGTTCCAGGGCCCGCACCGACGCGTTCGCCTCCAGGCTGCCCATGACCTCCTGGAGGGCCCACTCGCCCAGCAGGTGAGCACAGAGACTGTTCACGACCTTGTGGGCCACCACAACCACCCGGTCCCCCGCGCGGCGACCCAGAAACCGAAGCCCCCGGGCCACCCGCCGCCGGACGCGGCGGAGCGACTCGCCGCCGGGAGGCGCTCCCTCGAGCGGACGATCGATCCAGCTCCGGTAGCGGCCCTGCCGGACGTCCTCGAGCCATCGTCCCCGCAGACCGTTCCAGTGCCCCTGATCGAGCTCGCGGAACTCCGGGGGGAACCAGACGTGCCGGACGGGGATGTCGTTCCGAAGGTATCGGGCCGTTTCACGGGCCCGCCGAAGGGGACTGACGGCGAGGTCGAACGAACCGTCGGCGGGCAGCTGATCCCCCAGGGCGTCCGACTGGCGCCGGCCCTCGGCCGTCAGCCCCACGTCGATCCAGCCCTGGATGCGTCCGGCCTCGTTCCATGAGGTTTCGCCGTGGCGCACGAGGTACAGTTCCACGGCCCCGCCGTCCTCAGGCGCCCCCGCCGTGCCGGCGGCGGTATTCGTCAAGCTCGATCATGGGGGGACGCTCGAGCTCCTCGATAGTCTCCTCGTCGAGGGAATGCTCATCCCCCGACGCCACGATGCGCCGGAAGGTGTGGTGAAGTTTCTGTTTGAGTTCGATCTTCCCCGCCTCGTCCACACGATTGTAAAAGGTCTGAAGGATCTCGAACGCCATCTTGCCAAGCGCCTGAAGGTCCTGGTTCTGGTGAACGCGCCGATCCAGGTCCACCTGGGCGATGCTCTCGATGCCGAACCGCTGCCGTAAATCGATCAGAAGGCCGGTCTCGACCCCGTAGCCGATAAAGAAGGGAAGCTGCTCGAGGATCTCACGCCGGCCGGCGTATTCCCCGGAAAGCGGCTGAATCAGCCCCGAAAGTTCGGGAAAGAAGAGGTTGAAAAGCGGTCTCACGAGGATTTCCGTCACCCGCCCTCCCCCCGTGGTCCGACGTTCGCTCCCCATGTCCAGGGGGCGATCGTAGAAGGCTTTGACGTAACCCAGTTCCTCCCGCTCGAGGAGGGGGCCGACCAGCCCGTAGACGAATTTCGGGTCGATGTTTTTGATGTCGGCGTCCAGGTAGACGATGATGTCCCCGTCGAGCAAA
>CAZEBV010000006.1:8825-12415 GCA_964510695.1 uncultured bacterium
GCTCTTCCAGAGGTTCTCGCCCTTGCCGTAGTAAATCCCGTGATCGACGAGGTGCTCGCTGGCCTGGTAGACCGAGGCTCCGTATTCGCGCGCGATTTCCCGGGTCCGATCCTCCGACCCGCTGTCCACCACGGCCATGTTGTCCACCAGCGGGTATCGGTCCATCAGCGTGCTTCGGATGAGCACCAGTTCCTTCGCGATGGTCTCCTCCTCGTTGAGGGTCGGCAGGCTCACCTCGATGGTGAGGTCCTTCTCCCGCTTGAGTTCCACCAGACGCTCCAGGTTCTGAAACCGGGAATGATGGTAGGTGTTCTCCTCCAGCCACGGTTTGACGTTCATGCCCTCGCGGCCTCCCAGCGAGTGCGCAGGTAGTCTTTCTCCGCCTGGAAATCCCGAACCAGTTCCCGCAGGTACCGTTCGGCTTCCCGGTCGTGCATGGGATCCATCTCGTCGAACAGAGCCGCACAGCGGGCGAAATAAAGGGGCACGAGGGAATCGATGATCGCCTGTGAGGCGTCCCCCGAGTAATGATACGCCACCGCGTAATCATACAGAACGTGGGCCCACTCACGGACCGCAAGATGCCCGATGCGCTCGTCCCCGTGGGACGGGTCCATAATTCTTTCCACGGAGGATCGGGTTCCCTCGCCGAGGTAGGAGCGGATCCGATCCGAGGCGGCCTCCCACCCCTCCCGGGCCCGACGCTCGAGCCCCGGCCGGTTCACGGAGACCGGCTCCGGCTCGTGATCCACGGGCGTCCCGCGGCGAGGAACCTCCTGGATGCCCTCGACCTCCCACCACCGGTCCCGGTAGCGGCCCATCAGACGAAACAGGGTTCCGACCACCTGGCGGAACATCGGCCCCAGGGATTCCCCGGGATCCTTGGGGTCGTGGATCTTGGCCCCGAGGTTCGTCTGTCCGACCCGAAAATCCTCGCAGAGCGCCGTGGTCGTCATCCAGATGTCGATCCCGAAGCGGGCCACGTCGGTGTCCCACTCCCCCCCGTGGGCCAGGTGATCCAGCAGGTCCCGGGAAAGGGCGAAATCCCCGCCGATCGGCTGGCGAACCTGACGTCCGTACAGGGCCGACGTCATCGGAAAACAGACGCTGTTGGTAATCGTGGCGTCGTATTTATGCCGGATGTAGTGGGGGATCGTAAAATCGAGCCCTTCCTCCAGAACCGGAGTCAGGTGTCGGCGAACCCACTCGGGCGGCCAGTGACGAAGATCGCTGTCAACCACCAGCGCCGCCCGCACGTCCAGCAGCTCACCCGACTCGAAAATGGCGCGAAAGGCACTGCCCTTCCCCGCCGGCCCCCGGTAGATCGTCACCAGACGCCGGACGTCCTCCGGCAGTGAGGCATCCCGGGCCCGTTCCCGGGTGTCGTCCAGGCTGCCTCCGTCCGACAGCATGACGCAGGTTTTGAGGTCGCCGAAATGCCGATCGGCCCCCTCGGCCACGGTCTCCAGCACGTACTGGATCGTGCCCTCGTTGTTGTAGGCGGGGATTCCGATCAGGAGGTCCGCCCCCCCGATGGTCTCGATCGTACGGCGAGCCTCGTCACGCAGTCCGGATGAAGCAGCGTCGACGGTCATCATGGTCCCTCCCGGGTACCGGCGGCGGTGGATGCGAGGATCCCCCCGTGGTGGTGGAGGACCCCCGAGGGTCAAATCAACTCGAGGAGCGGCCTAAAAAAGAAACAGTATAAAGCCCACCCACAGAAGCACGCAGACCAGCATGGGGCCGTCCAGGAAGAGCGACTCGGGGACACCCCCGCGCCGATCCACGTAGAGAAGGTGGAGGTAGCGCATCAGGCCGAACAGCACGAACGGAATCGAGTAGGGCAGAAGCGCCGGCGCCCCGAACTGCGCGCCGCCCTCGATGGTATACATCGAGTAGGTTACCAGGGCGGCGGCGGAGACGACGGTGATCAGGCGATCCAGGAACGTCTCGGAGTACTCCCCCAGCACGGGACGATGCTCCCTCCCGTCCTCCGGGGACAGCCGCCGAAGTTCGTGACGGCGCTTGCCGGCCACCAGAAGCACACAGATGAAGAACAGACACAGGATGAACCACTCGGTGAGGGGTACGCCGATGCCGACTCCCCCGGCGACCGCCCGCAGCATCACGCCGACCGCGACGATCAGCATGTCGAGTCCGAAGAGGTGCTTGAGGCCAACATTATACAGGACCATCAGTCCCGTGTAGCCGACGAACACCGCGGCGACCCCGAACCGCCCCCCCGGGGGAAGAAGGGCGAGGCATCCGCCCGTCAGCCCCAGCATCAGCACCCCGGCGCCCAAAGCCCCACCCCCCGAGATCTCCCCGGCCGCGAGGGGCCGATCCTGCTTGCGGGGATGGAGTCGATCGCGGTGACGGTCGCGCCAGTCGTTCCAGATGTAGAGGGTGCTGGCGAGGGAACAGAAGCCGACGTAGACCGTCAGCGAAACCAGGATGAGCTCCGGTCGGTGCCATTCTCCGGAGAAAAGCAGGGCCGCGAAGACCAAAAAATTCTTGATCCATCCACGGGGCCGCACCAGCCGGACCCAGGGATCCAATTCCTTCAAGACTCGGCCTCTCGCCCGGAGGAGCCCCCCGTGTATTCGAGCAGCACGATGATCCCGAAGATCGCCATGCCGTCGATCAGGAGGAGAACGGCGTCGGCCAGGTCGACCCGGCTGAGCAGAATCGCCAGGCTCCCCACGGTCAGCGTAACCAGATACACCATCAGTACGGCGGCCCGACGGCTCATGCCGAGGGCCACCAGACGGTGGGAAAAATGGCGGTTGTCCGGGTCCCAGAAGGGACGTCCCTCAACCCAGCGGATCACCATCACGGAGAACGTGTCGAACAGCGGCACCCCGAACACAAGAAGCGGGGTGATGATGGGCAGCTGCTGAAGCTGACTGTTCTCGATGTAGTTCGCCGAAACCGCCAGACACGCGAGCAAAAAACCGACGACTTCACTCCCGGAATCGCCCAGGAAGATCGACGCCGGGGCGAAGTTGAACCGCAGAAACCCAAGCAGGGACCCCATGATGGTGAGGGAGACCAGAAGGGTATAGGGATCGGATTGACGGTAAGCGATGAGACTGAAGATCAGAGCGCAGATCGCACCGACCCCCGCCGTCAACCCGTCCATGTTGTCCAGCAGGTTAAAACTGTTGGTCACCCCGACGATCCAGAGGAGGGTGACGGACACGGTGAACCAGTTGGTGCCGATGAACAGGGTGACGATGACACCGTGCCACACCACCACGACGGCTCCGAGGGTCTGCACGAGGAACTTGGTGACCGGGGAGAGCCCCAGGACGTCGTCGAACAGCCCCATCCCGCCGACGAGAAGACTGCCCAGGAAAATCCCCTGAAGCTGTCCGTCCGGATCGACCCATCCCTGAAGGACGGCCACCAGCAGGGTTCCCCAGACCCCCACGAACACAGCGGCCCCGCCGAGAAGGGGGGTGGGCTTCTCGTGGGACTTGCGTCCCCCCGGATGATCCAGCAGACCGACCTCCCGGGCCAGACGCTCCATGACAGGGGTAAGGAGGTACGTGAACCCGAAACTCAGGCCGAGGACGATCGGGAAAACC
>CAZEBV010000006.1:12425-27832 GCA_964510695.1 uncultured bacterium
ATCTCCGTCAGCAGCCCCTCCCAGTCGAAATCGTCGTGGTCCGTGAGGATCATCCCGGCGTCCAGGGTGACCTCAGGGAGGGCGTCTGAGGCGATCCGCTCAACGGGTTCGTCGTCGACGAAAAGTTCCTCCACGAGCGGGTCGCAGTAGACCAGGTCGGCCCCCATGTCGCGAAGCTGTCGGACCACGGCCAGGGCCGGGGATTCGCGGACGTCCTGCACGTTGGCCTTGTAGGCCACGCCGAACAGACAGATTCGACTGCCGTTGACGCACTGTTCCCGGTCGTTGAGCGCGTGCACGAGAAGGTCGCACACGTGCTCCGGCATGGACCGGTTCACCTCGTCCGCCAGGTCGATGAACCGGGTGCTGGCGTTGAAGTCCCGGGCCTTCCAGGAAAGGTACATGGGGTCCACGGGAACGCAGTGCCCCCCCAGTCCGGGCCCCGGGTAGAAGGACATGAACCCGTAGGGTTTGGTGGCGGCCGCCTCGATGACCTCCCAGACGTTCACGTCCATACGATCGCAGATCAGCGCCATCTCGTTGGCCAGCCCGATGTTGATGCTTCGGAAGGTGTTCTCCAGCAGCTTGACCATCTCGGCGGTCCGGGAATCGGAGACGGTAAAGACCTCCTCCGTGATGGTCTCGTAGAGGTGGGACACCACCTCGGCCGCGGCGTCGGTGTGGCCGCCGACGACCTTGGGGGTGCTGCGACGATCGTAGTCGCTCTGGCCGGGATCGGTACGTTCCGGAGAAAACCCCAGAAGAATCTCCTCGCCAAGATCCCAGCCCGCCTCCTCGAACTTTTTGGCCAGAAGCTCCTCGGTGGTCCCGGGATACGTGGTGCTCTCGAGGATCACGATACCGGGGGGCGAGAAATGTTTCCGGATCTGTTTGGTGGCGGCCTGGATATGGCTGGGATCCGGAGCGCGGGATTTCCGGAGCGGGGTGGGCACGCAGATGGCCACGGCGTCGACCTCACGAAGCCGGCTCATCTCGTCGGTGACCCCGAACCGCCCGGTGTCCAGGGCCTCCCGGATGCGGTCCGAGGCCACGTCCGTGATGGGGCTCTCCCCGTAACGCAGTTCCTCGACCTTCCCGGAATCGACGTCCAGCCCGAGCACCTCGAACCCTTCCTCGACGAAAGAGAGGGCCCGCGGCAGGCCCACGTAGCCCAGCCCCATCACACCGATGCGAAGGTCCCGTTCGTCGATGCGCTTCGTCCAGTCGGGGGACATCTACGCCTGGCCTCCTTCGACCCGCACGGGGTCCCGCGCCGATCCGGTGGAAAGAAGGTGTCGATACGAACGCTTCAAACGCTGGACCATATGACGCCAGTCGAAACGAGGATGGACCCACTCGCGTCCCCGGTCGATGATCCGGTTTCGGAGGGCGTCGTCCTCGATCACACGACGCATGGAGCCAGCCAGTCCGGAGACGGACTTCGGGGGCACCAGGAGCCCTGATTCGCCGTGAGAGATGGCTTCCGGGGCCCCGTCGATATTGTAACTCACCACGGGTCGGCCGGCGGCCTGAGCCTGCGGGATCACCCGGGCCAGCCCCTCACGCAGGCTGGCGTGCACGAGGGCGTCCATCGCCCCCAGCGCCTCGGGAATCCGCCGATAGGGTATCAACCCCGCGAACGTGACCCGGTCCCGGATGCCCAGTTTCAGGGCCTGCCGCTCGAGGTCCTCGCGCAGCACGCCGTCCCCCACGAGCAGCAGCCGGGCCTCGGGATGCGTTTCGGACACGGCCCTGAACGCCCTCAAACAGTAACGGTGACCCTTCAGCCGAAACAGCCGGGCAATTTTTCCGATGACGAACGTGTCCGATGAAAACCCCCACTCCCGCTTGAGCTCGTGGGCCTCCTCGGAGTCCACCGGAGGGACCTGCAGGAACGGCTTGAGTTCCATGCCGCTGTAGACCGTCTCGAACCCTCCCATCGGCCGAACGCCCGCCCGGCTGGCCTTTTCGGCCATGCGGTCGCACACGGTGTATATCACGTGGGTCACCCCCCCCGCGGCCCGCTCCAGCGAACGGTAAAAGCTCCGCTTCCACGGCGGCTGGTAGCGGTGGAAGGGAAGGCCGTGAACCGTGTGCACGATCCAGGGGACCCCGGCCAGGCGGGCCGCCCATCGGCCGAGGATCCCGGCCTTGGAGCTGTGGGTATGCACGATGTCGTAGGAAGAACTCCGAAAAAGCCGGTAGAGCCGCCGGAAACTCTTCAATTCCAGCCAGGGACGGATGGCCCGCCGAAGCGGGGGAACCAGCACGGGGTTGACTCCAAACCCCCGGGCTTCCTCCAGCAGTTCTCCCTCCGGACCCAGGGCCGGGCCCGTCACCAGGTCCACCTGGAAATCCGAATCCTCGTGCAGCCCCCGCACGGTCAGGAAGGTGTTCTCCTGAGCGCCCCCCAGGATCATGCGGGTAATGACGTGACAGACCGAGACCACCGAAAGGAACCTCCGCGTCCTTCAGACCGCGTCTCGCACGCGCGGGGACTCCCGGATCCATTCCCATTGACGACGAAGCCCCTCACGAAGGTCGACGCGGGGGGACCAGCCGGTCTCTTCCCGGATGGCGTCGATGTCCGCGTGGGTGTCCGGCACGTCGCCTTTGCGGTCCGACCGGCGTTCCCGGGCGACCCGTCGTCCGATGACCTCCTCGATCAGGTCCAGCAGCTCGAGGACGCTGATCGGGTCATCCCGTCCCACGTTGAAAACGTTCCCGAAGGCCTCCCGCTCCAGCACCCGCCGGGTGGCTCGAACCACGTCTCCGACGAAGGTGAAATCCCGGGTCTGTTCGCCGTCCCCGAAGACCGTCACGGGTTGATCCTCCAGCAGCCAGGTGAAGAATCGGGTCAGGGCCATGTCCGGCCGCTGTCGGGGCCCGTACACGGTGAAATATCGCAGGGCCACCACCCGCAGGCCGAAGTTGCGCCCGTACAGGAGCCCGAGGTTTTCCGCGGCCTGTTTGGTGACCCCGTAAGGGCTGAACGGAGCCGCACGCATCCCCTCGTGCATCGGAAGGGAATCCGGGATCCCGTACACCGAGCTGCTCGAGGCCAGCACGACGGGGGGATTCTCCTCGTGGTTTTTGAGGGACTCGAGCAGGTACTGCGTGGCCCGGATGTTCTGGTTCACGTACTCGTCGAACTCCTCGCCCCAGCTTGCCCGCACGCCCGCCTGGGCCGCCAGGTGAAACACGGCGTCCACGCCGTCCAGCAGCTCGGAGGGATCCAGGTCCAGCACGTTCTGCTCCCGGAACTCGAAAGCCTCGTGCTCGAGGGCCGCCCGGAGGTTGTCGCGCTTGATGGCCGGGTCGTAATAATCGGTCAGGGGGTCCACCCCGAGGACCCGGTTCCCCCCTTCGAGAAGCGACTCCGTGAGGTGGCTCCCGATGAAACCCGCGGCCCCGGTTACCAGCAAGGTCCGTCCTTCCAATTTCACGGCTCGTCCCTCCGCCAGCGATCGGGATGGTTCTCGAACCATCGGACGGTCTGGTGCAGGCCGGACTCGAGGTCGGTGTCGGGCACGTAGCCCGCCGCCTCCCGAAGCGCGGAGCCATCGCCCTGTGAATGGCGAACGTCCCCGGGACGGGGATCGGTGTAGCGGGGCTGGACCCCCACGTCCGTCACCGCCTGGAGGGTTTCAAGAAGCTCGTTCACGGAGACCCTTCGATTCCGGCTGACGTTGTACACCCTCCCCGGGTCCGCCTCCTCGGCCGCCCGGAGGTTGGCCTGGACGACGTCCGAAACGTAGGTGAAGTCTCGGGTCTGTTCGCCGTCCCCGTAGATAACGGGGCGCTCTCCTTCGAGCAGGGCCTCGATAAAATTGGGAATGACGGCCGCGTAATCCGATCCCGGATCCTGACGCGGTCCGAACACGTTGAAGTAGCGAAGCCCCACGGTCGGAAGGTCGAAGTGGTCCCCGAGGATGTCGGCGAACGTCTCGCAGGCCACCTTGGAGGCCGCGTAAGGGGACCGGGGCGCCGGGCGCTGGGACTCCCGATTGGGCAGGTCGGGTTCGTCCCCGTAGACCGAACTGCTCGAGGCGTAAACGACACGCTCGACGTCGGAACGGCGAGCCTCCTCCAGGACGTTGAGGGTCCCCATGAGGTTCACCTCGGTGCTGCCGACGGGTTCCTGGAAGGATCGGGGCACCGAGGGAACGGCGGCCTGGTGGAACACCCACCGAACGTTCCGAACCGCCTCACGAACGGTTTCACGGGAGCGCACGTCCCCCCGTATCAGCTCGATCGAATCCTCCACGGGTGCGAGGTTCCGTTCGTCCCCGGTGGAAAAGTCGTCCAGCACGCGCACGGACAATCCCCGCTCGAGACACCCCTCGACCAGGTGCGAGCCGATGAACCCTCCTCCCCCGGTGACAAGCACGCCAGACGACATGGACCTTCACTCCCCGGACGACACGGACGAACCAGTTGGATCAGAAAAACCGATAATACAGCAGCGCGGCGGCGGCCTCGACTCCGTCCCAGGCGGTAATTTTCTTGCCGGCTTCACGACTCCGGGGACGGTAGCTGATGGGAACTTCCCGTATAGCATAACCCGCCCGGACCAGCCTGGCCGTCAGCTCGGGTTCAATGGCGAAACCGTCCGACTCGAGCTTCAGCCCCTGAAGGATCTCCCGGCGGAAGAATTTGTAGCAGGTTTCAATGTCGGTCAACGCCAGCCCGAACAGCAGGTTGGCCCACTGGGTTACAAACCAGTTCCCCCAGTAATAAGCGGTCGAATAACTCGGATTATCCCGAAGAACCCGGCTGCCGTAGACGACGCTGACGTCTCCCTTCTCAATCGGCTCGACCACGGTCGGGATGTCCCCGGGATCGTACTCCCCGTCGGCGTCATGGATCCCGACGACCTCGGTGGTCACTCGATCGAGGCCCCGGCGCACCGCCGCGCCCTTCCCGTGGTTCTCGTCGTTCCTCAACAGAACGAGCTCGACGCCCTCCGGCGGCTCGATCGACCGGACGATCTCCACCGATCGATCCCGGGAGGCGTCGTCGACCACCACGACCTGCGTCACGGAGGGAACCTCGAAGAGACGTTCCAGTTCCCCCGCCACGGTCTTCTCCTCGTTGTAGACCGGGACCACGACACCGACCTTCACGGGCCGACTCCGGTTTTCAGGTTGAGGTCCATCGCCTGCGGGACGGCTTTCGTACGGCGGTCGGTCAGAAGGAGACGTCCCTGACCGTCCCGAAGCAGAACACGGGAGCCCCGCACGGAAACTTCCCGGCAGAAGACGGGCCGACCGTCGAGGCGGGGTAAACGATACTGCTGCCAGCGTCCGGTGTCCGGCTCGAGGGCGTACAGTCCACCCTCGAAACCCACGAGGATGAAGGTCTCACCGCTCATGGTCACCTGACGCGGAGGCTCAGGAAGCTCGGCCAGGGTCTCACCGTCGGACGCCCGGCAAACCCGGTCGTCCCGCACGACCCGCACGTCCGAGTCCCCCGCCACGTAATCCCACCGAGACGGGAGCGAACCCACCCGCTTCGCGCCCCCCGGATCGAGGCGGTAAAGCTGATTGTTCACGCCCACGCCCCACCGGGCCTCGTCCCCCCCGACAAGACAGGCCATGGCCGGAGCCTCCGGGCTCAGCGGCCGATGGCCTTCGTCGAGCGTCCAGCGCCAGAGCGCCCCTTCGGCGTCCAGCAGCACGAACCCCTCCCTGGATCCCACCACGCTTCGAAGGGGGCCCCGCAGGTCCCCGGGAACGGGAAACGTCTCGGCCGCGTTGGACCTCCAGGCGTAATACACGAGTTCATCGGCCAGGGCGAGAAGAAAACCGCGGGCATCCGAGCCCAGGGAAAACCGCACGTTCCGGTCCCAGAGGTACCGGTAGAACCCCCATATGGACAGGCTGCGGAGGTGGTCCATGTAGGGAGCGTATCGGGTGAGTCGGTTGCGCCCCCGGTCCTTGGACACGTAGAGGGCCCGGTCCGCACGACGGAGGGCATCGTCGAAGGGCTCTTCCCGCTTCTTTTCGGCCAATCCCAGGCTGAGGGTGACGGACTCGGGCTGATTGGCGAACAGCCCTCCGGCCTCCAGGCGCCGGCGGAAGGCCTCGGCCCGCCGTCGGGGTTCCGTGTCCGGGGTCAGCACGAACAGCAGTTCCTCGCCCCCGTATCGGACGAGGTGGTCCCCCTCGTGGAAGTGGTCCAGCGCAGTGCGCCCCACCGCCTCCAGAACCCGATCCCCCATGCCGTGACCGTGCCGATCGTTGAACCGCTTGAAGTGGTCGATGTCCCCCAGGACCACGATCCACCACCCGTCGGTCAGCGATGGTTTCAGGGATTCCTCCCAGGCGGAGCGCGTGTGAAGGTCGGTCAGGGCATCCACGGGGCGGCGGCCCCGCTCGCCGAGACGATCCCCCCACCAGCGCAGGAACCGCCGGCGGAAGGAATCGCCGTTCGCGTGAAGGTCGAGCGATCCGTAGGGACCCAGGGAAACCTCCCCGGCCTGATCCCCGGGCCGCCAGCACAGGTCGGGTTCCGACCTCAGAAGGCGTCGCAGACCCACCCGGAGTCGGTCGGGGTCCTCTTCGTCCAGCAGTTGCAGGTAGCGAAGAACCCGATCCCGCGTCATGATGCCGCCGGCATGGTCGCGGCGCAGCCGTGTCCGCGTGGCCGTCCTTCGAGATCTCGAGAGGGTGGACGAAATGGGGGACAGACCCGGGGGTCGGCGGAAGGGGCGCTACTCGACCGCGGCCGGATCAAGCTGCTCCTGCCAGGAAACGTCGTCGAGGTATCCCGTGTGGAACTCGCCGTCCCGGAAGCCCTCGTCCTGCAGCAGCCATTCGTAGAGCGGAAGGGTGGTGCGAAACCCCTCCAGTTCCATCTCGGACAGCGCACGGAGCATTCGATCCATGCAGGCGGGCCGATCTCGGTCCCAGGTGATGATCTTGGCCACCATGGAATCGTAATAGGGGGAAATCCAGGTTCCGGACTCGAGGTAGGAGTCCACCCGTACCCCGGGGCCGGACGGGAAATTGAGATGCTCCACCGTTCCCTGCACGGGGGCGAAACCGGCGGTCTGATCCTCCGCGCACACCCGCACCTCCAGGGCGTGCCCCTGAGAGTCGATGTCCGACTGCGACAGCGGGAGGGAACCCGAAAGCGCCGTTTCAATCTGAATTTTGATGAGGTCGCGCCCGCAGATCATCTCCGTGACGGGATGCTCGACCTGAATGCGCGTGTTGACCTCGAGGATGTAAAGGTTGCCCTCCGGATCCATGATGAATTCAAGGGTGCCGGCGTTGCTGTAGTTGAGCTTTCCGAGGGCCTCCGTGATCGAGTCGGCGAGCTCGGCCCGCTGCTCGGCATCGACGGCCGGGGAGGGGGCCTCCTCCACGAGCTTCTGGTGGCGGCGCTGAATGCTGCATTCTCGCTCGTAAAACTGAAGAACCTCCCCCTCCCCGTCACCCATTACCTGAAACTCCACATGACGGGGACGTTCGATCAACTTTTCGATGTAGAGGCGCCCGGAACCGAAGGCGGCTTCGGCCTCCGCCTGGGTCCGCTGAAACTGATCCTCGAGGTTCTCGTGCGTCTCGACCCGGGCAATTCCCCGACCTCCCCCTCCCTCGGCGGCCTTGAGCATAAGAGGGTAACCGATCTCCTCCGCCACCTTCCGGGCCTCCTCGACCGAGGTGACGTCCCCCTCAGAACCCGGGAGCACGGGGAGCCCGGCTTCCCGGAGAACCCGTCGGGCCTCGGTTTTCTGACCCATGGTTCGGATGATCTCGGAGGACGGGCCGATCCAGGTACAGTCGCTCTCCTCGACCCGACGGGCGAAGTTGTGGTTCTCGGCCAGCATTCCGTACCCGGGATGAATCGCGTCGACGTCGTTGATCCGGGCGGCCGAAAGAATCGCGTCGGGGTCCAGGTAACTGCGCTCGGCCTCCGCGGGCCCGATGCAGACGGACCGGTCGGCCAGCCGCACGGGTCGGGTATCGGCGTCCGCTTCGGAGTGAATGATGACGGACTCGTGTCCGAGCTCCTGGCAGGCCCGAAGCACCCGCAGGGCGATCTCGCCGCGGTTCGCCACCAGAATCCGGGTCACGAGGCGTCCGAGCCCTCCCCGGGCACGTCCTCGGGAGCAATCCGGGCAAGCCGATCCCCGTATTCGGTGACCGGCCGGCCGCTCAACTCCACGAGCTCCCCGGCGATCGGAGCCTTCACGGGAACGCGTTCATCGTTCTTGAGGACCGTGGCGATTAGCTGACCCCGGTCGAGGACGTCCCCCTGCTCGGCCTCCCATTCCACCCGACCCACGGTGGGTGAGCGGACCTCCCCCGCCACCCGGGCCGAGCGTCCCTCGAGCAGCGGCGGGTATCCCTCCCGGTCGTCACGGCGGATCCGAAACCGCGTGTCCTCGTCCTTGTCCTCGTATTCAAACTCGGTGAGCGAATACAGGTTCATGACCTGAAGGGCCCGTCGAACCCGGGCTCGAAGCCGCTTTTCGTTCGGGGCTTCCTCACTCATGATTCCTCGGCCCGCTCGACGTACTCACCGGAGTCGGTGTTGACCACGATTTGTTCCCCCTCCTCGATGAAGAGCGGCACGTCCAGCACCAGACCGTTCCCGGCCGTGGCCGGCTTGGTCCCCCCCTGGGCCGTGTCCCCTCGAACCCCCGGTTCCGTGTCCCGGACCTCCAGGGTCACCCGGTCGGGCAGCTCGACGCCGATGGGCTCCCCGTCACAGTAGCGAAGCTCCAGCTCCATGTTCTCCCGGAGGAAGGAGGCCCGCTCCCCGAGCAGGTCGGTGGAGAGTTCCACCTGGTCGTAGGTTTCCATGTTCATGAACACCAGAAACTCCCCGTCCTCGTACAGGAACTGAGCCTCGTGCTCGTCCAGGTAGGCCTGCTCGAAATCCTCCCCGGCCTGAAAGGTTTCCTCGAGGACGTCCCCGGTCCGAAGGTCGCGGAGGCGGGTGCGCACGAAGGCGCTCCCTCGAGCCTGCCGGGAGTGTTCGAAGTTGAGGATCTCGCACAGACGATCCCCCACGTAGATGGCCATGCCGGTGGAAAAATCATTCGTCGAAACCACGACGGGACAACACCTTCTGAAGCTGGTCGTCGGGGCGATCCAGGAGCCGGGCGCCCCGCTCGGTGATCTGGGCCATATGTTCGATGCGTCCACCGCGATTCCCGTGAATATAAATGCCGGGCTCTAGCGTGACAACCATCCCCGATTCCAGCGTGCCGTCGGCTTTTTCCGAGAGAGACGGGCCCTCGTGGACCTCCAGTCCGACCCCGTGACCCAGCCCGTGGCGGATATGGTCGCCGTAGCCCGCGTCCCGGATCACATCGTGGCCCACGCGGTCCACCTCCGCCAGTGATCGCCCCGGTTCCAGAACCTCGAACGCCGCGGCCGCGGCCCGCTTGGAAAGTTCGTACAGCTCATCCCCGTCGGCCGTGCCGTCACCGCAGCGAAACATCCGGGTCAAATCGGAACAGTAGCCGTCACGCTTCAGCCCCATGTCCACCAGAAGAAGGTCGCCCGACTCGAGGGAGCGATCCGTGGAGGGGCGATGGGGATGGGCCGTGTGGGGACCCCCCAGCACGAGCGGATCGAAGGCCAGGCCGTCCCCCCGGCTCTCCAGCTCCCGGCGGATCGCGCGCGCCAGGGTGCGCTCGCCGATCCCCCGTTCCAGCCACTCCTCGATCCGGTCGAACAGGTCGAGGGTGGCCTCGATGGCGCCGCGGATCCGATCGAGGGCGTAATCGCCCTTGTGAAGCCGGTGTTCCGCGACCCAGTCCGCCCCGTAGGTGCGATCCACCCCGTCGAGTCCGTCCACGATGGCCCGGAAATCCGCGTAGGAAAGCCGCCCACGTTCAAGGTGAAGACGATCGAGGTCCAGCTCGGCGGCCGCCCGGGCCACGGCCTCGACACGACCCTCGCGGACGGGAACCACCGACAGGTCCGGGGCCTCGAGCTCCTCCCCGTAGTGGCGGTAGCGGCCGTCCAGAAACAGGCGGGTCGAGGCGGCCTCGCCGCCGGTCATCAGCAGGGAGGCCGCGGTTCCCTCGAACCCGGTCAGGTGGCGAACATGGGGAAGGTAATCGGTGTAGTAGCCGTCCACCCCTTCCCGTTCGATCCGTTCGTAGAGGTCCTCGCGCCGCGCGGAGCGGTCAGGCGCGGAGGTACTCAACCAGGGCCCTCAGGCCGAGCTGGTAGCTGTGGGAACCGAACCCGCTTATCTGTCCCAGGCAGACCGGGGCGATCATCGATTTCTCACGGAAGGACTCGCGGCTGTAGATGTTGGAGAGGTGGACCGTGACGACCGGATAATCGGCCATCTCGATCGCATCCCGAAGAACGACGCTCGTGTGGGTGTAGGCGGCGGCGTTCAGCACCAGGCCGTCCTTGTTCTCCTGCTGGATCCAGGAGGCGAGCTCCCCCTCGTTGTTGCTCTGCCGGCACTCGATCGACACGTCCAGTTCCGCGGACATGGCGGCGAGTTCCTCGTTGATTTCCGTGATGTCCGACGTGCCGTAGACCTCCTGGCTTCGCCGGTCGAGTCGGTTGAGGTTGGGACCGTGATAGACGTGAATTTTCACGAGAATCCACGCTCCTTTTCGAGGGTGAAATAGGACATTCGGACAGGACAGCCGTCAGCTCGGGACGTCCTCCAGGAGGGCGATAACCCGATCCGCCACGTCCCCGGGCGAACGATCGTCCGTCACGACCGAGCGGTCAAACGCATTATACGCATCCTGACGTTCCTCCCACAGACGCTTCACACGCTTCTCACGGTCCTCCCCGGACGGAAGAAGGGGACGGCCCCCGTCCTCCCCCACCCGATCGAGGACCGTTTCGGGATGGACGATCAGATGGATCGGAACCCCCGTTTCACGCAGGACCCTTCGGTTCTCCGCCCGCAGAGGGACTCCGCCCCCGCAGGCCACCACGCAGGGGGTCTCACCCCGGGCGACCTCCCGGAGGATTTGTCCTTCGAGGTCCCGAAAGGCCTGCTCCCCCTCCTCCCGGAAGATCGTCGGGATGGACCGTCCGGATCGGGCCTCAATTCGATCGTCCAGTTCCACGAAGCGCCATTCGAGGCGCTTCGCGACCAGCCTCCCGACCGTGCTCTTGCCGGCCCCCATGAACCCCACGAGGTAGAGCCGACGGGCCGGATCCACGATCACATCAACCTCAGGTACCAGTCGATGACGTCGGGGCCCACCACCAGGGCAAGCACCGCGGCCCCGCACAGAAACGGCCCGAAGGGGATCTCCGTACGAAGCGTCTGCCCCCGGGACCAGACCACCGCCGTGCCGATGGCGGCCCCGAGCAGGGACCCCACGATCATGGTGAACAGGGCCAGGCCGGGTCCCAGCCAGGCCCCGAACGCCGCCATGATCTTGACGTCTCCCATGCCGAGGGCGGGTCGACCGTAGATGAGCGGGGACAGCGCGGCCAGCAGCCAGAAAATGCCGCCCCCCGTCAGGATCCCCACCCCCGCGAGAATGAACTGATCCCAGGAGGGAAAGGTTCCCATCAGTGGGAACGGGTAATGCGGAACGGGGGCCAGAAGCAGCCCGCTCAGGATCATTCCGTAGCTGAGTTCGTTGGGGATGATGGCGAACTCCCAGTCGATCCGGGCCACGGCGAGGGTGACCAGGACGAACAGGCCGCTCAGGGCGAAGTTCAGCGGGTCGGGCCGGGGGCCGCTCAACCAGACCCAGGCCGAAGCCGCCATCACGGTCCCCCCGACGAGTTCGCCGAGGAGGTATTCCCGGGAGATGTCCTCGCCGCAGTCCCGGCACCGTCCCCCCAGAAGCAGGTAGCTCAGGACCGGGAGGTTATCGTACCAGGCCAGGACGCTGCCGCAGGCCGGACAGCGGCTGCGGCCCCGCACGGGGGAACGATCACGCGGGAGTCGATACACACACACGTTCAGGAAGGATCCCAGACAGGCCCCCACCACGAAGGCCAGCAGAAGCCAGGCCGCCAGCATGTCAGGCCGACTCCCGGACCGCGCGGCGCATGGCGCTGCGGTCGGGTTCCCGGTCCATCCACAGCTGCCAGGCCCGGGCGGCCTGCTCGATCAGCATGGTAAGCCCCCCCTCGGCCTCGTGTCCGTGTTCCCGGAAATCGCGCTGGAACCGGGTTTCACGGCCGTAAATCAGGTCCACGCCGACCATGTCCGGTTCGATGGCCTCGACGGGAAACGGGGACGGGTCCGACGGATCCAGCCCCAGGGACGTGGCGTTAACCACGAGGTCGGCCTCGAAGCGGCCCTCCCGGAGGGCCTCCTCGTCCAGCACCTCCACGGGCGGTTCCTCGAAGGTCTCCCGCAGCCGGACGGCCCGTTCCCGGGTCCGGTTCCAGAGCGTCACCCCTGGGCAGCCCATTCGGCCCAGCGCATACAGACAGGCACGGGCCGCCCCTCCGGCCCCGAGGAGGAGAACGCCCCGATCGACGATCCGATCCGACCAGGGTGAAACAAGGGCCTGGAACCCGTCGACGTCGGTGTTCTCGAGCGCCAGCCCGCCCCCGCTCCGGTGGAGGGTGTTGGCGGCCCCGATCATCCGGACCGCCTCGCTGTGGTTGTCCACCAGCTCGAGGACGGATTCCTTCAGGGGGAGGGTCAGGTTGGCTCCCAGCCCCCCGGCGGCACGAAACAGCTGTAAAAAGGAGGGTAGTTCGTCCGGTCCCACCTCGAGCGCGAAGTATCGGTGGGGCGATCCGGCCGCCCCGAAGGCGGCGTTGTGCAGCCGGGGCGAAAGGGTGTGCTCCAGGGGGCTTCCGATGACCCACAGGGGACGACCGTACTCCTCGACGGCACGCATGGAAGCAACCTTCCTTTCGGTCGGTCGAATTCGAGCGGAAACGTGGGGGAAAGACCGGTGAACCCGCCCCCCCCTATCGCGGTCGGGGAAAGAGAAAGGTGAGGCCGCGGGTCCTCAACCGGCGCCGTCGCGGGAGACCGCGTCGTCGGGCATGACCTCGCGGCCCGCCAGTTCCGCCAGCTCCTCGGAGAGGTTGTTCAGCCGACGCTGAGCGCGCCGGTACTGCGTTTTGAGCTCGGCGGTTTCCTCCCGGAGGGTGTCCGCCTCCTCGACGGCGTCCGCACGAATCTCTTCCGCCCGATCCCGGGCCCGGTCCTTGATCCGGTTGGCCTCCTCGCGGGCGCTTTGCTTGATCTCGTCGGTCACGTTCCGGGCGGTTTTCAGCAGTTCCTTGACCTGATCCTCCTGTTCCTCGAGGCGGTCCCGTTCCTCCCGGACCGTCCGCAGTTCGTCGTCCAGCTCAGCGATCGTCTGCTTCAGGTTTTCCACCCGATCCGAGACCTGGGCGAGGAATTGGCGGACCTCCCGGATGTCGGCTCCGAGAAAGGATCGACTGAACTCCTTGTTCTTGATGTCGATCGGTTCAAGCGGCATGATTGGCTGGCCTCCCGGTGCCCCCCGACGCTGTGTGCGTACACTCAAAAAGTATACCGTCCACCCCTGTGCTCCACCAACGAACGCGGGTCAACCCTCGTCCTCCCCCGAAAGTTCCCGTGAGCGGTCCCGTGCCCGCTTCAGGGCCTCCAGGAACGCTCCCTTGACCCCTGATTCGTCGAGGTGCTTGAGGGCCTCCACCGTGGTGCCCCCCGGGGAGGAAACCCGACGCCGAAGCGTCCCCGGATCCGCCTCGCTTCGGTCGGCCAGTTCCGCCGCCCCCCGCAGGGTCTGCACGGCGGCGTCCCGGGCGGTTTCGTCGGCCATCCCGAGGTCCACGCCCGCCTCCTGAAGGGCCTCCAGCAGGTAGAACACGTACGCGGGTCCGGACCCGGAGAGGGCCGTCACCGCGTCCATCAGCGACTCGTCGACCACGGCCGTCGAGCCCACGGTTTCGAAGAGACCGACCGCCAGCTCCAGAAAGGCCTCCCCGACGGAACCACCGGGAGCCAGAAAACTCATTCCCAGCCCGACCCGGGCCGGCGTGTTGGGCATGACCCGGACCACGGAGGACCCGGAGGGACTGTCCGCCTGAAGCCGGTCGATCGTCACGCCGGCCGCAATCGAGATCAGGTGGACCGGCTCGGATGTCAGTTCCTCCAGCACCCCGGGAACGTGCCCGGGTTTCACGCAGAGAAGCAGGACGTCACAGCGGGCCTGAAGATCCCGGACGGAATCCGCGCGCCCCACCCCGAAGCGCTCCGCGCGTTCCGCGAGTACCTCCGGGTCGGCGTCGTACACCGTCACGGAGTCCGGGTCCCGGTCCGATCGCTCGAGAATCCCCTGAAGCAGCGCCGTCCCCATGGTGCCGGTCCCGATGACACCGAGGTCCTCGAAGGTCCCCATGATCGCCTCACCCGCTTTCGTTCTTCGGTGGTCAGTCCGGTCGTTCACCGAACAGCCGTCGTCCGAGTCGAAGCAGCGTCGCCCCCTCCCGAACCGCGGCTCGATAATCGTTCGTCATCCCCATCGAAAGCTCGGGCAGGGAAACGTCCAACGACTCCTCAAGCCGACCCCGTAGCTTTCGACAGCGGGCGAAAACGTCCCGCTGCACCGCTTTCTCGTCCGTCAGGGGGAGCATCGTCATCAGCCCGCGGACCCGCAGGGTGTCCCGATCCAGCATCGTTTCCAGCAGCCGGGGCGCGTCCTCCGGACTCACCCCGTACTTCGACGATTCCCCGGAAACATTGACCTGCATCAGCACGTCCTGAGTTCGATCCTCACGGGCGTACCGCTTGTCGATTTCCTCCACGACGGAGGTTCGATCAATGCTGTGAATGAGGTCGAAGGCCCCGACGATCCGCCGAACCTTGTTGGACTGCAGGTGTCCCACCATGTGCCATTCGAGCCCGTCACCGTGTTCCTTGAGCGCCTCCATCTTCTCGAGGGACTCCGAAACGCGGTTCTCCCCGATCCGCGTGAGCCCCGCCTCGAGGGCCCCACGCACGACCGAAGGACCGAACCCCTTCGTGACGGCCACGATCTCGACCCCGTCCGGATCCCGTCCGGCCGCCTCGCAGAGGCGGCGGACGTCCGAACGAACCTCCCGCAGGTTCTCCTTCGGGGCCCGGGTGCTCATCACGGCTTCCTCCGCTGAACCATCAGGTTCCCCCCCGGAAAATCCAGTTCACCATCCGGCGATCAGTCCCGTCCCGTCGGTAACTGAACAGGGGTACGGGGGCATCGTCCGTGCTGAACGGGAATCGAATGACCTGCCGGACCGGAACGGGGGCCTCCCGGAGCTGGCGCTCCGCGACGCCGGCCAGGTCGAGACGACGTTTCTCGTCCACGAGACCCTCTTCGCGCATCCCGGCCCGGGAAAGGTTCAGACCCCCGGCCAGCGCTTCCAGAACCTCCTCGCCGACCGGGTAAGCCGCCTGCCCGATGCCGACGCCCACCACCGCATGGACCGCGCTGGAAAACCATCGATTCAGCG
>CAZEBV010000007.1:0-26248 GCA_964510695.1 uncultured bacterium
TCGGGCAGCCCGGATTTGAACCGGGGATCTCCTGCTCCCAAAGCAGGCGCGTTAGGCCAAGCTACGCTACTGCCCGGTGACGGGGACGGGGTCCCCTGCTGTCCGGCCCCGATCCACGCACACCCGCGGATGCTCGAGGCCAAAAAATGGCACGCCCGGCAGGATTCGAACCTGCGACCCGCGGCTTAGAAGGCCGCTGCTCTGTCCGGACTGAGCTACGGGCGCTCGACGAGCGGGACTATTGTATCGGACGGCGCCGCCAAACGGAGCGGAGGGGGCTCAGGATCCGCCCCCGCGCCGGACGTTTCCCTTCACCGAATCACGCATGTTGACCACCCGACGGGTAAAATCAAACCACATCCGGGCCGCCTGAAACTCGTTTCGGCCCTGCCGGATGTAGGCGTCCCCGCGCAGGAACATCGTGTCCGACCCCGCCTCGTAGCGGGCGTACTCCCCCCGGGCGAAGAGGTCCTGGTTGGTGATTTCAACGTTCTCGAAGGCCTCGATGACCTCCACCGTGTCCCCCTCCCCGACGTAGTGCACGACCAGGCGGTCCGCCAGAACCCGGCTGGTGTCGTTCCACACTTCCACGTTCCCCCTGAGCACCGCCCGCTGCTCCCCGTGAAACACGTCCAGGCGCTGGCAGGTAAAGCTGTAGTCCCCCTGAAAGAACTGCTGCTGAACCCCCTGGGCCCCGGCGGGCGTACCGCTGATCACAAGCAGGACGGCCACCAGGCCACACAGGCCGGCCGCGAGTCCCCGTCGACTCATCCCTCGTCCTCCTCGATCTCGGGACGGTGGGGGACGGTCAGGTCGGTTTCCTCGAAGGCCCGAAGCACGCGCCGCTGCCAGGCTCGCCCGCCGTCCCGGTTGGCGATCGGGTTGGCCGGGGAGGGATGGGGGAGGTAAAAAACGGGGGGGTCCTCGTCGCCGGTCACGGCCTCGAGGCGTTCCTCGGCGAAGCGGCCGACGCCCATGAGAACGTCCGGCTCGAAGTGGTCGACCATCCGACGGAGGTACGGATCGCAGGCCTCCAGCAGGGGACGACGATCGTCGACCAGAAGGCGGTCGGGCGTGAGGTTGGACCCCTCCTCGTCGAAGATGACCAGGGGGCAGTAGTTGAGAACGAACCCCTCCTGAAAGAACCGGTCCAGGGAACCATACATCCGACGGAGAAAGCCAAACAGCCGCTGCCCGCTGGGCTCCTTCCGGGTGGACGACCAGCCGTGAACCGGCCGTTCCTCGCGCAGCTCGTCGGGGCGTCCGACCGGATGGGTTTTTAGCCCCATCCAGTCCCGTCCGATGAACGGATCGGTGAACGGTACGCCCGTCTGCGCCATGCCCCAGGGCCCGGGGTTCATCCCCACCAGAAGAACCCGCTTCGGGGCCGACCCGAACCGGTCCAGGTAGTCCCGGTGGACCTCCCAGGCGTAGTCCACGGGGTTGTAGGTCCAGCCCACCTTGCTCTCGAAGGTGAGCGAATCCAGGCGGTCGAGCAGGGCCCGGGTGGCGGCGGCGGGTTCCCCGTCCTCCTCCGGCCGGCTCATCGCCCGTTGGAGGACGGAAAAGAGTCCGGGTCCACCCCGCGGAGGCGTTCACGCAGGGCCTCGGTGCGCTCCTGGCCGAGCACGTGCTCACGGTCGTGACCGCTGTGTTCCAGCAGTTCGAAGATCTCGTCCCGGAGGTCGGTCCAGTCCCGATCGGGATCACGGGCGATCTCCAGGAGGCCGTCGAAGTCCTGTTCGGCCACGAAGAGCAGCGTGGGTTCGGGCTCTCCCTCGAACGGAATCCGGAGAAAAACCCCGCCGTCCTCGTAGGGGGTCAATTCAAACGAGAAACCCATGGCGGCACCACGTCCCATTGGGAGCGTTCCGGGGGTTTAAACCCGGTCGACCGTCGTGTGCCCCGGGAGGCTCGTTACGGGCTTCCCTGGGGCCCCTGCTGAGGCGGTGGAGCCTGCTGTCCCCGGCGGGGCTGTCCCGGCCCCATCCGGCCGCGGGCCGGCCCGGTGTCGTCCAGCACGTTGACCTCCACCGTGGACTCCTCGCGGAGCCGCCGCATCAGCTCCTGCCACCGTCCGCGCTGCTTTTCCTGCCGGACGGCCTGGTCGATCTCCTCGCGGGACGTCTCGAAGTCGGCGGGGCGGGTGTCGCGCCGGTCCTCCACCCGAATGAAGTGATACCCGAACCGGGTCTTCACCGGCTCGGAGACCGTCCCGGTGTCCAGGGCGAAGGCGGCCTCCGCGAAGGCATCCGCCATCCGGTCGCGGGAGACGTAGCCCAGGTCCCCTCCCTTGCGGGACGAGGGCCCTTCGGAGAGCGCCCGGGCGACCTCCTCGAAGGTGGAATCCCCGGCGAGGGCCTCACGCACCCGATCCAGCCGCTGCTCGGCCCCGGTGTCGTCCCGCACGAGAATGTGACGGGCCCGGACCTGCTCGGGACGCTCGTATTCGCTTCGGTTGCGTTCGAAGTACTGTCGGGCCTCCGAGTCGGTGACCTCGATCTCCCCGATTTCCTCGTCGAGGTATTTCTGAAGCTTCAGTTTTTCCCGGATGCGGGAACGGACGTCGGTCTCGCTGGTCCCCTGCTGTCGGAGGGTTCGCTGCAGGGACTCACGGTTGGGAAACCGCTGACTGAGCTGCTGCCACTGGGCCTGGACCTCCGAGTCGGAGACGGTGATTCCCGCCTGCTTCATGTGGCTGGTGATCAGCAGCCGCTGGACCATCTGGTTCGCCAGGCGGCGCTTCATCTGACTGCGAAGCTGGCGCATGGGCCCCTGCATCGGAGTGTCCTCGCCCGTATCCCCGCCCATACGCTGCCGGAACTGCTGCATCTGCCCGTCGAGGCGTTCCTCGAACTCCGCCATCGAGATGGTCTCGTCGTCCACGCGGATGGCGACCTCCTCGGCTTCGTCCGGGGAGGCGGTGGTGACGTCCTCGTCCGTCGACTCCTCGCCCCAGCCGCATCCCCCGAGGCCGATCACGGCTCCCAGGAGGAGAACTACCGTCGTGCGAATCCAGACGTCCCGCGAAACAATGCCCATGGAACACGTCACTCCCGTAAATTGGAATGATGTGAGCGGAGAACGGAGGAGGTTTCACACGTCCCCGTGGAAACCGCCTATGGATCGTGCGGGATCAGGATAGGTAAAAAAGACGCCCTTCGTAGAGGTAATCCTTGGTGTTCTCCAGGACCGTGCCCGGCTCGAGCTCCCGCCGGGCCACACCTTCCTCCACGGCGGCCATCGCCACGGCCTCGGCCACGCGGGGGGCCGTGCGGAAATCCATGGCCCGCGGCAGGATGTAGTGCTCGCGCAGTCCTTCATCCTTCACCATCTCGGTCAGGGCGGAGGCGGCCGCCAGTTTCATGTTCTCGGTGATGCCCCGGGCACGAACGTCCAGGGCCCCCCGGAAAATCCCGGGAAAGGCCAGGGCGTTGTTGACCTGGTTCGGGTAGTCGCTTCGCCCCGTGGCGACCACCTCGGCACCCCCCCGCCGCGCCTCCTCCGGAAAGATTTCCGGTTCGGGGTTCGCCATGGCGAAAACGATGGGATCCTCGGCCATCAGGGCGATGTCGTCCGCGTCCAGGATCCCCCCCACCGACAGCCCGATGAACACGTGGCTGTCCTCCAGGGCGTCCCGAAGATCCCCCCTAACCCCGCGGGGGTTGCTCCACTCGGCGGCCCGTCGTTTCTCGGGGTTCATGCTGGCCTCCCGCCCGGGGTACAGGGGGCCGCTGCTGTCACAGATGACGATCTCACCGGCCCCGGCCTCCTGGATGAACCGGGCCGTCGCGAGCCCGGACGCCCCGGCCCCGTTGATGACGATCCGGGTCTCCTCCAGGGAACGGTCCTGAAGTTCGAGGGCGCTCTGAAGACCCGCCAGAGTCACCACGGCCGTGCCGTGCTGGTCGTCGTGGAAGATCGGAATGTCCATCTCCTGTTTCAACTTGCGTTCGATCTCGTAGCAGTGAGGGGAGGTGATGTCCTCCAGGTTGACGCCCCCCAGGGAGGGCTCGAAGGCCTTCACCGTGTCGACGAACTTCTGCGGATCGTCCTCGTCCTCGATGCACAGCGGGAAGGCCTCCACCCCGGCGAACGTGTGGAAAAGGACGCTTATGCCCTCCATGACGGGTCGGGCAGCGGGCGCCCCGATGTCCCCCAGGCCCAGCACGGCCGAGCCGTTCGTGGCCACCGCCACCATGTTCCCCTTGCAGGCCAGCTCGAACCCGCGTTCGGGGTCCTCGGCGATCGATTCGACCACCCGCCCCAGCCCCGGCACGTAGACGAGCCCGAGGATGTTGCGGTCCTTGAGCGCGATCTTGCTGCGCAGGATCAGGGGCCCCCGATGTTTGCGGTAATACCGCAGCCCGAGTTCGTTCTCCACGGGGTCGTCCACGTCCTCCCAGAAGGTCTCGTCCGGCTCGGAGGGGTCCGCCTCGTAGATGTACTCCCGGGTGCGGGCGCCGATCTCCTCCGGGGACAGTTCGTGTCGACGGGCGATCCCTTCCTCCACCGCGGTCCGGGCGGTGGCCTCCGCCACCGCCGGCCCGACGTGGCGGTCCAGCAGGTCCGGGAGGATGAAGTCCGGGCGTAGGTCCTCGGAGGGCACCACTTCGGCGATGGCCCGGGCGGCGGCGAGTTTGACCCCGGTCGTGAAAACCGAGGCGTTGGTCTCCATGATTCCCCGGAACATCCCCGGCAGCGCCAGCGTGTCGGTGACCATGTTGGGGTAGTCGAACCGGGCCGTGCAGACCACGAAGGCGCCGGCCTCGCGGGCCTCGTCGGGGTCGATTTCGGGGTCGGGGGCGGCCCCGGCGATGATCACGGGATCGGTTTCCATGGTCCGGACCATGTCGGCCGAGAGAATCCCCGGCGCGGCCAGGCCCACGAAGACGTCCCGGTCCCGTACCGCGTCGTCCAGGGTGTCCCCCGACTCGGGGCGCTTCAACTCGGGAAGCACCGAACGTTTGCCGGGATGAAGTTCTTCCCGGCGCCCCTCGTGGATCACGCCGTCCTCGTCACAGAGGACGATGTCGGTGATGCCAGCCTCCCGAAACAGGTTCACGGTGGCGATGCCGGCGGCCCCGGCGCCCGCCACGACCACGGAGAGGTCCTTGAGGGTTCGCTCCTTCTGGAGTCGGCAGACGTTGTGCAGGATGGCCAGCGCCGAGATGGCCGTGCCGTGCTGGTCGTTGTGAAGCACGGGAATGTTCAGCTCCTCCGTGAGGCGCGCCTCGACCTCGAAGCAGGTGGGACTGGCGATGTCCTCCAGGGAAATCGCCGCCACGGTGGGGGCCACGCGTTTGCAGACCTCCACGATCCGGTCGGCCGAATGGGTATCCAGCGCCATGGGGTAAGCCCCCAGACCGGCCATGTTTTTGAAGAACACGGCCTTGCTTTCGAGGATGGGCAGCGTCGCCTCGGGGCCCACGTCCCCCAGCCCCAGGGCGGAACTGCCGTCGGAGACCACGGCCACGGTGTTGCCCCGACCGGAGTACGTGAAGGAGCGGCTTGGGTCCTCCTCGATGGCCTCACACGGCTGGGCCACCCCGGGGGTGTAGACGATCGAAAGGAAGCGGGAATCCACCTGGTTCAGCTTGGAGTCCAGGGAAATGAGTCCGCGGTATTTACGGCGATAATGCAGGGCCTGATCGGTCCCCGGCTGTTCAACGTCAGACATGGGATTCCTCCCCGATTTGATCCAGTACGTTTTGGATGCGCTTCAGGCTTCGTTCCCGTCCGAGCACGGGCATCAACTCGTGAATCTCGGGCCCCTCGACGCGGCCGGTGAGGGCGATCCGGACGGGCAGATACAGCTGACTTCCACCCTGTTCGGCGGCCTCACCGGTCTCACGAACGAGCTCGACGGCCGTCGACTCGTCCAGCGGCCCGGCCGCCTCCACCCGGCTTCGCAGGGTTCGGATGACCTCGCCCGCGTCCGGCTGGTCCGCCAGCCGCTCCCGGGCGGCGTCGGTCAGCTCGATCGGCTCCGCGAAGAACCGGCGGTAGAAGCCGGGAAAATCCGCCAGGGTCTCCAGGTGATCACGCAGCACCGCGGCCACCTCGGGAAGCTGCTCGCGATCCGGTTCCTGAAGATCGTCCGGGAGGAAACCCTCCTCCCGAAGACGGTCCACCAGCCCCCGGTCGGAGAGGGCGCGCAGGTGCTTGCCGTTGAGGTGGGTCACTTTATCAAGGTCGAAGCGGGAGGGGGACTTGCTGACCCGCTCCAGCGAGAACGCCTCCACGAGTTCCTCCACCGTCTTGACCTCCACCCCGTCGGGCGGAGACCAGCCCAGCAGGGAGAGGGCGTTGACCAGCGCTTCGGGAAGAAACCCGCGCTCGCGGTATTCCCGGACGTCCGTCGCCCCGTGGCGCTTGGAGAGACGCTGGCCGTCCTGACCGAGGATCATCGGCAGGTGACACCAGCGCGGCGGCTCCCAGCCCATGGCGTCGTAGAGGTAAAGCTGGCGCGGCGTGTTGCTGAGGTGGTCGTCCCCCCGCACGACGTGGCTGATCTCCATGGCGTGGTCGTCCACCACCACGGCGAAATTGTAGGAGGGGGACCCGTTGGACTTCACGATGATGAAATCCCCCACCTGGTCGGCCGGGAAACTCACGTCCCCCTTCACGATGTCCCGCACCACCACCGGCTCGTCGGGGATCCGGTAGCGGTGGGCGTAACTGCGTCCCTCCTGCTCGAACTCTGCCCGCTGTTCGTCGGACAGGTTCCGACAGCGACCAGAATAGCGCGGGGCCTCCCCGCGGGCCCGCTGGCGTTCCCGCTGCTCCTCGAGCTCCTCCGGGGTGCAGTAGCATCGGTACACCCGTCCCTGCTCGCGGAGAGTCTCCATCGCCTCGTGGTAGTGATCCAGCCGATCGCTCTGAAAATACGGGGCATGCGGTCCCCCGACGCCCGGCCCTTCGTCCCAGTCCAGGCCGAGCCACTCGAGCGCGTCCTGGATGCGGTCGATGTACCGGTCGGCCGAACGATCGAAGTCGGTATCCTCGATGCGCAGGATGAAGGTTCCGTCGGAGGCCCGGCTGAACAGCCAGTTGAACAGCGCCGTGCGGGCGCCGCCGACGTGCAGGTCCCCCGTCGGACTCGGGGCGAAGCGCGTGCGCACGGAATCGGGCATCAGGATCGCCTCCCCTCCCCGGCGGGATCGGACCGGGTCCCTCGTTCGGCCGTGGAAAAGGCATAACCTACCATACTGGAACGGCGTGTCACGGGGGAGCGGGACGGCCCACGGCCCGGAAACGGACCGTCAGGCCCCCTCCTCGAGGACCCCGAGGAGGGCCACGGAGAGAGCCTCCACGGCCTCCCCCCGGCCGACCGGTCCCAGGCCCTCTCCCCGCTTGAACTTCACGCTGACGGGCGGCGCCCCCCGGAGGGCACCGCGAAGCCCCTCCCGCATGGCCGTTCGGTAATCGGCCAGGTCGACGGTCTCGAGCCGAACGGTCAGATCCACGTTGAGCACCCTCCACCCGGCCTCCGACAGCCGGGCGTCCGCGCGCTCGAGGAGGTCCAGGGAGTCGGCGTTCGCCCAGCGTTCCTCCGAAGGGGGGAACAGCGACCCGATGTCCCCCAGACCGGCCCCGCCCAGCAGGGCGTCGATGACGGCGTGGGCGGCGGGGTCGGCGTCGCTGTGGCCGGCGGTGCCGCGGTCGGCGGGAATCGTCTCCCCGCCCAGCACCAGATGCTCCCCCTCCTCTAGGGGGTGGCGATCCGTTCCGAGCCCGACGCGGCAGTCGGGGGTCACGAGGGTTCCCCCAGGGTTTGCTCCAAGACGCGTCGATCCTCGGGGTGGGTCAACTTGACGTTCGAGGCCTCGCCCTCGACGACGAGCACCCGCCGATCGATTCGCTCCACCATCATGGCATCGTCCGTGGCACGACGATCGGGGTCCCAGGCGGCGTGGGCCTCCCGCAGGGCCTCGACCCGGAAGGCCTGGGGCGTCTGGATTCGCCGAAGCTCGGATCGTCTGGGCGTTCGCCGCACGACCGTCTCGTCCCCGACGCTGACCTCCTTGATCGTGTCGACCACGGGGACGCCGGGGATCACCCCGGCGGCGTCGGTGTCCCCCAGGGGGGCCATCACCCGCTCAACAAGGTCCACGGTGACGGCGGGTCGGGCCGCGTCGTGAATCGCCACCCGGTTCACCGACTCCGGCGTTCGCCCGAGCCCGCGGCGGACGGAGTCCCGTCGGGTCTGTCCTCCCTCCACCAGGAACAAAGGCGCCTGGACGTCGTGATCGTCGATCATCGTCCGGACCGCCCCCTCTTCCCCGGGCGGCACCACGACCCCCACGTCGTCCAGGACGTCGGCGGCCTGGAGGGTGCCCAGCGCATGAATCAGGACCGGTCGACCCGCCAGCACCTCGAACTGCTTGGGGTGATCGGCGCCGTAGCGGCGTCCGGGGCCGGCGGCCAGAAGCAGCCCCAGGGACCGCGTCACTCCCCCTCACCGTCCCCGCGTTCGGAGAAAATCATGCGCCCCGCGCTGGTCTGGATCACGCTGGTGACCGTCACGTCGAGCGTCCGTCCGATCGCGTCGGCCGCGTCCTCGATGACCACCATCGTGCCGTCATCCAGGTACCCCACACCCTGACCGGGATCCTCCCCTTCCCTCACGACCTCGGTGCGGAAGGTCTCCCCCGGAATGTAGGCCGGTTTCACGGCGTTGCTGAGGTCGTTGACGTTCAGGACCCGAACGTCCTTGATGGTGGCCACCTTGTTGAGGTTGAAGTCGTTGGTGATGATGCTGGCATCCCGTTCGCGGGCCAGGGCGACCAGCTTCGCGTCGACCTCCTCGAGGTCCGGGTACTCCCGTTCGACGACCTCGACGGGCTTGTCCTCCTCGTCCTGAAGCCGGTTCAGCACGTCCAGCCCCCGGCGGCCCCGGGTGCGCGTCAGGTTATCCGACGAGTCGGCCATGGTCTGAAGCTCCTCCAGCACGAAACCGGGGACGACGAGGTCGCCCTCCAGGAACCCGCACGCCGCCACGTCGGCGATTCGGCCGTCCACGAGGGCACTGGAGTCCAGCAGCTTCTCGTCGGCTCCGCGGGCGTCCCCCGGGTCGGCATCCTCGGTCCCCGACGCCCGGGCGTCCCACTTCTCGACCAGAAGCACGCCCACGTGCATCCCCATGTACATCCCCACGCCAATCAGCACGAAAACCACCGGATGGCTGATGCGCACCGGGGGACGAAGGAACGTATGGATCAGGGCCAGGGACACCAGCAGCCCGACGGTGATCCCGACGCTGCCCCCCAGGAGGACCGGCAGCGTGCAGCTTTCCAGGTGCCAGTCGAGAAGCACCAGGTAAACGGCCAGAAGCCCCCCCAGAAGAAGGGGCGAGGCGAGCTCGCCCAGCAGGAAACCGTAGGCGGCGGCCAGTCCGAGCACGGTCAAAAACAGAAGGCTTCGGCGGTACATCATCCGTCCTCCCGCTCGACCGGGATTCGCCGTCCCGCCCGGACGCCGTCCCGCCTGTCGCGGCCGGCCGACGGACGAGGAACCGACCGGCTCACGCGAGAACCTCCAGCGCGTCCCGGAGGTGCTCCACGGAATGAAGATCGTCACCGGGCTCAACGTCCCCGTTCTCCAGGGGGGCACTCAGGAGGGGCTCGTACTGAAGCCGCCGGGCCTCCCGCACGCGCCGGGTGGCCCGGGAGGGTCGACGAACCCGGCCGGTCAGGCCGATCTCCCCCAGTCCCACCGCCCCGGGCGGCAGCACGCGATCCCGCGCGCTGCTGGCCAGGGCCGCGGCCACGGCGAGGTCGGTCCCGGGGTCGTCGAGGCGCAGGCCGCCCGCCACGTTCACGAACACGTCCTGGTCGCCCATCGAGAACCCGATCTTCTTCTCCAGCACGGCCACGAGCATCTTCAGCCGGCGGGACGGCAGCCCCGTGGCCGACCGCTGGGGGGTCCCGTACTGGCTGGGGGTCACCAGCGCCTGCACCTCCACCACGAGCGGTCGGGTGCCCTCCATGGAGACCGTCAGCATCCGACCGCTCTCGGGGTTTCCCTCGGGCCGGAAATACTGCCCCGGATCCGAGACCGGCCGAAGCCCCTCCCCCGTCATCTCGAAGATGCCGAGCTCCCCGGTGGGTCCGAAGCGATTCTTGGCGCTGCGGAGGAAACGATATCCCCGGTCGGTGTCGTCGAAATACAGGACCGTGTCCACCATGAGCTCCAGCCGACGGGGGACCCCGATGACGCCCATCTAGGTCACGTGGCCGATCAGCACCACGGGCACGTGGGACCGTTTGGCGGCGTCCACCAGCGCCTGCGTGATGGCCCTGAGCTGGGCCACGCTCCCGGGCATGCCGCCGGACTCCTCGCTGGTAAGCGTCTGGATCGAATCCACGAAAATCAGGGAGGGCTTCCACGCCGTGAGGTGTTCGGTGACCTCCTCCACGCAGGAGGGGTTGATCAGCTCGAGGTCGTCGGGCTCGCAGCCCAGCCGCCGGGCCCGCCGGGCAATCTGGGGCCCGGACTCCTCCCCGTTCAAATACAGCACCGGCCCCTCGTGGTCGGCCCAGCCGGCGGCCCACTGAAGCAGCAGGGTTGATTTGCCGATCCCCGGCGGGCCGCCCAGCAGCACGACCGACCCGGGCACGATCCCGCCGCCCAGCACGCGGTCGAGTTCGGACAGCCCCGCCGAGAGGCGCGATCGCTCCTCCGCGGCGAGCCGGGACAGCGAGCGGGATTCGGCCGGACTCGACGTCAACGAGGAGGAAGCCCCCCCCTCGTCCTCCTCGTCGCCCTCCGGCTGCAGGGTCCCGTATTCGTCGCAGTTCGGACAGCGCCCCAGCCAGTCGGGACTGGTATACCCGCAGGCCTCACAGACGAACATGGAGGATCCTTTCCACGGCGAATTCCGCGACGGGGCCCCCTCGATCCCCGTCAACCCGCCCCCGGTGAAGGCTAGAAGGGGGCCTCGCGGTTGGTCTCGGGGTTGCGGAACGCCATGTACTTGTCGACCCACTGAAGCTGCACGGTGCCGGTGGGTCCGTTCCGCTGCTTGTCGAGGATCAGCTCGGCGTCCCCCTTGTCGGCCTCGTCCTTGGAGTACTCGTAGTGGCGGTAGATGAACCCCACGAGGTCGGCGTCCTGTTCGATGGCCCCGGAGCCGCGAAGGTCGGACAGCCGGGGTTTCTTGCTTCCGCCCCGACTTTCGGGTTTCCGGTTGAGCTGCGTCAGGGCGATCACGGGAATTTTCAGTTCCATGGCCAGCTGCTTGAGGCCCCGGCTGATGGAGGCCAGCTCCCGCTCACGGGTGTCGGCGTTGGTGTGTCCCTCGATAAGCTGAAGGTAGTCCACGATCAGAAGCGAAAGGCCGTGTTCCGCCCGGAGCCGCCGAGCGTCCGCCTTCATCTGGAGGACGTTGCCGGGGTTGTCGTCCAGGAACACCGGCGCCTGACTCAGCCGGGCCATGGCGTTGGTGACCTGGTGCCAGTCCTGGTCGCTCAGGCTGCCGTCCCGAAGTTTTTCGAACGACACCTGGCTGGTGGCGGAAAGCAGCCGCATGACCAGGCTGTTGTTGGGCATCTCGAAGCTGAAGATGGCCACCGGTTCCTCCTCCTCGAGCGCCACGTGCTGGGCGATGTTGAGGGAGAGCGCCGTTTTCCCCATGCCGGGCCGTGCGGCGAGGATCACGAGCTGGCTCTCCTGGAGCCCCGAGGTGAGGTTGTCCAGCTGGGGGTATCCGGTGGACAGCCCGGCGATGACGTCCTCCCGCTGATCGGCCTCCTCGAGGCGCTCGAAGGTGGAGCGCATGACTTCCTTGATCCGGCTCAGGCCCTCCCCGCCCTTGCCCTCCCGCACCGAGAAAATCATGCGCTCGGCCCGGTCCAGCAGTTCGTCCGGCGACAGGGACTCCTGGTAGCTGTCCCGGATGATCTCCTCGCAGGTCTCGATCAGCGCCCGGTGCGTGTATTTCTCCTTGACGATCTCGGCGTAATGTTCCACGTGGGCCGCGGTGGGCACCGAGTTGATGAGCTCCGCCAGGTAGTTGGCGCCCCCGGCCGCCTCGAGCTGATCCCGCTGTTCGAGCTCCTCGGCCAGGGTGACCGGGTCGATGTCGGCCTCCCGGTCGTACATGTCCTCGACGGCCTCGTAGATGATCTGGTGGGCTTCCCGGAAGAAGAGATCCGGGCTGCCGAGGACGCGGATGGCGGTGCCAACGTGGTCCTGTGTGTCCGGAAGCAGCATGGCCCCGAGGACGGAGCGCTCCGCTTCCGGGCTGTAGGGGGGGGAACTAACGACCTCTTCGGTTTTAGTCGCTGACAACCTCAACCTTCACCTCGGCCGAGATCGATCCCGCCAGGCTGACCCGAACGGTGTGTTCACCGGTCTCCCGAATCGGTTCGTCGATCACGATCTGGTCGGCGGACAGATCCTCGTAGCCGGCCTCCGTGAGTGCCTCCAGCACGTCCTCCTGACCCACGGAACCATACAGGCTGCCCTCGTCGGAGGCGGCCTCGGTCAGCGTGACCTGCTCACCCTCCAGGGATTCGGCCAGCTCGCGGGCGGCCTCCTCGCGCTCGCGGCGCTCCTTTTCAAGCCGTTCCCGGCGCCGCTGAAACTGCTTCTTGTTGGCCTCGGTCGCACGGACGGCCATCTTCTCGGGAAAGAGGAAATTCCGGGCGTAGCCGTCGGCGACCTCCACGGTCTCGCCCTCGATTCCCAGGTTCCGAACGTTCTCCGTCAGGATGATTTCCACGGTGTACCCTCCACGAATCGTCGTGCGGCCGGCCGGACGGCCCCCGCCGTCCCGGTCGGACCTGTCAGGCCTTGTCCAATTAGAGCATCCGGGGATACGCGGTCCCCGATCAATCCTCGGTGTAGGGGATCAATCCCAGGTAACGGGCTCGTTTCACGGCCTGGGTCAACCGCCGCTGCTCGCGAGCCTTGAGCTTGGTCCGCCGTCGGGGAAGCACCTTGTTCTCCTCGTCGAGGAAGTCCTCGATCATGCCCGGTCGTTTGTAGTTGAACCCGTCCGGGAGCGTTCGGTTGCGGCGGGGACCTCGTCCGTAGCCCATGGGTTACACCTCCTGGTGATCGCGGGGTCGCACGGAAAGCTGATCGACGTGGAGACGAACGAAGATCACGCCACGTTCGGGGCGAGGATCGCGCCGCGGCCCGTCACGCTTCAGAACGGGATGTCGTCTTCGGTCTCCTCGACCTCGAGCTCCTCGAGGATCTCGTCGGGGCTCTCCGAGCCCCCCTCGCCTTCCGCGTCCGGCGCCGAGTCCAGGAAAATCACGGACTGGGCCGTCACCCCGAGTTTGGAACGCTTGTCGCCCTCGTTGGTCTCCCACTGATCCAGCCGAAGCCGTCCGTCCACGAAGACCCGGCTGCCCTTGCTCAGGTACTGGCTGCAGTTCTCCGCCTGACGTCCCCACACGGTAATGTCGACGAACGTCGTTTCCTCCTGCCATTCCCCGGAGCTGTCCTGGTAGTTGCGGTTGACCGCGAGCCCGTAGTCGACGACGGCGGTGTTGTTGGGGGTGTAGCGAAGCTCGGGATCGCGCGTAAGGTTGCCGATCAGCGTGACCCGGTTGTAATGACGCGCCAAGAGAACTCCTCCTTCCCTGCTCGGATGGTGACCGGGCCGCCGCCCATCAGGTGGCCTCGGCCGGTTCCTCCTCTTCCTCGGCCTCCTCGTCCTCTTCGTCGGACGCCTCTTCTTCGTCTCCCTCGTCGGAGGCTTCTTCCTCGTCATCCTCCGGTTCCTCCGCGTCCTCGGTCGCCTCGTCCGACGCCTCTTCGTCCTCCTCGTCGTCCTCGTCTTCTTCGGTCTCTTCGACGGCCGGCTCCTCGTCGGGTTCTTCGTCCTCGGCTTCCTCGTCCTCCTCCGCGGCGGCCTCGTCCTCGTCTTCCTCGTCCGCCTGATTGTCCTCGATTTCTTCGTCCTCTTCGTCGGCCTCGTCGGGGACTTCGTCCCCCTCCTCGATCGAGGTCCCTTCCTCGTCCTCCGCCTCGTCGTCGTCCTCGGGCTCGGTGAAGGAGCCGGTGAAGGCGAGGTCCTGTTCCTCGAGGTGAATGATCAGGAAACGAAGAAGGTCGTCCATCAGGTTGAGCCGATTCTTCAGCTCCTGCACCGACGCCCCGTCCAGCCGGAAGCGGATCAAATGATAGGCGGCGCGGTCCGCGTCCTGGATCGTGTAGGCCAGGTCCCGAACGTCGTAATGGGAGGCACGGGCGATCGACCCCCCCAGCTCCACGACCTCGTCCTTTACCCGGTCGATGGCCGCCTGGCGATCGTCCTCCGGCAGGGCGGCGTTCATCAGGAACATCATCTCGTATCGTCGCATGGTAACACCTCGTCGGGTTGGTGCGACGGAGGGCCGGTGGGTGGTCAGAGAAGGGCCTCGTTCCGTCGGCTGGATCGGCTCCTAACTGTAGCACATCTCTCGGAGAACACAATTGGGACTCGCCCGTCATCGGGCGGTGTTATCGGTTGCAACTGCGCCCACCCGGTCATAGACTATTCCGGCTTCTTCCCCATCCGACGATCCCCGCGAGGAACCCACCATGTCCGACGAAGACCAGCTTTATCGCTGTACGATCTGCGGCTACATCTACGACCCCGAGGAGGGCGACCCCGTGGCCGACGTGGAGCCCGGAACGCCCTTCGAGGAACTCCCCGAGGACTGGCACTGCCCGGTCTGCGGCGTGCCCAGGGAGGACTTCGAGCCGATCTGACGGACCGCCGGTCCCCCGCTCGGACGGGGGCGGGCCGGACGATTCGCCGTGTTTCAGACGCGAACCTCCCATGCCTCCATCCACTGACGAAGGACGGTGAGGGCCCACAGGAACGGGGCCCGGTCCGTGCGGCCCTCCCGGTGATCCCGCAGGAGATCCTCGAGCCGTGGGCGGTCCACGATCGCCTCGAAGGACGAGTGGGGATCCAGCAGCATCTCACGAAGCACGTCGGCTCGGGGGCCGGACCGGAACCACTCGGCGAGCGGCACGCCGAACCCCTGCTTGGGTCGATCCTCGATTCCCTCCGGCAGCATGTCCGAGAAGGCCTGCTTGAGCACGTGCTTGGATCGCGTCCCCTTCATCCTGATGCCCCCCGGCAGGGACAGCCCCAGTTCGACCACGTCCCGGTCCAGAAGCGGCGTACGACACTCGAGGGAGTTCATCATGGTGGTGATGTCCGTCTTCACCAGAAGGTCCCCCGGGAGGTAACTCATCAGGTCGACGGCCATGCACCGCGCCGCGGGGTCCTCCAGGTGGTCGAACCGGCGAAACCACCGCTCCAGCCATTCCTCCCCCCCGCGCTTCCCCGGACGGGCCAGGGGGCCCTTTACGAGGCGGGGCTTGACGTCCTCCCCGCCCAGCCCGACCATCGCCAGGTACCGCCGGGCGTCGGAGCCGCCCAGCTGCTGAAGGAGCCTCAGCAGTTCGCCGCCCGACGAACGCCGATCGGCCGGGGATCCCCAGGCACGGGCGATCCCCTGAACCCCGCGCCGAAGGACGGCGGGCAGCAGGTCGTCCGCCCGTGACAGCCACCGCATGGCCCGGTAGCGTCGATACCCTCCGAACACCTCGTCTCCCCCGTCCCCGGCCAGCGCCACCTTGACCGACTGGCGGGTCCGCCGGGCCAGCGCGAAGGTCGGGACCGCCGAGGAATCCGCGAAGGGCTCCCCGAAGTGCCGCACCAGGCGCGGAAGCAGGTCCCGGAGGTTCGCCTCCACCGTGAAATCCCGGTGATCGGTTCCGTGGCGCTGCGCCACGGCCCGGGCGTGGGGGCGCTCGTCGTCGGCGGGGTCCTCGAACCCGGCGGAGAAGGTCCTGACCGGCCCGTCCGCCAGGGAGGCCATCAGGCCGACCACGATGGACGAGTCGATCCCCCCGCTCAGGAAGGCCCCCAGGGGAACGTCGCTGACGAGCCGACGGCGAACCGCCTCGGTGACGCGCTCCCGGGTGGCCTCGACCGGGTCCGGGGGCGGATCGACGCTTCGCGTGTAGGACACCGGATCCCAGTAGCGCACCTGGTCCACGACGCTCCCGCCGCTGATCCGCAGGTAGTGGCCCGGCGGCAGCTTCTTGATTTTGGCGAACCCGCTTCGGGGGGAGGGAATGTACCCGAGGCTCAAATACCAGGACAGCGACGCGTGGTCCGCGCTGGCCGGCACGTCCTCCGAGGCCATCAGGGCCTGGATCTCCGAGGCGGCCGTAAAGCCCTCCCCGGCCAGGGTGTAGAAAAGGGGCTTCTGGCCGGCGGGATCCCGGGCCAGCACGAGTTCCCGGCGCTCGGGGTCCCAGAGCGCCGCCGCGAACATGCCTCGAACCCGGTCGAAGACCTCCCGCCCCCAGTGGCGGTAGCCCTGCAGGAGGACCTCGGTGTCCGAGTCGGTGGAGAAGGTCAGGTCGTGCTGCCGGAGGGTCTTCCGAAGCGCACGGAAGTTGTATATTTCCCCGTTGTGCACGATGGCGTAGCCGTCCCGCTCCATGGGCTGATGACCGCCCTCGGGGTCGATCACCGACAGGCGTCCCTGGGCCATGGCGACCCCGTCCACCGGATGGTCCCAGAACCCTTTTTCGTCGGGGCCCCGGTGGCGAAGGGTCTCGACCATGCCGCCCAGCGAGTCGGCCGTCGCCCCGTCCGACTGCTCCACGACGAAGCCGCACACGGGACGCTCACCTCACGGATCACGAAACGGGGATCGATCGCCTATAATCGTGGACGCCGAGGCAGCCTTCCCGACCCCACTCCCGGAGCGGCCATCCCATGCCCGAACAGGACGTCGAGGAACTGGCGGAACGGCTGGAGCGTCTGGCCGAGGACCCGTTCTCCCTGCGTTCGGATCCGGTGGACCTGCTGGAAACCTGCCTGAGACACTCCAGCGACGACCTCAAGCTGCAGGCAGCTCGCCTGGCCGGTTCGCTGGCCGCGGGACCTCTCATTAAACCACTCTTCGAACTGATTGCCAGCGGCGCACCGCTCGAGATCCGCCGGGCCGGGGTACAGTCGCTGGGCCAGTACCTCCATCGGGGCCGAATGTCCGACCTTCACCGGGAGCCCCCCGAGGCGGGTCCCTCCATCCGGGAGTCGGACTCTTTGTCCTCGGAGCAGTTCGAGGCCGTCCGTGACTTCCTCGGGCGGCTCGTCAACGACGAATCCTGGCCGGAGGCCCTGCGGGCCGGGGCGCTTCCGCACTACGCCTCCCTGGCCCCGGAGGAGGCCGCGTCCCACGCGGAACGGTTCTACTCGAGCGGCAGCGAGGTGCTGCGCGAGGGGGCGATCCGGGCCATCTCCCGCGTGGACGTGGGGCACTGGGACAACATCGTCATGCAGGAGCTGGGCCGCAGTGACACGGACCGCCGGCGTCGGGAGGCCGTGCGGGCCGCCGCGGCACACCGCATTCACGACGCGGTGCCCGAGCTTCTCCGCCTGCTGAGGGAAGCCTCCGAGGAGGACCTTCGCCGTGAGACCGCCCGGGCCGTCGCCCGCCTCTGGGAGGGAGCCTCCCGGGACGAACTCCAGCGCTTCGCCCAGGACGACGACCCCCAGGTCCAGCGGTCCATCCAGGAGGCCCTTTACCGCCTGGAACAGGCCTCCTGAGCGGCGCCCCCGTCCGGCGGGACCGAAAATTCCGCCGCTGAGCCCGCCCGGCCCAACAAGGTTCCCCCGGAACACCCGGCCACCCGAATACGTGTGATTTTAGCGCACTGTATGCAACAATTACGGGGCCATTATCTCGTGGTACCGGCAATCACGTTGACAAACCGTTCGTCATCGGAGTCCCGCCGGCTTCCCGCGAAGAACGTTTCCGGGAAGGAGTCCCAACTTTAAAATCCACCCCGTTCGGCGGGTTCCTCCGGGAACGAACGGAACCATTGTTTCGGGGGGATGAACACGTGGGTGAGTCCGAGTCCGACTACCGCGAAAACTTCCGGACGAACCTCAAGTCCTTCCGGCTGAAGAAAGGGCTCACCCAGACCGAACTGTCCACCCGGGCCAACTACGACGCCACCTACGTGGGTAAGCTGGAGCGGGCCGAGTCCGCGCCCTCGATGGACACCGTCGTGCGCATCGGGCGGGCCATGCACATCAACCCCCTGAAACTCCTTCGCCCCCCCGAAGCCCACCTGGACGTCCGGGAGGAGCTCTCCGGCCAGGAGCTGAAGGAACTCCCCTTCAACCCGCTCGACATCCAGATCTTCGACAGCCTTCCCTTCACCATGGGGCTGCTCTCGGACAGCGGCACGCTGGTGTACGTGAACGACGCCTTCGTGGACCTCACGGGCATCGACCGGGACGAGATCCAGGAGCAGAAGCTCTGGGAACTTCCCCTGTGGAACTTCAGGGGCCGCTCTTCCGAGGAGTTGATCGACGTCATCTCCGACATTCACGCCATCCAGGGCCACGCCCACTACCGCATGCTGCTGGAGGGCGACGAGGAGGACTCCATCGATTTTCTCCTCTACCCCACCCCCCGGGAACACACGGAGACCGAGGACCTGATGCTGATCTTCGAGCTTCGCAAAATCGATCGGGACACCATCAAATTCCCCCTTCATATTCAGGATTACCACCAGCAAAACGAGGATCAGTCAGACTGACAGTCTGAGACTATTTTTCGTTGGTGCCCCCCTTTTTTCTTCCCCATACTTCTTGTTGTAGGTTCGGTCGTCGCCCCGGACCGGAATCTTCCGCGGGCGGACGTGGGTGGGATCGGCCTTCATGCAGGATCCTCCCGAAAGGGGTGATCGAACGTGGCCTCCCGTCCATCACCCGCCGGCTCGGACCCCACCAAACCCTCGGGGCCGTTCGAGCGTCTGTCGAAGCAAGCTCCCCCTCAATCATCGTCCTTTCCGGACCTCCCCGCTTCCGACCGCGGGGAACGCATCGTGGAGAACCTCCGTCAGGTGGACCGGGCCCTCGCGGGGCTGCCCCACCGGATGATGCGGTGGCTGCGTGACCGCGGCGAACTTCCCGCGGCCCTCGCCGCCGATCACGGTCCGCCGGACGTGGGTGGTGAGTCCGGTGTGTCCCTGGCCCATCAGCTCAACACGCTCGCCGCCGCGATCCGCCTGGCCGGGGAGCGCTTCGACGAGTCCAGCCGAAGCGAAACGGTGGCCCGACGGGTTGAAAACGTGGCTCAGCACCTGCGCGAAACGATCGGTACTTCCGTGCGGGTCCGCCTGCAGCGGCTGCTTCGGGATCATCCCCTGGTGAGCTTCAGCACCGCGCTGGGAATGGGCTACGCCCTGTATCGAATACTGGCACCGAAGCAAACCCGACGCCACTCCTCGGGGGAAGGGCTTCGAAGGGTCGGGTAGGAGGGGTTCGGCGTTCGGGGGGAAGGTCGCCGCACGGAGGACGCCGGCCCCTCCCCACCCGCTCCCTTTCGAGCACGGTCCGTGGATACCCCCGCCGGTGGGAAGCCGGGAACCGGACGCGGGCCGAGGGATTCGGACCGTCGCTCCCTTTTCGTTCAGGCATCGACCGTCCGTCCTTCCGCCGTGCCCTCCCCGGGGACGGCCCTCATGATCTACCCTAAAAGCTTCCCGACGAACGACGTGGACGTTCCTTCCTATCCCCCCGGGAGGTGAGCGGTGCCGTGGAGGATTTTCGCTGGATGGTGTACGGGGCCTACGGGTTCACCGGTCAGTGGATCGTCGAGGAGGCCGTCGAACGGGGGCACGAACCCCTTCTGGCCGGCCGAAACGAGGAGAAGCTGCGCCCCGTCGCGGACCGGTTCAGGCTGGAGAGTCGGGTCCTCTCCCTGTCGGAGCCGGGGGCGATGCGGGACGCGCTGGATCCGATCGACGCCGTGATGCACGCGGCCGGCCCGTACGTCCGCACCGCCGAGCCCATGGTGGAAGCCTGCCTGGAAACCGGAACCGACTACGTCGACATCACGGGAGAAATCTCGGTCCTGGAGGACCAGTTCGCCCGGGACGAACGGGCCCGGCAGGCGGGCGTGGCCCTCCTGGGCGGGATGGGGTTCGACGTGGTTCCCACCGACTGCCTCGCCCGGCACGTCGCCGACCGACTGGACGACGTCGAACAGCTGGACCTCGTCGTGGACACGGACATCAACCCCACCGCGGGCACCGTGAAAAGTGCCCTGGGGATGATGCCCTCCGGCGGTCGGGTGCGGCGGGGCGGTCAGCTTCACCGTGAACCGGTGGGCGGTCGCACCCTCGACGTGGACTTCCCCCACGGCCGACGCACCGCCTCCTCGGCCCCGCTGGGTGATCTCGTGACGGCGGCCCACAGCACCGGGGCTCGTTCGGTGAGGACCTACGTGGTGCTGCCCCGGGGCGTGGCCCGGGTCCTTCGGACCCTCTCCCCGATCCTGGGCTTTCTGCTGCGGTTCGCCCCGATCCGAAGGGGGTTCGAACGGCTCGTCGATCGCCTGTTCACCGGGCCCGACCGGGAGGATCGAGAGGCATCGGAAAACTGGATTTACGCACGTGCCCGCTCCCGGAACGGTGAGACCGCCGACGCCTGGCTTAAGACCCCGGAGACGTACTGGTTCACGGCGCTTTCCTGCGTGGAGGCGATGGAGAGGCTGGCCGAAACCGAGGTGATCGGCGCCCGGTCCCCGGCCATGGCCTTCGGGCCGGACTACGTGCTGGACATCCCGGGGGTCGAGCGCTTCGACTCGCTCTGAACCGGGCTCCCTGAACCGGCGCCGGTGCCCCGGGCCAGACGCCCCTCAGGGGCTCTTCTGGCAGGTCGTTTCCTGCAGTTCGACCCGCGTGGCCTCCCGGATCAGCACCAGGGCATTGAACTGCCACTGGGCCCCGGGGCCCAGGTCGTTCACGAGGTCGAACGCCTCGCCCACCTGGCCGGTGTCGGACTCGACCGCGAACGCCACCTGGGCGAAGCTCAGGGTGTCGGCCGAGGTGTTCACGGCGGTGCCCGTCACCCACCGGTAGTCCGTATCCGACTCAAGCCGGTGGGACTGGACGTCGAGGGCATCACACTCCGCGCGGACCTGCGCGGCGGCGAGGATCAGGACCAGGCAGAGGACCAGGCTCCACGGCGTGATTCGCGTCATGGGAACGCCTCCCGGCGGTGACCGATGGTTCGGAACGGCCGATGGTTATCTTACACGACCGGCGGCCGATCACGGGGGCAACCATCGGACCGGCCGGTCCAGTTCGCCGGAAACACGCGGGGGTTGACGCCCGCGGAGGCCACGGCCGGAAAAAAGCACTCAGGGGATCCCCAGGCCGGTCTCCGGGGCCAACTGAACGCCTCGAAGGCCCGGGCGCCCCGCCGGACAGCCGTTCAAATCCCGGTCCCCGGAAGAATTTTGGTTTTACGGTTCAGCTGTCATACAGTGTGGGAACTTCGCAGCCTGGAGTCTTTTCGGGGGGGTTCACCTTGAAAACACGTTTATGGACGACGGTCACGGCGATCCTGGCGCTTTCCTTTTTGCTGTTCGTCACGCCGCTGCACGCCGAACCTGAGCCCTACATTGGATTTTCGGCCGGACAGATCACCTACAACGAGACCGGAGACCGGACGCCACTCGGGGGAGGCCCCTACGAGTACGAGGTGACCTACGGCAGCTTCGAGTCCCGCTACGGGATCCAGCTGGATCGGATTCTCGGGGTCGAGCTTCGCTACGGGATATCCGGCGATGACCGGGACGATCTGGACGGAACCACGACCGAATCGACCGTCAATTACTACTTCGGTGGACTGGGCAGGGTCACCCTGCCGTTCAAGTCCCCCGTCAAACCCTACGCGCTGGCGGGCATCACGATGGGTCAGCTCGAGGTCTGCCGGTTGAGCTGTGAGACGGACAACTGGAACGACTTCGCCTACGGGGGCGGGGTTGATTTTCGGGCCGGGAAAGCCCCGGTCTCCGTCTTTTTCGAGTACCTCCGCATGCGCGACGAAACCCGGGACCAGCCGGGCGTCGAGGACTCCGAACTGGACTCGCTTCAGATCGGGATGAAAATCTGGTTCCGGTAGCGCATCTTCGTTCCGGGGGAGGTCCAACCCCGGGGAACCCGGCTGGGCGAGGATAACGGGCAGCCCTTCGCGTTCGTCCCGGCCGATGCTCGGGTCCCGGGGTCGAAGCCGTTCCGTCGACGACGGGCCGCGTGCTGCCCCCCCTTACTCCTTAGACTCCCCGAACCGGTCCCGAATTTCGTCGAACACGGCGCGGATTTCCTCGTCGTGGCGTTCAGCGTCCCGGTGGCTGAGCACGCTGATCTCGACCCCGTCGTGCTGCAGAGTCACGCTTTCCCCTCCACCCGCCCGATCCAGCATATCCAGCATCGTCATCCCCCAGCTGTGATCTTCCTTCAGCTCGAGAGGAACCTCCCGCCCGTCCTCCGTGGTCGCCACGATCGTGCCGCGCCCCTCGGTGACCGTCTCACGAAGCTGTTCATCACGGGGACGATCGTCCCGGGAAACGGTGGTGGTGTAGGTCTTCTGCTTCGTGGATCGATCCCGTTCCACGGTCTCGTACGACCGTTCCTCCACGATCTCGAGCACGGTCGTCCAGACGGTCTCGAAGCTTTCGTCCACCGTGAGTTTCGTGAGCGCCGGATGATCGATGAAACCCGCCCTGGATTCGGTCACCTCACCCGTGTGATGCGGCCCCCCGCAGGACGAAAGCACCAGCAGCCCACCCGCCAGCAGCAGGGCCCAGGGCATCCGAAACCAGCGTTCCGCCATTGCGGCGTCCTCCGTTCTAGTTTCCGTCCCGATGATCGGCAAGGCCTACCTTCAGGCGCGAGCCTACCCTAAAGGGGTTCACCGGGGAAGGAAACAAGAATCGACCGGGAAGCCGGACGGAAAGGCGAGGCGACCACCCTGCCACCGTCGGATTTTCGTTATGGTGCTAACATCCGTCCAGATCCGCGTTCGTGTACGGCTCATCCCCGGCATCACGGGAGGACCCGCCGTTGGGTGACCTGGACTTCGAGGGCAGAACGGCCTGGATCACCGGCGCCTCGTCCGGCATCGGACGGGCGGTGGCGCTCGAGCTGGCCCGCCGGGGCTGCAGAGTCGCCCTCTCCGCCCGCAGCGAGGAGGCCCTGGAGCAGGTCGCCGAGGCCTGCGAGGGAACCCGTGCGGCCATGTTTCCCCTGGACGTGACCGATCGATCCGGGCACGAGGCGGTCGTCGAGGCCGTCGCCGAGACCTTCGGGGGCATCGACGTGGCCTTCTTCAACGCCGGCGTGTTCGGCGTACTGGGGGAACGGCCCTTCGATGCGGACACCTTCGCCTGGAACATGGAGGTGAACTACCTGGGGATGGTGTACGGGATCGAGGCGGTTCTGCCGTACCTGCGGGAGTCCGACGAGGGCTACCTGGTGGGCATGAGCAGCGCGGCCGCCTACGGCCCGCTTCCCCGCGGCTCCGCCTACGGTTCCTCCAAGGTCGCCGTCAAATACATGCTGGACTCGCTGGACTTCGAGTGGCGCGAGAAAGGGGTGGACGTCGACGTCTCGGTGGTCTGCCCCGGCCCGGTCAAAACGGCGATGACCGAAGGGGACGATTTCCCCTACGATCCCCCGCCGTCCTTCCTCGAACCCTCGGCCGAGTGGGCTGGCCGATACATCGTGGACCGCATGGAGGAAAGGAAACAGGAGATCGCGTTCCCCCTGACGTTCCGCCTGGGGTTAAAGCTGATCGGGTACCTCCCAAACCCCCTGAACCGGTGGGTTCGACGCCTGCTGAGTGCCATGAACGTCCGGAATTGAGACTTTTCGGCTCGGTTCCGGGGGCCCGCGTCGTTCGCCCGGACCTCTTTTTGTTGGGAGTGATCCCCCCTGGAGGCTCAGCTTCCCTGGCTGGTTTACGCGGGTTTTTTGATCGTCGCTCTCCTCTACGGGAGCGTGGGGCTGGGCGGGGCCACCGGCTACCTGGCCGTGCTTTCGCTGGCCGGGGTTACGGCGCCGATCGTGGCGCCGGTGGTCCTGGTGCTGAACGTCGCGGTCGCCGGCATCAGCTTCGGACACTTTTATCGCGCCGGGTTCTTCCGGCCCCGACTGCTGGTTCCCTTCCTCGTGACCTCCATCCCGGCGTCCCTGGCCGGCGGACTGATTCCGCTCACCCGGACGGTCTTCGTGCTCGTCCTGGGCGTGACGCTGCTGGCCGCCGGCCTTCGGCTGCTGTTTCTTCCGACGGTGGACCGTGACGGGGCTCATGGGCTCCCGGGGGAGACGTACTGGCTTCTGAGCCTGGGCCTGGGGATCGTCCTGGGGCTGCTGGCGGGGATCACCGGCAGCGGCGGGGGCTTTCTGCTGATTCCCGTCCTGCTGGTTGTTTTTCGGGTCGACCCCAGGCAGGCGGCCGCCGCGGCCGCGGGCTTCGTGGTTCTCAACTCGCTCGCCGGCTTCTCCGGACACCTGATCAGGGGTCACGTCGACTGGGCGATGACCGGGTCACTGCTGGGCGTGGTCGTGGTGGGCGGTTACCTGGGCTCCCGGCTGGGTTCGTTTTACTGGAGGGCCGAAACGGTGCAGCGGGTGATCGCGGTCGTGCTGCTGATCGGCGGGGCGAAGCTGCTGGTGGACTTTCTCACCCTGATGGCCTGACCCGTTCCGGTAAAAGAGCGAACCCGATGGGCTCCCCGGGCTACGCGCGGGCGATCAGGTAGTAAACGAACCCGTCCCGGCGCAGGGTGACGTCGGCCCAATCAATTTGCTCGATCAGCCCTTTTAACGTCGGGGGCTCCATGAACTGGCTGCCCATCCCCGACAGCCGCTCCATCCCGTAGAGCAGCTTGCCCATCAGCCGGCTCGGGTCGAACTCCTCGATGACGAATCGGCCCCCGGGTGCCAGCACCCGCCGTACCTCCCTGAACACGGCGAGGGGGTCGCCCAGGTGGTGCAGGGCGTCCCCCGCGACCGCGCCGTCGAACCGCCCGTCCCCGAAGGGCAGGGAGGCCGTGTCCCCCAGCACGGTGCTGCGAATTCCCCGTCCCCTCGCCTGCTGGATCATGGCCCGCGAGAGGTCCACCAGGCAGGCGTCCTCCGCCCGGATCGAGGTCCGTTCCCCGAGGGCCTCCAGGAAGGCGCCGGTGCCCCCGGCCAGGTCCAGCACCCGGTCGCCGGCAGCGACGTCCAGGCCGTCGAGGATCGGCTCGTAGTTGCGGTCGAAGGAAAGGTAATCGTAAATCGCGGCCAGGTACTCGAAGTGCCAGTTGGGCGGTGACTCGGCCATGGGAGGTTGCCTCCTGGTTCAGGAAAACGTCAGGGAGTTCGATCGTGCTTTGAAGGTTTGAGAGAACGAGGAACTTCTCGCCGCGCTAGCCCGACTCCCCCACCATGATCAGCCCTTTCATCCCGAGGGGACGGTGGGGTAGGCAGATGTACCGGCGAACACCCGGGTCGTCGAGGGTGATCGTCCAGGTGTGCCCCGCCTCGTAGGTGCGGGTGCTGGTTCGGTCGGATCCTTTGAACGACACGTCGTGAACCCCGCCGCGGCCCGTCCAGCGGAAGCGCACCGTCGTCCCCGGGTCCACCCGAAGCAGCGCCGGCTCGAACGTCAGCCCCTGCTCGCCGGCGCCGACGTCCACGGTGACCGAGTCCTGCCCCCGCGCGTCTTCGGGCGTGACGTTCCCCCGGATGGTCGTGATCCACTCACGCGTCTCCGTGTCAAGGTCGTCAAACACCGAGGAGGCAAGCTGCTCGGGGGACTGGCGCTGCGTGTCGCCCATGGCCTGCATCATTGGACAGCCTCCTTCGCCCATCATCCCCCGGCAGCGGGCCATCATGCCCGACCGGGAGGGGCGGGCCTTCTCGTCCGAGCCGTCCATCATCCCACCCATCATGCCCCGGTCCCCCATCATGCCCATCCCACCCATCATCCCACCGGATCCGTCCATCATCCGGTGCATCATCAGGCCGTGGGCGGCCCACCCGACCACAAGCCCCACCAGCAGGGCCACCAGGATCCCGAGGATCGAAACCCAGGCGGGCCAACCGGTCACTTGATTCTGTTCCATCTCGATCATCTCCCCGACGGTGGCTGGTTCCTCAGGTGCGAACCCGACCCCAGCACGACTTTAAATCAGTCCAGAAAAAAATAACCGGGATGAACCCCGCGAAATCAACCCCGAAGGATAAGCTCGCACGATCGCTCGGGCCGCATTGTACCGTCTTTCCGGTCCACCGGGGCTTTGCCCCTCAGGCCAGGACGTTCTCCCGCCCGAGGTCCTTCACGACCAGGCTGGCCGACTGGGTACGCTCGACCATCTCGTGCTTGAAATCGAAATCGAGCGTGTCGCCAATCCCGAAGTTGTCC
>CAZEBV010000008.1:0-1012 GCA_964510695.1 uncultured bacterium
GAGGTGATGCAGGATGTCACGGTCCGAGAGAAGCATGGAGACACCCCAAGTATCGAGGGGATGATACGGCATGTTGCTAAATTGTAACCCAGTCAGTGAGGAGGGTGCCTTTTCATCAAGTGGTGGTTCAAGTGGTTCACTGGACAGCCTTATTGACGAGCTGATTTGTTACCCTTATATTACCATCAACATTTAAAGGCCAAAGGACTTATCTGGTCTTGTGCTCACCTTTGTCTTTCCAAGGGGTCCCATTCTGATGGCCTTGGTTTCGGCTGGAAAGTTCGTGTATGGTTGCCGAAGAAGAAATGAGGGTAGGATTGACGTAATTTTCTTCGGTGCCGTGGATTCCCTTTTTTAACCTTACTGATTGGAACTAGTTTGAGTTGGGTGTTGGACGGGGGTTTCCTATAGGGAGTCCTTTACTAATGAAAAAAACCCCGCAAGGAGGGGAGGCCTCCTTGCGAGGGAAGAGAAACTGGATTCAAGACTCTGACACCGATCCTCCTAGACAGGGAGGGATGTCAGTTCTTTCCGCCAATTGTCTCTTTGGCTCTCAAGGGACCGGCCGAGCGCCACGCCACCCAGACAAGGTCTTGTGGCGCTTGGCTTCTGGGACTCTCTGCTGAGTCCCGCCCGATCCACTCTGTGAGCCTTCACTTTCTGGCCGGAAAGCGCAATGGCTTCTTAGGAATTTAATTTGTGCATCCTTCAAGGCGGGCGTAATTAAGCTACCTGAACAGGTGCTCATGATTTCTGGCGTACATGGGGCTAGGTAGGACCCCGTAGGACCCCTTTAGCTTAGATCCATCGAAGTTTTTACTTTCCCGCCAATTTAGTCTTAACCAGTTATCCCTCCTACCTCAGGTCGTGCATTTCGTCCAGCCGCACTCGTCGCAGACGACGCAGCCCTCCGAGTGACGCAGGTGCACCGACTGGCACTCGGGGCACTGTTCGGCCTGTTCGATCTTCCGGTACTTGAAGATTTTGAAGAGGTTCTCGGTGAGGTCGTCCT
>CAZEBV010000008.1:1022-26116 GCA_964510695.1 uncultured bacterium
GCTTCAGGGCCAGGGACGTCAGCCGGGCCAGCTTGGTGACCGGGTCCTGCGAGCGCCGGACGTATTTCGAGAGGCGCTCCTGGTCCTCCATCGCGCGCGACAGCATGTCCCGGACGGCCTCGGCGCTTCCGTCCACCGTGTGGATGGGGCGTCCGTTCTCCGGGTAGCCGACGATGAAGATCTGGTCGTCACCCTCGATGATGTAAAACTTGCCGTAATCGTCGACGAACTCCCACACGCGGGTATCGCCCTTGTACTGCAGGTCCTCGGAGACGACCTCGGGCTCCTGCTCCTCGGTGATGAGGGGGGACTCGGTGCGGGAGCCGTCCACGTAGACCGTGTAGCCCTTGCAGCCTTCCTTCCAGGCCCGCCGGTAGGACTGGTCCACCACGTCCTGCAGGTCCTCGTCCAGGTCGGCGGGGATGTTGATGGTGTTGGAGATGCTGTGGTCGATGTAGCGCTGGATCGTGCCCTGAAGTTTGGTGCGCCGAACGTGTTCGATGTCGGCGACGGTCTGGAAGTAGTCCGGCAGATCCTCCAGGGAGTCGGCGTCCTCGTGCTCGTCGAAGTACTCCTGCACCAGCGGGTGGAAGACGTCGTAGACCTTCTCCCCGTCGTTCTGGCGCACCCGGCGCTTGTATTTCAGGCGGAAGATCGGCTCGATGCCCGAGGAGGTCCGCGAGATCGTCGAGACGGTTCCGGTCGGTGCCAGCGTCAGGCAGGCGATGTTGCGCAGACCGTGCTCCTTGATCTCCTCCTGGAGGTCCTCCGGGAGCCGCTGGATGAAGGGCGAACGGCGGTGCTTCTCCCAGTCGAAGACCGGGAAGGGGTCCTTCTCCTTGGCGAGCTCCACGCTGGCGGAGTAGACCGAGTCCCGGATGGAGCCGTAGAGCTCCTCGCAGGTCCGGACGGCCTCGCGGGAGTCGTATTTCTGTTCCAGCATCGCCAGGGTGTCCCCCAGCCCGTGGGTGCCGATGCCGATCCGGCGGCCGTTCAGGGCCGTCTGCTGCTGCTCGTTCAGGGGAACCTTGTCGGAGTCGATGGTCTTCACGTTGTCGAGGAACCGGGTCGCCACGTAGGCGTGCTCGTCGAGGGATTCGTAGTCGATCCGGGCGTCCTCGGTGAAGGGGTCCTCCACGAACTGCGTCAGGTTGATCGAAAGCAGGGTGCAGGCCCCGTAGGCACCCAGCGGGAGCTCCGAGCAGGGGTTGGTGCTGATCGTCTTGAAGCCCTCCTCCTCGTACTGGTCGGAGGGGGACTCCTCCCGGACCCGGTCCCAGAAGATCACCCCGGGCTCGGCGGACTCGGTGGCGGACTCCACGATCGTGTCCCAGATTTCCCGCGCGGGGAAGGTCCGCTCGACCTTCAGGTCGGGGCCCTCGTCCTCGGCCAGGAAGTCATGGCCGCAGTAGATCTTGTCGTCCTCCCGGCGCCAGGAGAGCGTCCATTCCTCGTCGTTCTCCACCGCCCACATGAAGTCGTCGGAGATCCGCACGCTGATGTTCGCGTTGGTGACCTTGTCGAGGTCCCGCTTGATGGTCAAAAAGTCCATGTCCCCGTCCGGGTTGTAGAGGTCGGGGTGGCGGTCCGAGATGGTCATCATCAGCGCGCCGCGGCGGTTGGCCTGGCCGATGAGTCCGGTGACGTGGGAGAAGAGGTCCATGAAGCTGACGGCGCCCGTGGAGACCCGCGCGGCGTTGCGGACCTCCGTGTTGCGGGGCCGGAGCACGCTGATGTCCACGCCGACGCCGCCCCGGTAGGAATACGTGCGGGCCATGTGTTTGAGGGTCTCGAAGATGCCCTCGAGGGAGTCGCTCAGGGGAAGCACGAAGCAGTTGCTGCAGGAGCTTTTCTGGTAGGGGTTACCGAGGGCGAACATAATGCTGCCCTGCGGCACCACGGTGAAGTCGTCCAGGACCTGCCGGAACTGTTCGGCCCAGTACTCCGAGTCCTCCTCGACGGAGGCCGCCGTGCGGGCCAGGCGGTCCCACATGTCCGCCGGGGTGGCCTCCACGTACAGGCCCTCGCCCTGCACCTCGCTGGCCGGGGGCTGCACGGCGTATTTTTTCAGGAAGGTCTCCGCGGCCATCTGATCCCCGTCGAAGTAGGGGCGGGCCCGTTCGAGGGCCTCCTCCTCGGTGTAAAGGTCCTGAAGGTCCTGCGCCTCCTGCAGCGTGTGACGTTCTTTGGCAACGGCCATTCCTTCACCCTCCCTGGAGATGATCGTGCACGCTTCAGCCGCGCCCCGGCCCGTGGACGCTCGTACGGGGCCTTACTCCTCGAACAGGCTCAACTGACCGGGCACCGACCCGACGTCCGTGTCGCGGCCGACGTCCGTCAGCGTAATGCCCCGTTTCGTGTTTTTTTCTTTTCGGATGTACCCCTTCTTCTCGAGGGCCTGGAGGTTCTTGTAAACCAGGCCGACGTTGCTGAGCTCGACCCCCTGCTGAATCTCACGGTAAAGCGGTGCGTAACCGTTCTCCGTGATGTACCGTTTGACGTAGCCGAACACCCGCCGCTGCTGATCCGTGAGCGGGTCGCCCGATTGGGTTGTCATGGCAAAGGACTCTTGGCTTTTGTTACCGGTCTGTTACCATGCAGAATAACCATATACGACAGGTTCGGGAACGTCAAATTCCCGGTCGTTCGGAGCCCGGGCGTCCGGCGCTTCGGGTGAGCGGGGTGGCGTGCCATAATCACCACGTGAGCAGTCCGTGTTCCACCCACCTAAAGCGGGGCGGAGGGTGGGTTCGACCTGAATCGGGCGTCGTCGTTCGGGCGCCGGGAGGAGCCGACCGGTCATGGCCGGGGAGTCCCCAGATCAGCCGCGGTTTATGTTCGTCACGGGCGGCGTGATGTCCGGCCTGGGGAAGGGAATCACCGCCGCGTCCACGGGCCGGCTTCTGACAAACCACGGTCTGGACCTCACCGCCATCAAGATCGATCCTTACCTTAACGTCGACGCCGGGACCATGAACCCTTATGAGCACGGGGAAGTCTACGTGCTCAACGACGGGGGCGAGGTGGACCTGGACCTGGGCAATTACGAGCGGTTCCTCGACGTCGACATGACCTCCGACCATATCATCACCGCCGGGTCGGTGTTCCAGAGTGTCATCGAGCGGGAACGATCCGGAGCCTACCTGGGGAAGACCGTTCAGATCATCCCCCACGTCACCGACGAGATCAAGCAGCGGATCTTCGACTGCGCCGAGGGGAAGGACGTCTGCATTATCGAGCTCGGGGGCACGGTGGGGGACATCGAGGGCATGGCGTTCCTCGAGGCCGTCCGCCAGATTCGCCGGGAGCTGGAGGACCATCGCTGTCTGCTCACCCACGTTTCGCTGATTCCCCTTACCAACAACGGCGAACAGAAGACCAAACCCACCCAGCACAGCGTGAAATCGCTTCGTGAGATCGGGCTGCACCCCGACATCGTGGTGGGACGCTGCGAGGATCGCCTCGAGGAGGGGACCCGCAAGAAGATCAGCCTGTTCTGTGACGTGCCCACCGAGGCGGTCATCAGCGCCCCGGACCTGGAGGATATTTACCACGTCCCCCTGGCCCTGGAGGAGGAGGGGCTGGACCGGTACGTCATGGACGCCCTCGACCTGGAAAGCCGGGGCTGGGACACCGCCTGGCGGGACATCGTGACCCGCGAGTCCACCGGGCGGGTTCAGGTGGCGATGGTGGGGAAATACGATTTCGAGGATGCTTACCTCTCGGTGTTCGAGGCCCTCAAACACGCGGGGCTGGCCCATCGACTGGACGTGGACGTGACGTGGGTCAGCTCGGACGACATTCAGGTCGACGACCTGGATCGCTTCGAGCGCGTGGACGGGCTCCTCGTGCCCGGGGGCTTCGGGGAACGCGGCACCGAGGGGAAAATCGGGGCCATCCGCCGGGTCCGACGGGCCAACGTCCCCTACCTGGGGCTCTGCTACGGGTTTCAGATGGCCGTCATCGAATTCGCCCGCAACGTCGTGGGGCTGGAGGGAGCCGATTCGACGGAGGTGACCAGCGGGACCCCGCACCCCGTGATCGACCTGCTTCCCGATCAGGACGGGGTCGAACGAATGGGGGGGACCATGCGCCTGGGCGAGCACGTCACCGAGGTTGACCCGGATTCCCTGGCGGGCTCCCTGTACGGCGAGGAGCGCGTTCGGGAGCGTCATCGGCACCGCTACGAGGTGAACCCGGACTACGTGGACCGCCTCGAGGAGCACGGCATGCGTTTCTCGGGTCGGTCCGGTCCCCGCATGGAGATTCTGGAGCTGGAGGACCATCCGTTCTTCCTGGGCACCCAGTTTCATCCGGAATTTCGTTCCCGCCCGGGGCGTCCGAGCCCCTGTTTTCTGGGGTTCGTGGAGGCGGCCCGTCGGTTCCGTGAGGAACGGGATTCCGGATCCCGGGACGTGACCGCCAACCTCGTATGAACCTCGCCGCGGCCGATGCCATCGGTCGCGGACACTGGTACACTGTGATGAAAGCCGGAGGGATCCTCTTACCCGTCCTTCGGCTCGTCCTCACGTGTCGTCCCGACCGCTCGAAGACCCCGAAGGGGTGGATTGTTGCCCGGGGAGAGGTGTTCCCGGGGCCGGCGGTCTGATCGGGCGGACACTTCCACCGTGGAGCGTGGCGCACGATGGAGTACGAACTGGAGGTCGCGGATCGGTTCTCCCCCCGGCAGCCGGCCGAGGACGTGCTGTATTCCGGGGACGGCGTGCGGGGGGACGTGGAGACGACGCGTCTTTACCGTCTGACGACCGAGGCGCCGCGGGACGCGCTCGAGGCCTTCGTGCTCGACGTGCTGGTGGACGAGGTCAGCCAGCGCTGGAAACTGCGTCCGGCGGACGAGGGCGGGTCCCTTCGTCGGGATTTCTGTCATCGGCTCGACGTGGGTCTTAAACCCGGGGTTCTGGACCTCGAACGTCAGTACCTCCTGGACTTCCTGGAGGAGGCGCCCGACCCCCGGCTGACCCTGGAGGGTCTGACGATCCTGAAGCGCCACTACCTGTTTGCGTCGAACGGGGATGAACGTCTGCTCGAGACCGCCCGACGGGACCTCGTTAACCCCGTGGTTCACCGCTGGAGCGTGGAGTCCCATGCCCACGACGGTTGAGGGCGGCGTCGGCCTCCGGTCGATGTCCGAGGAGGAGCTGGCCGAGCTGAACGAGCGCCGTGGGCTGGCGCTGCAGCCCGAGGATCTTCTCACCATTCGCGACCATTTTTGCACCCTGGAACGGGACCCGACGGTCCTGGAGCTGGAGGTGCTGGCGCAGACCTGGAGCGAGCACTGCCAGCATCGGGTCTTCGCCGCCGAGATTCACCACCGCCGCGGGGATGAGACCCATACCGTCGACGGCATTTTCGACACGTTCGTTCGGGACGTGACCCGGGAGGCCCGACGGGAACGGCCCGGGTTCGTCCTCAGCGCGTTCGAGGACAACGCCGGGTTTGTTCGGCTGGACGACGAACGGGCCGTCTGCATGAAGGTGGAGACCCACAACCACCCCTCGGCGATCGAGCCCTACGCGGGTGCCAACACCGGGCTGGGGGGGGTCATCCGGGACGTGCTGGGGGCGGGACAGGGTGCCCGCCCGGTGGCCTCGGTGGACGTCTTCTGCCTGGGGGATCCCCGCGTGGGTCCTGAGGAACTCCCGGAGTCGGTGCTTCCCCCGCGGGGCATCTTTCAGGGGGTCGTGCGGGGCGTTCGTGATTACGGGAACCGGATGGGCATCCCCACCGTGGCCGGCGCGATCCACTTCGGGGACGGGTACGTGTTCAACCCCCTGGTGTTCTGCGGTACCGTGGGGGTGCTGCCGGTGGATCGGATCGACAAGGGCGTTCGGCCCGGCCTGGCCCTGATGGTGGTGGGCGGGCGCACCGGCCGGGACGGACTCGGGGGCGCCACCTTCTCCTCGGACACCCTCTCGGAGGAGAGCCACGAGGAGGATCAGGGGTCCGTGCAGATCGGGAACCCCATCGAGGAGAAAAAGATGACCGATTTTCTGCTGGAGGTGCGCCGGCGAGGGTGGGTGGAGGATGTCACGGACTGCGGGGCCGGGGGGTTTTCCAGCGCCGTGGGCGAGATGGTCGCGGAGACCGGGGGGGTCGTCCGACTGGAGGAAGTCCCCCTCAAGGAGGAACGCATCCGTCCCTGGGAGATTTTCCTCTCGGAGAGCCAGGAACGGATGGTTGTGGCCGTGGAACCCGAGCGGGTTGAGGACCTCGAGAGCCTGGCCGAAACCTACGAGACCACCTGCCGCCGCATCGGGACCGTCACGGACACCGGCCGCCTGGAGGTTCGCCACGAGGGGGAGACCCTCTGCGACCTGGACGGAACGTTTCTCCACGATCCGCCCCGGCGAACGATGGAGTCGGTGTACGATCCCTCGGCCGTTCCCGCGGAGGATCCGCCCGACACGACCGCCGAGCCGGGTGACCGGCTTCGGGGCGTGCTGGAGGATCTGAACGTGGCCTCCCGGGCGCCCGTGGTCCGCGAGTACGACTTCGAGGTTCAGGGCAACACCGTGCTCAAACCCCTGGCGGGGGCCAACGGGGACGCCCCCCAGGACGGCGTCGTCCTCCGGGTCGACGGAAGCGACCGACGCCTGGCGGTCGGCCTGGGGCTGTCCCCCGCCTACGGTCGCCTCGATCCTTACAGGATGGGCCGGGCCGTGGTGGACGAGGCCGTTCGGCAGATGGTCAGCTCGGGGGCGGACCCGGACACCATCGCGCTGCTGGACAACGTCAGCCTGGGCAGCCCGGAGGATCCCCGGGAGCTGGGCAAGCTGGTGGAGGCGGCCCGCGGGATGGCCGAGGCGGCCCGGGCCTTCGGGTGTCCGTTCATTTCGGGGAAGGACTCCTTCTACAATTCCTTCGAAACTGACGCGGGTGAGACGGTGTCCATTCCCCCCACGCTGCTCGTCAGCGGGGTCGGCATCCTCGAGGACGCCGCGCATGCTACCGGCACGGGCGCCGGGTCCGACCCGGCCGTCCTCGGGCTGCTGGGAACCACCCGCCGGGAGCTGGGTGGAAGCGTGTATTATCGCCGGGCGGAGGGTCGGGGAGGAACGGTACCCGACACACCCCTCGATCGGCTTCCGGCCCGCTACCGGGCCTTCCACGGGTGCGTTCGGGAAGGGTGGGTTCGGGCGGCCCACGACCTCTCGGACGGTGGATTCGGGGTGGCCCTGGCGGAGATGGGGTTCGGGGGAACGGTCGGACTCGAGGTCGACCTCGAGCGGGTGCCCGTCGAGGGAACCCTCACGCCGACGGAAACGCTGTTCGCGGAGTCCACCGGGCGCCTGTTAATGGTGATTGACGAGTCGGATCTGCCTGATCTTCGGGAGACGCTGGCGGATCAGCCGTTTGCGGTCGTGGGGCGCGCGGACCCCTCCCACGATCGACTGCGGGTAAACGCCGGGGACCACACGGTTCTGGACGTCCCCCTGGAGGAACTCAAGGGCCGATGGACGCAGGGCCTCGAGCGCTACTACTGAAGTTCCCGGGCACCAACTGCGACCGGGAGACGGCGCGTGCGCTTCGGACGGTGGGATTCGACGCGTCGGTGCGCCCGATCGCCGACCTGAAGCCCGCCGACCTCGGCGAGCACCGGGTGGTCGTGCTTTCGGGTGGGTTCAGCTACGGGGACTACGTGCGGGCCGGGCGGTTCGCCCGTCTGGTGCTGGAGCGGAAGTTGGACGGGGCCCTGAGCGACTTCGTCCGGGAGGGGGGGTTCGTGCTCGGGATCTGCAACGGGTTTCAGATCCTGCTCGAGCTGGGGCTCCTCCCGGAAGGGAGCCTGATCCAGAACGATTCCCGGCGGTTCGTCTGCCGCTGGGTGGGGCTTTCGGTCGAGGCGTCCAACGAACATTACCTGGGCGGGCTGCCGGATCGCTTCGAGCTTCCGGTGGCCCACATGGAGGGTCGGTTCGCGGCCGAGGAGGGGCGGGCCGAAGCCTACCGGGAGGCCGGGCGGGTGCCGCTCGTCTACGCTGATAACCCCAACGGTTCCCAGGCCGACATCGCCGCCCTGCAGGATGAAACTGGCCGCGTGTTCGGCCTGATGCCCCATCCGGAACGGTACCTGTACCGGGAGGATCACTACGGGGACCGCCGGTCCCGGGACGACCGCTGGGGCTGGGGGTATTATTTCTTTCGATCGCTGTATGGGGCCGTGACCGGGGATCGGCCCTCGGCGCCGACCCGGACGGGCGTCTGACCGATGGAGGGCAGCAACCGGCACCTCGCGGTGTCGCATCCGAGGACGGGAGGCTGGCTACGCCGATGAACGAGGAATGCGGTCTGTTCGGCGTCTACAACAGCGAGACCGCCGCACGGGACATCTACCTGGGGCTGCACGCCCAGCAGCACCGCGGCCAGGAAGGGGCGGGGATCATCCTCAGTGAGGGCAACGGCACCCACCGCGTGCACAAGGACCTCGGGCTGGTGACCAACGTCTTCTCCGAGGGGATCCTTCAGCGCCTGGAGAACCCCTTCCGGGACGGTCCGGACCCCACCTTCGGGCTCGGCCACGTGCGGTATTCGACCTCCGGACACGTCACGGCGGGCAACACTCAGCCCCTGGTGGTGACCCACCAGGATCGGCTGATCGCCCTCACCCACAACGGCGATCTCACCAACGCCGGCATCCTGAAGGAACGACTCGAGGAGGAAGGGTCGGTCTTCAACACGACCAGCGACTCGGAGGTGATCCTTCACCGGGTGATCCGTGCCGACGCCGAGGACCCGGTGGAGAAGATCAAGGAGGGCCTGGCCGACGTGCGGGGGGCCTACTCGGTGCTGTTTCTGCTGGACGAGGGCATCGGGGGCGTGCGCGATCCGCACGGATTTCGTCCCCTGCACATCGGCCGACGGGAAACCGAGACCGGGGAGACCTACTGTTTCGCGTCGGAGACCTGCGGTTTCGACATTCTGGACGCCGAACCGGTCGCCGAGATCGAGCCCGGGCAGGGCTATTTCGTGTCCGAGGAGGGCGTGCGGACGTTCCGGCTGCCCGGCGAGTCCGTCTCGGGCATGTGTTCCTTCGAATCCATCTACTTCTCCCGGCCCGACAGTTTCTACCGGGGACGCTCCATCCACCAGTACCGGGTGGAGATGGGCCGGGCCCTCTGGCGGGAGCACCCCGTCGAGGCGGATCTGGTGACGGGGGTGCCCGACTCCTCCAACTCGGCCACCAAGGGGTTCGCCGACGCCTCCGGGCTCCCCCAGGAGATCACGCTGATTCGAAGCCACTACACCGGCCGGACGTTCATCGCTCCCTACCAGTCCCTGAGGAACCTCAAGGTCAAGAAGAAGTTCAACCTCGTGCCGGACACGGTGGAGGGGAAGCGGGTCGTCATCGTGGACGATTCGATCGTCCGGGGCACGACCATGAAGAACATCGCCCAGATGTTCCGCGAGCGCGGCGCCCGGGAGATTCATGTTCGAATCGCCTCGCCCCCCGTGGCCCATCCCTGCTACTACGGGATCGACATCCCGGACGAGGAGGAGCTTCTGATCAACCGGGTTCCCCTGGAGGAGATGCCCGACCACCTGGGGGTGGAATCCGTCCGGTACCTCTCCGTGGAGAGCGTGCGGGAGGTCGTCGGGGAACAGAACTGTCGGGCCTGCTTCACCGGCAATTACCCCGTCGAGGTGGAGGACGACGGCGACGCGTTCCGCAAGTCCGACGATCCCAACGGGAACGGGGCGGCCTCGGCCAACGGCTCGCCGATCGGGACCGACCTGGATCGTTCCTCGAATGTCAACGTATAAACAGGCCGGCGTCGACCGGGAGAAGGCCGACCGCCTGGTCGACCGCATCGCGGCCCTTCAGGCCGGCACCGAAACGGCGGACGGCGGGGGACTCCTGGAAGGGTTCGGGGGGTTCTCCGCCGCGATGGACCCGGGTCCCCTGGAGGACCCCGTGGTGACCGCGACCTGCGACGGGGTGGGGACCAAACTGAAGCTGCTGCTGGACCACGACCGGCCCGGCACCGCCGGTCGGGACCTCGTGGCGATGAACGTGAACGACATCCTTACCTCGGGCGCCCGTCCGCGCCTGTTTCTGGATTACCTGGCCATGGCCCCCCTGGAGGCGTCGACGGTCGAGGGGATCGTCGAAGGGGTGGCCGACGCCTGCCGGGAGGTCGGCTGCGTGCTGGGCGGCGGCGAGACGGCCGAGCTTCCGGACCTTCTGGACCCGGGGGACGTCGAGCTCTCGGGGTTCTGCGTGGGGGTCGTCGAACGGAACCGGCTTCGCCGGTCCGGCGGCATCGAGCCGGGTCATCGACTGATCGGCCTTCCCTCCGACGGGTTCCACGCCAACGGCTACAGTTTGATTCGCAGGCTTCTTCGGGACCATCCCGACGCCTTTGACGGGTCGGCCCGGGAGGGGCTTCTGGAGCCGACCCGCCTCTATCACCCGGAGGTCGAACGGCTCCGTGAAACCGACCTGATGCCCGACGCCATGGTCCACGTGACCGGAGGGGGACTGCCCGGGAACCTCGCGCGGGTGCTCCCGGAGGAACTCGGGGCGCGGGTGGAGCTTCCGACCTGGGATCATCCCGCCGCCGAGCCCGTGCTGTCCCTTGTCGAGGAGGGGGAGGCGGTGAGGACGTTTAACATGGGCATCGGATGGGTTATGGTGGCCCGCAGCGACCGGGCCGAAACGCTGCGGGACGTCCTGGACGAAGCCGTCCCGATCGGAGAGGTGCGTCCCGGTCCGATCGAGGTGAGCCGGAGGGACGCTGAGCCCCCGCAGGAGGGTGAACATGACGGTTAACCTCGGGATCCTGGCCTCCGGACGGGGGTCCAATTTCATGGCCCTGGTCGAGGCCTGCCGGGAGGGGCGGGTCGACGCCGAACCGGTGGTTTTGATCTCGGACAACCCGGACGCGAGGGCGCTTCGTCGGGCGGAGAAACGGGGCATCCCGGCCTACCACGTGCCCTTCGACGAGTTCGGGCGGAGCCACTTCGAGGAGCACGCCGTGGCGATCCTTCAGGAACACCGATGCGAACTCGTGGCCCTGGCCGGTTTTATGCGGGTGCTGGGTTCGGGTTTTTTGGACCATTTCCCGAACCGCGTGCTGAACATTCATCCGTCCCTGCTTCCGGCCTTCAAGGGGTTGGACGCCCAGGCCCAGGCGCTGGAGTACGGGGTCAGGGTCACCGGATGCACCGTGCACGTGGTCACCGAGGAGGTCGACGCCGGGCCGATCGTGGACCAGATTGCCGTGCGGGTCCGGGAGGACGACACCGAGGAGACGCTCTCGAAACGGATTCTCGAGCGGGAGCACGAGCTGTACCCTCGTGCGATGCAGCGGTTCATCGAGGCCCGGTTTTCCCGACAGCCGTCGACCGGAACACGGTAGCCGATCGGCAAAACAAAAGGAGGACGTTCAGCGAATGAAAGTTCTGGTGGTCGGATCCGGGGGACGCGAGCACGCTCTTGCACGGGCGCTTACGGACTCCCCGGGGGACGTAACGACCCGGGTCGTTCCGGGGAACGGCGGGACCGGATCCCCGGCCGACGGGGAAGCGGCCAACAGCGTGGAGGACCTGGTTGATCGGGCCCGCCGGGAGGACGTGGACCTGTGCGTGGTCGGCCCCGAGGCCTACCTCGAGAAGGGGCTGGCGAACGCCTGCCGGGAGGCGGGGATCCCCTGCTGGGGCCCCCGGGATTCGTCGGCTCGCCTGGAGACCAGCAAGTCCACCGCCAAGGATTTCATGAACCGCCACGGCGTACCCACGGGCGACTACCGGCTGGCCGAGTCCCCCGACGAACTGCGGGACCTCGTGGCGGAGTACCCGACCGTCCTCAAGTACGACGGTCTGGCCGGGGGGAAGGGGGTTTCGATCCCCGAGGGTCCCGAGGACGTGGAGGCGTACATCCGGGAGGTGTACGAGGAGAAGCGCTTCGGCTCGATCGAACCCGTGCTGGTCGAGGAGCTTCTGGAGGGGGTGGAGCTGACCGTCATCGCCGCGGTGGCCGACGGGGAGTATCAGCTGTTTCCGCCCGCCCGGGACTACAAACCTCTTCGGGACGGGGACGAGGGGCCCAACACCGGCGGGATGGGGGCCGTGGCCTCCCGTGAGGTGGTGGATCCGGCGATGATGGACCGCATCGAGGAGGAGATCGTTCAGCCCACCATCCGGGGGCTCGAGGCCGACGACATGCCCTACCGCGGCTTTTTGTATTTTGGACTCATGCTCACCGAGGAGGGGCCGAAGATCCTCGAGTACAACTGCCGTTTCGGGGATCCGGAGGCGCAGGCGATCCTTCCCCTCCTGGAGGGGGATTTCGCCGCCTACCTCGACGAGGCCAGCCGGGGACGCCTGGACCCCTCCCACGTGAGCTTCCGTGAGGGCTGGTCGGTCTGCCTGATGGCCGCATCCGAAGGGTACCCTTACGATTCCGGGGACGGGGAGACCATCCACGGCCTCGACGCGGTGGAGGGGGGGCGGGTCTACCACTCCGGAACCCGCCGGGCGGAGGACGGGTCCGTCGAGGCCGTGGGGGGACGTGTGCTGTCCACGGTGGGCACCGCGGAGGGCCTTTCGGAGGCCCGTCGTCGAGCCTACGAGGCCATGGACAGGATCCACTTCGAGGGCATGCACCACCGCAGTGACGTCGCGCGGCTTCACTTCGAGGAGACGGTGTCGTGAGGCCGGTTCGACGTCCGGGGATCGGTCGGTCGGGTTCGACCGTCGAAGACGGCCGTGGGCGTTCCTTCGCCGCGGGGAGAGGGTGAGCGGCCCGGGATGGACGAGGAGAGCCTGGTCCGACGGACGCTTCTCAACGAGGAGGAGCTGGAGAAGACCACCCGCCGCATCGCCCTGGAAATTCTGGAGCGCTACCCCGAACGGCCCCTCGCCCTGGTGGGGATTTACACGCGCGGCGTGGTGTTCGCCGACCGCATTCACGAGATCCTCGAGGAGAGCCACCCGGAGGTGCGGCTGGGGTCCCTCGACATCACCCTTTACCGGGACGACCTCGACAACCTCGGTACGATTCCCTCGGTTAAGAGCTCCGATCTTCCCTTTCCGGTCGAGGATACCCTCATCGTGCTTCTGGACGACGTCCTGTTCACGGGGCGCACCTGTCGGGCGGCCATCGACGAGCTGATGGACTACGGGCGTCCCGCGAAGATCGAGCTGGGCGTGCTGATCGACCGGGGCAACCGTGAGCTGCCCATCGCCCCGGATTACACCGGCCGCTTCGTTCAGACGACCCGCCGCGAGTACGTCAACGTTCGATTCCGTGAGACCGACGACGAAGAAGCCGTGTACCTGCTTCGGGAGCCGGAGGACGGGGAGGACTCGGACCGTGGTTGACGAACTGGAAGGGAAGGACCTGCTGGACATCAAGTCGCTGTCCGCCGAGGAAATTCGTCTGATCCTCAGGACGTCCGGTCCCTTCAAGGAGCTGTTCACCCGTTCGGTCAAGAAGGTTCCGCCGCTGCAGGGAAAGACGGTGCTGCTTCTGTTCTACGAGCCCTCCACGCGCACACGTACGTCGTTCGAGATTGCGGCCAAACGGCTCTCGGCGGACGCGGCGAGTTTTCCGGTCTCCCGGTCCAGCGTGCAGAAGGGCGAGTCGCTGCTGGACACCATCTCGACCCTTCAGTCCATGAAGGCCGACTACATCGTGATTCGTTACTCGGAGGGGGGCGCCCCGCACCTCGTGGCCCGCAACACCACCGCCTCGGTCATCAACGCGGGGGACGGGGCCCACGCTCATCCCACCCAGGCGCTGCTCGACGCCTTCACCCTGCACGACACCCTCGGGGAGCTGTCGGACCGGAAGGTCCTGATCGCGGGCGACATCCTTCATTCCCGCGTCGCCCGTTCCACTAGCACCTGCCTGCACAAGCTCGGCATGGACGTGGGCATCTTCGGTCCGGCCACGCTGCTTCCGGCCGAACCACCCCCGTTCCTGGAGGTCTTCCATCGCTTCGAGGACGCCCTGGCGTGGGAGCCCGACGCGCTTTATCTGCTTCGTCTGCAGCTCGAGCGTCAGCAGGCCAACTTCTTCCCGAGCCGCGAGGAATACCATCGGGTGTTCGGCCTCACCCAGGAGCGGTTCCGGCGGGTGGCCGACCGGGGGATTTACCTGATGCATCCCGGCCCGGTCAACCGGGGGGTGGAGATCGTGGACGAGGCGATGCAGTACGAACGATCCCTCATTCAGCGTCAGGTTGAGAACGGCATCGCCGTCCGCATGGCCGTGCTGTATCTGTTGAGTCCCGCCTCCCAGAAGGAGCTTCAGCTGGAGGAGGTCCTATGAGCAAGCGTCGGCTGCTGAGGGGAGGACGAATCGTTCGGGAGGACGAAAAACCCGTCGTCCGGGACGTCCTCGTGGACGGGGATCACATCGAACGCGTGGGGGAGGATCTGGACGCGGACGGGGACGTGGAGGTGGTGGACTGCGAGGGCCGTGTCCTGCTGCCGGGGCTGTTCGACATGCACGTTCACCTGCGGGAGCCGGGACGCACCGACGCCGAGACCATTCGGACCGGGACGGAGGCCGCCATCCGGGGCGGAATCACCGGGCTGCTCGCCATGCCCAACACCGAGCCGGCCATCGACACCGGCTCGATGGTCCAGTTCGTGCGGGACATCGCGGAACGGGACGCCCGGATTCCCGTCATGACCGCCGGGTGTATTACCCGGGGACGAAAGGGGGACGAGCTGGCGGAGATCGGGGACATGCACGCCAAGGGGAGCCCGATGGTGACCGACGACGGGAATCCGGTGGAGAACCCCCGGGTGATGCGTCGGGCCATGGAATACACGCGCAACTTCGATTTGCTGGTGGCGGACCACGCGGAGATTCCCGCCCTGTCCGAAGGGGGCACGGTCAACGAGGGGCCCGTTTCCTACCGGCTGGGGGTCCCGGGACGGCCGGCCGTCAGCGAGGAGATCTGCATCGAGCGGGACCTCCGGCTCGCCGAGCTGACCGGGGCCCGATACCACGTGCAGCACCTTTCGACGGCGGGAGGACTCAGGAGCGTGCGTCGGTTCCGCGAACGCGGCGCGGCGGTCAGCTGCGAGGTCACCCCTCATCACCTGATTTTTTCCGAGGAGGCCCTCGAGGAACACGACACCAACCTCAAGATGAACCCGCCGCTGCGCCGGGAGGAGGATCGGGCCCGGCTGGTGGACGCGCTGGAGGCGGGGGACATCGACTGCATCGCGACCGATCATGCGCCCCATCCCGCCTTCGAGAAGCGCCAGGCCCTCAACCACGCTCCCTTCGGGATCCTCGGGCTGGAGACCGCCCTCCCCTCGCTTTACACGCATCTGATTCGTGAGGGGGATCTTTCGTGGGGAAGCGTGGTCCGTGCCTTCTCGGCGGAGCCGCGGCGGCTTCTGGGACGACGGCCGGTGGCCCTCGAGTCGGAGAACCGCGCCGAGCTGGTGGTGTTCGACCCGGAGGCCACGGTGACCGTGGACCGTGATTTTTTGCGCTCCAAGAGCACCAACACCCCCTTCCTCGGGGAGGACCTTCAGGGACGCGTGGACGCCGTCATGCGGGACGGGCGCTGGCTTCTTGGCGGCCCGTCCGACGGGGGTTCGAACGGCGAGGACCCCGCCGCGTCGACTACTCAGGAGGATCGCTCGGGGGTATAATGTCCTACCGGGATCGGCTGCGGGCACGGATCGACCGAACCGGGTCCCGCCTCTGCGTGGGGCTGGATCCCCGGCCGGGGCGCATCGAGGGGGAGGTGGGGTCCTACCTTCGCCGGGTGGTTCGGGACGTTGAGTCGGTGGCGGCGGCGTTCAAGCCCAACCTCGCGTATTTCGAGGCCATGGGAGTGGAGGGCTATCGGCTCCTCGACGGTCTGCTGGGGGACCTGCCGGAGGACGTCCCCGTCATCCTGGACGGAAAGCGGTGCGACATCCCCGAGACGCAGCGCCATTACGCCCGGGCCTACTTCGAGCGCTGGGACGTCGATGCCGTGACCCTCTGTCCCTACATGGGGTACGATTCCCTGGAACCGTTCCTTCAGGCGGCCGATCGGGGGGTCTACCTTCTCGGCGTGACCAGCAACCCCGGAGCCCGGGACCTTCAGCTGGCGGACGACGCCCGGCTCTTCCGGCGGGTTTTGTCCATGGTGCGCGATCGGGATCACGCGGCGACGTCGGGGCTGGTCATGGGGCTGACCCATTTGACCGACGAGCTCCTCGAGGAACTTCGAAACGTTCCGCTTCTGGTACCGGGGCTGGGTCCGCAGGGGGGACAGCTGGAACGGCTGGTGGGGGCCGGGGCCGAGGCGCCCCTGCTGGTTAATTCCTCCCGGAGCGTCCTGTACGGTGAGGCGGACGAATCCGACCCGGAGGCGTGGCGGGACCGGGCCGAGAACTACCGCGACCGGATCAACGATGCCCTCGGCCAGTAACGACCGCGAGCGGCTCCGGGAGGCGGGCGCCCTGCTCGAGGGCCATTTCGTGTTGGCCAGCGGGCGTCACAGTCCGGCGTACGTCCAGGCCGCTCGCCTGACGGAACGACCGGGCAACCTGGCCCGGTCGATGGAGCCCGTCCTGGAGGCGATGGACCCCGGGGTCACCCCCCGAACCGTGCTGACCGCCGCCATGGGGGGCGTTCCGGTGGGCCAGCAGGTGGCCCTCATGCAGGACTGTCGGTCGCTGTTCGCCGAACGAAACGAGGCCAACGAGCTGGTGCTGGAACGGGGTTTCGAACTCGAGGTGGACGAACCGATCCTTCTCGTGGAGGACGTGGTGACCACGGGGGGGACCCTCGGTGAACTGAAGGAGCTGGTGAGCCGGGCCGGGGCCCGGGTGGTCGGCGTTTTTACGCTGATCAACCGAAGCGGGTCCGACCGGTGGGAGGACCATGCGCTGAACAGCGTCTACACGGTGAACATTCCGACCTACAATCCCCCGGAGTGCCCGGAGTGCCGGGAGGATCGGCCGGCGGTACGACCGGGCAGCAAGGAGGTGGACGACGTCCCATGACCCTGGAGGAGAACGGACAGCACGGGGAGATCCCCGTCGGTCTCAGTTTCGACGACGTTCTGCTTCGTCCCCGGAAAAGCGACGTGCTTCCCGCGGAGGCCGATCTTTCCACCCGGCTGGTGGACGGGGTTCCGCTGAACATTCCGGTGCTCTCGGCGGCGATGGATACCGTCACCGAGGACCGCCTGGCCGTGGCCCTGGCCCGCGAGGGAGGGTTCGGGGTGATCCACCGCAACTGCGGGGTGGCCCGACAGTGCGAGATGGTCGAGCGGGTCAAACGGTCGGAGAACACCGTGATCGACGAGCCGATCACCGTCGGCCCCGACTCGTCGATCCACCGCGCCCAGAAGCTCATGCAGGAGAAGGAGATTTCCGGGATCCCCGTGGTGGACGACGAACGGCGGCTGATGGGGATGATCACCCGCCGTGACATGCGGTTCGTGGACCAGAACGGACAGCGGGTGACCCACGTGATGACCCCCCGCGAGAACCTCGTGACCGCCTCCCCCGGCACCGGGCTCTCCGAGGCCCAGTCGATCCTCCACGAGCATAAGATCGAGAAACTGCCCCTCGTGAACGAGGACGATCAGCTCGAGGGCATGATGACCGGCAAGGACATCGAGAAACGCATGAAATACCGCAACGCGGTGCTGGACGACCGGGGCCGACTGAGGGTGGGTGCGGCGATCGGTGTGGGTTCGAACGCGGTCCAGCGAGCCTCGTCCCTGGTGGAAGCCGGGACGGACGCCCTCGTCATCGACGCCGCCACGGGCCATACCACCCGGGTCCTGGAGATGACCCGGGAGCTCAAGGAACGGTTCCCGGACTGTCCTCTGGTGGCCGGCAACGCGGCCACCCGTGAGGGCGCCGCGGACCTCGTGGAGGCCGGGGCGGACGCCGTCAAGGCCGGCGTCGGTCCGGGTTCGATCTGCACCACCCGGGTGGTGTCCGGCGTGGGGGTGCCCCAGTTCACCGCCATCCGTTCGGTCGCCCGGGCCTGTCGGGAGCACGACGTTCCCGTGATTGCCGACGGCGGCATCCGCTACTCCGGGGACATCCTGAAAGCCCTGGCGGCCGGGGCCGACACCGTCATGACCGGGTCCCTGCTCGCGGGGACCGAGGAGAGCCCGGGGCGGACGGTCAACTGGCAGGGTCGAACGTTCAAGGAGTACCGGGGAATGGGCTCCCAGCGCGCCATGGAGGAAGGATCCAGCGACCGCTACGCTCGCAGCGACTCCGAAGCGGTCACCCCGGAGGGCGTGGAATCCCGCGTGCCCTACAAGGGCGACCTCAGCGTGGTGGTTCAGCACCTGATGGGGGGGCTGCGTTCGGGCATGGGGTACGTGGGCGCCTCGGACCTCGAACGTCTCCGCGAGCGGGCCCGGTTCCTTCGCATCACGCCCGGCGGGCTCCGGGAGAGTCACGCCCACGACGTGGAGCTGACCGAGGAACCCATCAACTATTCCCAGCCAAACTGACCTCCGTGACGTTCTTTTCCCCCGCGTCGGGACCGGGTGAATCCCCGTGATTGGAACCCAGGTGGCCGTGCTGGATTTCGGGTCCCAGTACTCCCAGCTGATCGTACGCCGCATCCGTGAACTGGGCTACATGGCCAAACTTTATTCCCCCGACGCGTTCGATTCGCTCGAGAAGCCCGCCGCCCTGATTCTCTCGGGTGGGCCCCGCAGCGTCACCCCCGAATCCGGGGATTTTCTGGACATCGACGACATCCGGGGCCTCGGGGTGCCGGTCCTGGGGATCTGCTACGGGATGCAGATGCTCAGCGCGGGCACCGGCGGTCGAGTGGATCGTTCGGAGGCCGGAGAATACGGTCCCGCCGAGATCGCGGTCAACGGCGGGGACACGCTTTTTCGGGATCTTCCCCGGGAGTTGACCGTCTGGATGAGTCACTCGGACACGGTGACCGACCCTCCGCCCTCGGCCGCGGTGCTGGCCGAGAACCGGGAGGGTACCCCCGTCGCGCTGGCCTGGGAGGACGACGTGTACGGGCTGCAGTTTCACCCCGAGGTCAGCCACACTGAGCAGGGGACGCGCATCCTGGCGAACTTCCTGGACACCATCCACGAGCCCCCGTCCTTCAGCATGGAGTCCTTCCGGGACGAACTCGTGGATGAAATTCGTGAGACCGTCGGCGAGCGCACCGTACTCTGTGCGGTGTCGGGAGGCGTGGACTCGACGGTTCTCAGCGTGCTGCTTCGGGAGGCTGAAGTCGACCTTCGGTGCGTGTTCGTGGACACGGGGTTGATGCGCAGGGACGAACCCCGGGAGGTCATGGAGCAGTTCGATCGGCTGGACGTGCCGGTCCAGCACGTGGATGCTTCCGAGCGTTTCCTGGACGCCATCGAGGGCGTCGCCGACCCGGAGGAGAAACGGCGGCGGATCGGGGACGTCTTCCTGGACGAGTTCTTCCGGGCGGCCGGGGATTTCGACCTGCTTGCCCAGGGCACCCTTTACCCGGACGTTATCGAGAGTGCCTCCAGTGGATCCGACGCCGACACCATCAAAACCCACCACAACCGCGTGGATCGAATCATGGAGCTGCAGCGTGAGGGTCGGGTCATCGAACCGCTCGACGAACTGTTCAAGGACGAGGTCCGGGAACTCGGAAGCACCCTGGGCATCCCCCCGAAGATCCTCCACCGTCACCCTTTCCCCGGTCCGGGTCTGGCCATCCGCGTCCCCGGGGAGGTGACCCCGCGCCGGCTCGAGATCCTTCGGGAGGCGGACGCGATTTACATCGACGCGCTCAGGGAGAGCGGATGGTACGATGAGATCTGGCAGGCTTTCTGTGTCCTGCTTCCCGTCAAAACGGTCGGGGTCAAGGGGGATCGGCGCTCCCACGAACTCGCTGTTTCGGTGCGGGCGGTCACGAGCCGGGACGGCATGACGGCCGACTGGGGAAAGCTTCCTCACGACCTCCTTGGCACGATTTCCAACCGGATTCTTAACCGGGTGGATGGAGTGAATCGTGTCCTCTATGATATATCGACGAAGCCGCCGTCGAGCATCGAGTGGGAGTAACGAGGACACCGCTTCGGGCGTCGTGCAGCGGGTCGTTTTCCCTCCGGAGGATCGCCGACGAATCCACCGTCATCGTGGGCGCCACGTTGGCGCTCTCTGCGGAGTCGGTGCGCCCACGGCAAACCCCTCTGGCAGTTCCGGGAGGTCGACGCAGCCATTCCCCCTGAGAGCCTGAACGCGACGCTGGTCCTCGAGGACGGCACCGTGGTGGAGGGGACCGGGTTTGGTGCCCGGGCGGAAGTCACGGGCGAGATGGTGTTCTGCACCAGCATGACCGGCTATCAGGAGGCCCTGACCGACCCGAGTTACGCGGGTCAGATTCTGCTTCTCACCTACCCTCTGATCGGCAACTACGGCGTCAACGATCAGGACTACGAAAGCGCCCGGATTCAGTGCGAGGGATTCGTGGTTCGGGAGTACTGCCAGGCCCCCGACCACAGCCGTTCCGAGCGCACGGTCCACGAGTACCTCCGGGAGGAGAACATCCCGGGGATCGCCAACCTGGACACCCGGGCCCTGACGCTTCGCATCCGGGATCGAGGGGTGGTCAAGGCGGCTCTCAAGACGTCCCCGGAGCCCATCGACGCCGAGGCGCTTTTGGCGACCTGCCGGGAGGCCCCCGACTACGGCGAGCGCAACCTCGTGGAACGGGTCACCTGCGGCGAACCCAGCCACCACGAGGGCCCCGGCGAACACGTGGTCGTGGTGGATCTGGGCATGAAATACTCGATCCGTGACAACCTTCTCGAGCGGGGATGCGCCGTGACCGTCGTTCCGTCGGGTACCCCGGCCGGGGCGATCATGGATCGTGACCCGGATGGCGTGGTGGTCTCGCCCGGCCCGGGCGACCCCGAGAATCTGTCCCGGGACGAGCAGACCCTCCGGGACCTGATGGGGGAGGTGCCCGTCTTCGGGATCTGCCTGGGACATCAGCTCATGGCCCGGGCCGAGGGAGGGGAAACCTTCAAGCTCAAGTTCGGGCACCGGGGGGTCAATCAGCCCGTGAAGGATCTCAACCAGGACCGAATCTACATCACCTCCCAGAACCACGGCTACGCCGTGAAGGAAGCCTCCCTTCCGGACGACAGCTTCGAGGTGGACAAGATCAACATCAACGACGACACCGTCGAGGGGATGCGCCACCGGGAACACGACGCCATGAGCGTGCAGTATCACCCCGAGGCCAACCCCGGACCCGAGGACACGAGTTACCTTTTCGACGATTTTCTGGAGATGATCGGCGATGGCTGACGGCACGTCCGACGACCTCGAGACGGTCATGGTCGTGGGAAGCGGCCCGATCGTCATCGGTCAGGCCGCCGAGTTCGACTACTCGGGGTCCCAGGCCTGCAAGGCGCTTCGGGAGCTGGGGTACGAGGTCATCCTGGTGAACTCCAACCCCGCCACCATCCAGACCGACAAAGAGATCGCCGACAAGATCTACCTGGAACCGCTCGACCCGCAGATCGTGGCCGACCTTCTCCGTCGGGAGCAGCCCGACGGGTTCCTGGGGACGCTGGGGGGGCAGACCGGCCTGAACCTCACCGCGGACCTGGACGAGATGGGGGTCTTCGAGGAGGTCGGGGTCGAGGTGATGGGCACGAGCGTGGAGACGATCCACCTGGCCGAGGACCGTGAGAAATTCATCGACCTGATGGAGGAGATCGACGAGCCGGTCAGCGAGAGTTACCCGGTCAACTCCCTGGAGGAGGCGTTCGAGGCCGTCAAGCGGACCGGGTACCCGGTGGTGATTCGGCCGGCCTACACCCTGGGCGGAACCGGTGGGGGGGTGGCTGAAACCGAGGAGGAGTTCCGTCAGATCGTCCAGAACGGCCTGGAGCGAAGCCAGGTCAACCAGGTGCTCATCGACGAGTCCCTCCTGGGGTGGGTCGAGTACGAATACGAGGTCATGCGGGACAGCCGGGACAACTGCATGATCGTCTGCAACATGGAAAACGTGGACCCGATGGGGCTTCACACCGGGGAGAGCATCGTCACGGCCCCGGCCCAGATCCTCAGCGACGAGGAACATCAGATGCTTCGCAGTCACGCCCTCAAGATCATCCGGGCCCTGGACATCCAGGGCGGGTGCAACATTCAATTCTGCGTGCACCCCGAGACCCGGGAGTACTCGGTGATCGAGGTCAACCCCCGCGTCTCCCGGAGTTCCGCCCTGGCCAGCAAGGTGACCGGCTACCCGATCGCCAAGATCGCCGCCCAGATTGCCACCGGCCGGACCCTGGACGACATCCCCAACGACATCATTCAGGACGTCCCGGCCGGTTTCGAGCCGACCATCGATTACTGCGTCGTGAAAATGCCCCGCTGGCCCTTCGATCGTTTCCCGCAGGTGGACGACGAACTGACGACCCAGATGAAGTCCACCGGGGAGGCGATGGCCATCGGCCGCAGCTTCGAGGCGGCCCTGCAGAAGGCCATCCGCAGCCTGGACATCGGTCGGGACGGGATCTGCGCCGACGGCCGGGAACCCGAGACCGACCGTGAGGTGCTGGTGGAATCCCTCGAGAATCCCAACGATAAGCGCATCTTCGCGGTTTACGATGCCTTTCGGGCCGGGATGTCCCTGGAGGAGATCCACGAGGCCTGCTCCATCCCGCCCTTCTACCTCAACAAAATCCTCAACCTCCACGAGTTCGCCGAGAACCTGAGGGGACGGTCCCTCGAGGACCTCGAGGAGGAGGAACTGGATCGGGCCAAGCAGATGGGGTTCAGTTACGGTCAGCTGACCCACCTTCTCGAGACGGACCGTGACCCGATGGACCTTAGGACCGATCACACCCTGCGCCCGAAATACAAAATGGTTGACACCTGCGCGGGGGAGTTCGAGGCCGAGACCCCCTACTATTACTCCAGCTACGAGAACCGGGGCTCGGATCAAATTCTGGACGAGGATCCCTCCGCCCCCACCGACGGTCGGAAGGTGATGGTCCTGGGGGGAGGACCCATCCGGATCGGGCAGGGAATCGAGTTCGACTACTGCTGCGTGCACGCCTCGATCGCCCTCCGTGACGAGGGCGTTGAGTCGATCATGGTCAACAACAACCCCGAGACCGTCTCCACCGACTACGACACGAGCGACCGGCTCTACTTCGAACCGCTGACCCTGGAGAGCGTCATGGAGCTGGTGGATCGGGAGAACCCCGACGGGGTTATCGTGCAGTTCGGGGGTCAGACCCCCCTGAACATCGCGGTCGCCCTGGAGGAGCAGGGCGTGCACATCCTGGGGACCTCGAGCGAGAGCATCCATCGGGCCGAGGACCGCGAACAGTTCAGCCAGGCCCTGGACCGGCTGGGGATCCCGCAGGCCGATTTCGGGACCGGTTTCAGCACCGAGGACGCGAGGGAAATTGCCCACGAGATCGGGTATCCGGTGCTGGTGCGGCCCAGTTACGTCCTGGGCGGCAAGACCATGGAGATCGTCTACGACGACGACGAACTGGAACAGTTCATGTCCCGGGCCGTTCGGGTCAACCGGGAGCATCCCATCCTCGTGGACAAGTTCCTCGAGGGCTCCACCGAGGTCGACGTGGACGCCGTCTCGGACGGGGAGGACGTCTTCATCGGCGGCATCATGGAACACATCGAGGAGGCCGGGATCCACAGCGGGGACTCGGCCTGCGTGCTTCCGGCCCAGACGATCCCGGAGGAGGTCCTGAGCACCATCAAAACCTACACCCGCCAGCTGGCCCGTGAGCTGAACGTCGTCGGTGTTCTCAACATTCAGTTCGCCGTCCACGAGGGCACCGTCTACCTGCTGGAGGCCAACCCCCGGGCGTCCCGCACGATTCCCTTCGTCAGCAAGTCCGTGGGGGTTCCCCTGGCCAAGATCGCCACGCGGGTGATGCTGGGGGCTTCCCTCGAGGAACTCGGCTGCGTCGGCGAGGGGGAACCGAAGCACGTCTCGGTCAAGGAGTCCGTCTTCCCCTTCGAAAAGCTTCCCGGCGTGGATCCCGTGCTCGGGCCCGAGATGAAATCCACGGGCGAGGTCATGGGGCTGGACCATGATTACGGACGGGCCTTCTACAAGGCTCAGCTGGCGGCGGGCAACCGTCTGCCGACCGAAGGGCGGCTGCTGGTGAGCGTCAGCAACCGCAAGAAAGAGGCGATCCTGCCGGTGGTCGAGGACTTCGATTCGATGGGGTTCGACCTCACGGCAACCCGGGGGACGCGGGATTTCCTGCGGGATCACGGCGTCGAGGCCGAGGTCGTCAACAAGGTGAGCGAGGGCAGCCCGCACATCGTGGATCACATGCTGGAGCGGGCCTACGATCTGATTATCAATATCCCCACCCGGGGCAAACGGCCCCACACGGACGGTTTCGCCATCCGCCGCCGCGCCATCGACCTGGCGGTTCCCTACATCACCACGGTGTCGGCCGCCCGGGCGGCCTCCCAGGCGGTCCGCAGCGTGCACCGGGAACGGGGCGCCCCCGACGAACGGGGCACCAGCATCATCGCCGCCGCCGGGGGTTGAGTCGGCCTAGCCCGGCGCGTCTTCGTCCCTCGAGAGCCGCCGTTCGATCGGGAGCACCACCGCCTCGAGGTGAGCGTGGGCGTCGCTTTCGTCCCGGAACGCCCGCAGGTCCTCCAGCAGTCCGTCCAGCACGTCCTCGGGCACCTGCGCCTGAAGGAGGCTGACGCTGCCGGGGAAGACCTGGGTTCCGAAGTGTTTCCCGTCCCGGTCCCTCCCCTCCAGCTGCCTCGCCCGCACGTAGTGCTTGACGTCGTGGCGGTCCAGGATGCGCCCGACGGGCTCCGCGTATTCGAACCGCACCGTCACGTGAAGGAATTTCACCCTCCCGAAGCACCTCCCTCCCCCGAAAACGTACGGTCGAAGGTCCGGTTTCTCAGGTCGAGGAGGTACTCCGTCAGGCGGTGCATCAGGGTGTAGATCACGGGGATGACCACGAGCGTGAGGGCCGTGGCTCCGAACATGCCCACGGTAATGGCCACGCCCATCGGGGCCCGGGCCCCACCGCCCATCCCGTAGCCCAGGGCGATGGGCATCAGGCCCACGATCGTGGAGATGGCGGTCATCAGCA
>CAZEBV010000009.1:0-24633 GCA_964510695.1 uncultured bacterium
GCCCACGCCCCCGAGGACGGTGGGGACCGGCATGATCATGGCCGGGGGGAACTTCAACCGGTTCGAGAACCCCCACGTCTTCGACAACTGGCGTCAGGGTGTGATGATGATCAGCATTCCGGACGAGATTCGCGAGGAACCTCGTCCTCCCTTCAGTGAATGGAACGACTGGACGACGTCCCATTACAACCGGTTCGTGGGCAACACCATGGGCGTCAACCCGCGTTATTCGGTCCCCCTGACCCAGCCCAACGGACTGGATTTCTGGTGGGCGGAGGGCGGTGAGGGCAACTGCTGGCTGGACAACCGGGCGGCCGACACGGACGCCGAGGAGGAAGGGTCGACCACCACGACGGTCGGGATGTTCGACGATGGTTTCACCACCCCGACCAGCGACCCGGACACCCTGCCTCCTCAGCCGAAGACAGAGGAAACGGTCTGCCCGACCATCGACCTCTCGGCGGATTCACCCAGCACGAGCGACACTCCCTCCCTCACCAAACTGGCCTCGTTCGCGGGCTGTCTTAATTACAGCCTCGGGAGCAACCCGGACCCGAACAACTGTCCATGGTTCAGCACCCCCGAGGAACCGGCCGGGCGGGAATCGCTCTCCACGCTGGCCGGCGTCGACGGCTCCGGCGGCGGGGCCTGTCTGATCGAGCGGGGTGGGGCCCCCGACTCCGTTCTGCACGGGATCCGCGTGCTTCGCGACGGGATCATCTCGACGGCCCCGGGGCGCTGGTTCACCCGCCTCTACTATGACCTCTGAGGCGGATTCCGGTGGGTGACGGTTGAACTTTCGCCGTCGACGGGTTGTTCTTGCACTTATTTACGCGGTCGTTCTCCTGACGCTGGCCCCGACGCTCGGGCCCGCCCACGCCGAGGTTCCCTGGCCGGCCCCCGACCCGGGCGTGGATTCAGACGCCTACCACGAGTACCTCTTCCTGGATCGCCCCGCCACGCCGGGCACCCCGAATGACTACACGGGGGGCAACGTCTGGAAATACAGCCGGCTTCAGTTCGAGGACCTCGCCGGGGACTCCGAGGAGCTTTTCGGGGTCAAGGGCATGCGTGTGGACACCGCCTGGACCCTCAGCACCGGCCGACCGGACGTCGTGATCGCGGTGCTCGACTCGGGCATCCGCTGGGAGCAGAGCGACCTGCGCAAAAAGGCCCACCTGAACACTGGTGAGCTTCCCCTCCCGGAAGGATCCTCGTCCTACGACGCAAACGACGACGGCGTCGTGAACGTGGAGGATTACGCCGGTGATTCCCGGGTGACCGACGAGAACGGCAACGGCCTCCTGGACGCCGAGGATCTGATCCTGGCCTTCAGCAACGGGGCCGACGACGACAACAACGGCTACGTCGACGACATCAGCGGCTGGAACTTCCTGGACGACACCAACAACCCCTTCGACGAGGTCGACCACGGCCACGGAACCGGGGAGGCCAAGGACAGCACCGCGGAGGCCGCGAACGGGAGCGGCTTCCCCGGCACCTGCCCGAACTGCCAGTTTCTCCCCCTGCGGGTGGGCCAGAGTTTCATCGCCCACAGTGTGGACTACGCACGGGCGGTCGCCTACGCGGTGGACAACGAAGCGTCCCTGGTCCAGGAGGCCCTGGGCACCGTGGACGCGGTGGGGTCGGTCGAGGGGGTCCATCGCTACGCCTGGGAGAACGGGGTGCCGATCGTGGCCTCCTCCGCCGACGAGGCGGCCCAGCACCACAACCCGCCCGCGGCTCGCCGCTACACCATCCCCGTCAACAGCGTCACCCGGGCCGGCACCCCGAAGGACGACACGGACGGAATTCTGGACCCCAGTTACCTGTACCTGCAGGGCTGCACCAACTTCGGCACCTACCTCTGGGTCAGCGTGAGCGGGACCTCCTGCAGCAGCGAGGCGACGGGACGCGGCTCCGGCATCGTCGGCCTGCTTCAGTCCCACGCCCGCAACCAGGTCGACCGGGGGATCATCCGGGCCCATCCCGACTCGGGTGCCTGGCCGAGCGGCAACGTCCTCTCGCCGGCCGAGGTGCGGGGGCTGCTTCAGCAGTCCGCCGACGACGTGGCCATCGGGCCCGAGCCGGCCGGCACCCCGCTCGGGTTCACCACGGACCGTTATCCCACCACCCCGGGCTGGGACCCCTACACGGGCAGCGGGCGCATCAACGCCGCCCGGCTGCTGAAGCGGGTGCGCCCCGACAGCATCCCACCCGAGGTGGTGATCCACGACCCGCCCCGCTGGCAGCCGGTCACGCCGGGTGACCCGATCGAGATCACCGCGGCCATGAGCGCCTGGCGAAACCCCTCCGGGGCGAGCTACGAACTGCAGCTTGGCTGCACGAACCACCCGACTGGCTGGAACACGCTGAAGAACGGGTCGGTGGGGACCCCCGAGGAGACCCTCAACTACACGCTGGACTGGTCGGAGGTCGACGCGGTCTGCCCCGACCTGGGCAGCCCGGCCGCCATCGGGCCGAACCGACTCTCGGATTTCCCCGAGAACCGGTGGACCATGCTCGTTCGTCTTCGCGTCGAGGATGCACGCGGCAACGTGGCCTTCGACCGGCGTACCCTGGTGGGCCACAACGATTCGACCCTCAAACCCGGCTGGCCGATTCGCACGGATGGGAGCGTGGAGAGCACGCCGCTGATCGTGGATCTAAACGGGGACGCCCGCCGGGAAATCGTGGTGTCGACGTCCTCCGGGGTGGTCCACGCCTATCGTGCCGACGGTTCGGAACTGTCGGGTTGGCCCGCCAAAACCGCCCCGCATCCGGCGGCGAATCGTCACGAGGTCAACGAGAGCCTGGGCATCCGCGGGGATCCGATTCGTATGAGCGGCAACGCGTCCGGCCCCGCCGTGGGGGACCTGGAGGGGGACGGGGACCTCGAGGTCCTGCTGGCGACCCTGCAGGGTCGAGTGTTCGCCTGGCACCATGACGGGCGCCCCGTTGACGGGTTTCCCCTCACGATCGATTTCGGTTTCAGCCAGCCTCCCTCGATCCGGGACGAGCACAACACCGTCAAACCCGGGATTCAGGCCCGTCCCGTGCTGCAGGACATGAACGGCGACGGCGACCAGGAGATCGTGGTGGCGGCCCTGGATCGGCACCTGTACGCCTGGCACCACGACGGCTCACCGGTGGTGGGCTACCCGGTGCTGCTGGCGGATCGTTCGCAGGTCGACGTGGATCCCCTGGACCATACCGTGTCGCCGAAATCGGGGGTCACGGCTTTTCGGGGGGGCCAGATCAACGCTCCACCCGCCCCCTGCGACCTGAACGGTGACGGACGGACGGAGTTCGTGCTCGGGACCACGGAACATTACGAGGAGCCGCTGAACGTCAGCCTCCGGGACTTGGACGGGACGATTGCCAATTTCATCATGGGGGGCGGACAGGGCACCGCCAACGGCCGGCTGTTCGCCCGGGGCTTCAACGGGGTTTCCCTGTCGGACTCCTGGCCGGTCCGGGTTCCGGACGTCCTGCCCGAGACGTTGCCCTACGTGGGGGAGGGAATCACCGGAGGTCCGGCCTGCGACGACGTGGACGGCGACGGCCGCGACGAGGTGGTCACCTTCGCCTTTGGCGGACCGGTCATGGTCTTCGACGGGGACGGAACGGGGCACCTCGGCACGGAGGACGACTCGGCAAACGGGAACACCGTGGATTCCGGGCCGATTCCATTGGCCTTTGGGACGGGACGTCGCTCCACCGCCACGGACACGCCCCATACCGGGTTCGCCGGGTCCCCCGTCGTGGGAACCTCCGACACGACCGTCGTCGTCGCGGCCCCGACCGCCGGGATGCAGCGGCTGGTCGACATCGCCGCGCCCGGCCATCAGGTCGACGCCCAGGACCTGGTGGGGGTCTGGGACGCGAATCGGGGAACTCCGCTTCCCGGCTCTCCGTTTCCGATCGAGGATTTTCAATTTTTGACCCGGCAGAGCATCACCAACGTCGCCGGGTCGGGCCACGAGGACGTCGTGGCCGTCAGTGGCGGCGGCTCCCTGCACGCCTGGAACCCCCGAACGGGCTCCGAGCACAGGGGCTTCCCGAAGACCACCGGTCACTGGATGCTGGGCACGCCGGCGGTTGGGGACATGGACGACGACGGCCGGGAGGAACTGGTGGCGACCAGCCGGGACGGCTGGGTCTGGGCGTGGGACCTGAAGCCCCTGGACTTCGTCGAATACCTGGATACCGGGCCGACGAGTTTCTCGGACACCGTGACCCTCACCAACGCCCACCTGGACGACACCCGGGGGCAGTCGGGCCCGGTCGAGTTTCGGACGGGCCTGCCCGAAGTATCGGTGAAGCTGTCGACGACGGGCTGTGACTCCCCGCCCGCGTCCCCGCCGGGTTTCCAGGTGGCTTCACTGGGGCCGGACCATCCCCGAAGCCGGACCGCCAGCACGGGCGGCTTCGCGGTGGACGTCTCGGTCGTCCCGGACACGGTCTCCCCGGACTGCGTGAGCCTGACGATCGACCGTCAAAACGCGCCGCCGGGGACCTACGTCCCGGTGCGGTGGGACGAGACGGGCGGGGGCTGGGAGCGTCTGCCGTCGGGGAGCGTGGTGGATCGGGTGGACGGTCGGGTGACCTTCGTTCCGGATCATTTCTCGACGTTTGCGGTGGTGCCGGAGGGCAGCCTGACCGGTGCGGGCGGCGGCAGCTGTCTGGTGGAGCGGGCCGGCACGCCCCCCTCGGCCCTGGAAACCCTTCGGGCCCTGCGGGACGGTGCCCTGGGAAGTTCCATCGGACGGTGGCTGGCCCGACTCTACTACCGTCTCTGAACCCCGCCCTCCGGTTCTTTCCGGATCGGTTTCGCCCACCTACCCCGGACTGACGGACGGCTGTTATCCTGCGGGCCGTCCGGTGCCGGATCCGACGCGGCGGTGCTCAGGCGGCGCCCCCCTTCCGGTCATGGTCGGACGAATCCCGCGGCTAAGCCCCGTCGACACGATGCGCGTCGGCGACGTCCGGGCCTCCGGAAGGTACCTTACCGCTTGATCGTCCGAGGGAGGTTGTGGCGATAAAACGGATCACGAGTCTCCTCGTGGGTCTGCTTATGCCCGTGACGGTCCTGGTGGTGGTGCCGGGTCTGCTGTACTGGAAGGCGTCCCCCTGGGACACGCGCTGGTCGGACGTTCCGGATCCTCTTCTCGTGCTGACGCCCGGCGTCGGGATCATCCTGCTGGGGTCCGTGATCATCCTGTGGACCACGGCGTTATTCTGGGGAGCACGGGGCACGCCGGCTCCCTGGCATCCTCCGGAAACCTTCGTGGTCGAGGGTCCCTACCGCCACGTCCGAAATCCCATGATTCTCGGGGTGCTTATGATTCTGGTCGGGGAAGCTCTTCTGACGGGTTCCCTTTTGATCGGAACGTGGACGCTTTTGTTCTGGGGGTTCTACCACGGGATGCTCCGGGTCTACGAGGAACCGGATCTCCAGGAGCGGTTCGGCGATCGTTTTCGTCGTTACTGCGATCGGGTTCCCCGGTGGCGTCCCCGCGTCTGGCCCCTCCGCGCGGAGGAGCTCGACGGTGAGGAGTCCGGCGGTCCATGACGCCCGGGACCCGGGGCAGCCCGGGACGATCCTGCGGAGCCTCCCCCGGTCTCGACCGTGGAGGTTCCCCGTAGCGTGTCCTTCCTGGCCGACCTGCACGTGCACTCCACCCACTCCCGGGCGACCAGCAAGCACTCGGACCTCGAACATCACCATCAGGCCGCCCGGCGGAAGGGCATCACCGTGGTGGGCACCGGTGATTTTACGCACCCGGTGTGGCGGGCCGAACTGGAGGAGAAACTGGAACCGGCCGAACCCGGGTTGTTTCGGCTGCGGGAGGACATCGTGGAGAACCTTCCCCGGGACGTGGGCGAGGCTCACGGTCCCGTTCGGTTTCTCCTTCAGGTGGAGATCTCGACGATCTACAAGAAGGGGGACCGGACCCGCAAAATTCATCACCTGATCCTCGTGCCGGACTTCGAGCGGGCCGATCGGCTGATTCGCCAGCTGGATCGGGTGGGCAACCTCGAGGCCGACGGTCGACCGATCCTTGGACTGGACTCCCGGGACCTGCTGGAGATGACGCTGGAGGCCGGCGAGGGATCCCACCTGGTCCCCGCGCACGTCTGGACGCCCTGGTTTTCGCTCTTCGGCTCGAAGTCGGGGTTCGATCGAATCGAGTCCTGCTACGGTGACCTGACGGATCACATCTTCGCGCTGGAGACCGGGCTGTCCTCGGATCCCCCCATGAACTGGCGTGTCAGTGCGCTGGACGACTACACCCTCGTCTCGAACTCCGACGCACACTCCCCCCGGAAGATGGGCCGGGAGGCCTCGCTGTTTCAGGTCGAACTGAACTATTTCGAGATGATCCAGGCCCTTCGGACCGGGCGGGGCTACGGGGGAACGGTGGAGTTTTACCCGGAGGAAGGCAAATATCACCTGGACGGGCATCGGGACTGTGACGTCCGACTCGATCCGGAGACCACGCGCCGGCTTGACGGGGAGTGTCCCGTCTGCGGCGGTGACCTCACCGTCGGGGTGCTGCATCGGGTCCACGAACTGGCGGACCGGCCGTCCTCCGCCCGGCCGGCGGGGACGTCCTCCTTCGACAGCCTGATTCCCCTGGCGGAAGTTCTCGCGGAAATCGAGGACGTGGGTCCTCGCACCAAAACGGTGGGACGGCTCTACGATCGTCTGGTCGATCGGATCGGACCGGAGCTGTACATTCTCCGACAGGCTCCGCTCGAGGCGATTCGGGCACTGGGTCGGCCCCTGATCGCCGAGGGAATCCGACGGATGCGAAACGGTGAGGTGATCAAGCAGCCGGGGTACGACGGCGAGTACGGAACGATTCGGCTGTTCGAGGAGGAGGAGCTTCGGGCGGGTGTCGACGGGGAACTGCTGTTTGAACTGCCCGAGGCGGACGCGCGGGGATCCCCCCGGTTGATCGACCCGCCCGAGGAGGCTGATTCGGGGAACGGGGCGTCCGGGGAATCACCCTCCCGGGCCACGCCCTCGTTCTCCGGTGAGGGCGAGGGAATCCTGGAGGCGCTGGACGAGGATCAACGGCGGGCGGTTGAAGCCACGGACGGGGCCCTGATGGTGGTCGCCGGCCCGGGGACCGGCAAGACCCGCACGCTGACGCATCGGATGGCCCATCTCGTGGAGAACCACGGGGTTCCTCCGCGGAACTGTCTGGCGGTGACGTTCACGCGTCGGGCGGCCGGTGAAATGCGCGGACGCCTGGCGACCCTGACCCCTCACGACGGGGAGGATTTTCCCGTCACCACCTTCCACGGCCTGGGGTACCGTCTGCTGGGAGAGCTCGGGGATCGACTGGGATTGGGGGAGGAGGTTCACCTGGCCGATTCGGTCGAGTGCCTGGGGCTCATGACGGACGTGCTGGAGGGCGACCGCGAGGCCGCCCGCCGCCAGCTCGATCGCCCCCCCGGACGCCGGCGGGACGACGTGGAATCCGCCTACCGGGAGGCCCTGCGGGCGAACGGCCGGGTGGATTACGACGACCTGCTGATGCTTCCGATCCGCCTGCTCGAGGACGACCCCGAGCTGCGGGACCGTCTCCGGGACCGGTATCGATGGATCTCGGTGGACGAATACCAGGACGTCAATCGCCGTCAGTACCGGCTGATTCGCCTCCTGGCCCCCTCGGGCAGCAACCTGTGCGTCATCGGGGACCCGGATCAGGCGATCTACGGGTTCCGCGGGGGGGACGTGCGTTTCTTCGAACGGTTCCGGGAGGATTACCCCGACGCGAGAACGGTCCGGTTGACCCGCAACTACCGGTCGACCCCCACCGTCCTCCGGGCGGCCCGACAGATGATCGCCCCGGAGAGTTCCGTCGAGGACCGCGAGCTTCGGGCCCGTCGCCCGGACGGTCCCCCCGTCGTACTGAAACCCTGCCTCACCGAACGGTCCGAGGCCGAGTTCGTGGTGCACCGAGTCGAACAGCTCATCGGGGGGACCACGTTCTTCTCCTTCGACAGCGGCCGGGTCCGGGGATCCCACCGGGACCAACTTTCCTTCGCCGACGTGGGCGTGCTTTACCGGACCGAGGCACAATCCCGACCGCTGGTCGAAGCCTTCGACCGTTCGGGCATCCCCTACCGGAGGCGCGCGGACCGACGGTTGATGGACCATCCGCTGGTTCGGGCCTGGCTCGAGTACATGGAGCAGGCCGGGGAGGATCGGTCCGTGGAAAAACGTCTCGAAACGGCGGTCGAGGTCGTTGAATCCCCCTCGGGTGAGAAATCCGACGGGGTGCGTTCGGACCGGGTCCTTGAGACCCTTCGGCCGATCGCCCGCCGCTGTGGGTCGAGCCTGCGGCGCTTCCGCTCCGAGCTGGTCCTCGGGAACGAAGTCGACCTCTGGGACCCTCGGGCCGACTGCGTTTCCCTGCTGACCCTGCATGCCGCCAAGGGTCTGGAGTTCTCGGTGGTTTTCATCGTGGGCTGTCAGCGGGGTCTGGTGCCGCTGAGCTGGGGCGACGAGGATCCGGATGACCCGGCCGAGGAACGCCGCCTTCTTTACGTGGGGATGACGCGGGCCCGGCGGGAACTGTACCTCACCCGGTCGAAAGACCGTGCGCACCCCTCCGCGTCTCCTTTTCTGGAGCCGATCGAGGAGGATTTACTGGAGACCCGATCCGCCACCCCGGAGGCGGGAAAGGTTCCAACGGCCTCCTCGACGCAGCTCGACCTGCTGTAGGGGGCCTCAGCCGCTCTCCCCGAGCTTGCCGTGGTCCCACGAGACGACCTCGTCGGGTTCAACGTAGACCACGACCCGTTTGTCGCCGATTTCCTCGGCCGTGGCACGCAGCAAATCGGGGTCCTCCAGGTCGGTGAAGGCCTCCACGAAACGAACGCCGAACTTGAGGACCGCCTCCCGATCCCGGACGATTCGACCCGTCCCGCGAAGCTGGACGCCTTTCAGGGTTTCGTAATCAAGACGGTGGTTCTCCACCAGGGCCGTCAGCCGATCGTCCCGTTCGAGGTTTTTGATTTTTCGGGAGGACCCGTAGGTCCAGAACCCCACCCGTCCCTCGTGATAGAGGTACCAGAGCGGCACCAGGTGGGGACTCCCGTCGGGGTTCAGGGTCGCGATCTGTACGTATTTGTGGTCCTCCAGGAACGCCTCGATTTCCGGGTCGGACATCCGTATTTCGTCCCGGCGGCTCATGGTCCCACCTCCCGCGGGATGGATGGGTGCGACGGTTCAATGCCCCTGAAGAACCTCGAGGGATCCGATGCATCGAGTATAAAAAACACACGTTTTGAACCGGGCCAACGGCCTCGAGGGCAGCGGCCGGAGTTCGAGGATTCCCCACGGTTTGTGGGTCGTTTCCGCTATGTTATCCTCACACAAGAAGTTTTATCGAAGTCGTGTCGGGGGGCACGCGACCACTGACCGATTGTCCCGAGTGCGGCCAGTCGGTGTCCACGCTCGCAGACGCCTGTCCCGAATGCGGGACGGAGGTGTCTCACTCCACCCGGGGAATTGGATGGTGGGTGGGGGCCCTGCTGATCCTCGGGGCGGCTGCGATGGGCGGCTACCGTTTCGCCCCCGGGCTCTCCTCCCTGATTCCCGGCCAGCTTGGGCTGCGGGCCGGGGAGGTCCCCCCCGAGGAACTGAACGTGGGTAAACTGGACGCCTACCGGGCCTGCCAGGATGAGCTGGAGGGGCGTCTCGAGACCCGGACCGACACCGACGTCAGTTTAATACCCGGCTGGGTGAGCCCGGCTCAGGTCACCAACCGTCTCTCCGCTCGACGGTTCCGGGTGGAGAATAAACTGGGTTACTCCGTCGCGGGCCGGACCGGGGTCGTCGACGTGAAATATGAGTGTGAGGTTCGGTTTCGGTCCCTGGATGACTGGAGCCTCGAGGAGCTGATCGTGGAGGACGCCTAGGCCGTCGGCCGATCCGCCGCCGGTTCCGTTCCGGGGATCGACCGTCGGATCAGGAGTCCACGATCATGCGGCGGCCCTTCCAGCGGGGCCCCCCGTGAACGACGTACTGGTAGAGCGTGAACCAGCCCAGCAGAAACAACAGCAGCATGCCCGGCCAGGTCCCCAGCGTTCCCCACCAGGGTTGATCGGTTTCACGGTGAGCCACGACGCCCAGGCCGTGGGAGAGGACCATCAGGCCCACCAGCGGCCATCGTCCCCAGGCGGCCAGGGGAACCCAGCCCGACAGCGTCGCCAGGGGAATCAAATGGGAGAACACGAACAGGACCTGCAGGAGGGCCAGCAGGGCGGGGGAGTCGTTCAGGCCCTCGAGGAGCTGTTTGTTGATTCCATCCACCGTGGCCCGAAGCGAGGGGTACATCTCCGTCACGAGATCGTCGGTCTGGTGGAGGCTCACCCCGTCCCCGGCCTGCGCGGTGACCCGGGCCAGCGCCAGATCCTCGGCCACCCGGTTCTTCACGGCGCGGTGTCCGCCCACCCGTTCGTAGAGGTCCCGGTGGAAAAGCAAAAACGCCCCCGCCGCCATGGCCAGGGGGTCCTCCGGATCGTTGACACGGGCGGGCGGGAACATCGTCACGATGCTGAGCCCAAAAAGGGGAATCAGCAGCCGGTCAAGCCAGCTTCGAGGGTGGATTTTCGGCCCCAGGGAATACAGTCGGTCCGGGGTTCGCCGGGCCTCGGTCACGGCCCCCCGAAGCACGCCCGGGTTCAGGCGAACGTCGGCGTCCAGGAACAGAAGCCAGTCGTGCCGGGCCCGGCGCGCCCCCTGGTGGGCCGCCCAGGTCTTTCCGCGCCACGTCCCGTCCGGGCGAGGTTCACCGTGGATTACCCGGAGGTTCTGTGCCTCCATGGAATCCAGCAGGTCCCCGGTGTCGTCGGTGGACCGGTCGTTGACCACGATCACCTCGAAGTCGTCGTAGGCCTGTTCGAGGAGGGTGGGCAGACAGCGGGCCAGGTTCTCCCGTTCGTTTCGGGCCGGCACCACCACGGACAGCCCCACCCCGGGATCCGGCGCGTCGGGGTCGAACTGTTTCCGGTAGCGCCACGGTCGTCCCACGAGGAGTTGAGCCAGGGTCAGAAGCCAGGTGACGGCCCCTGCCAGGGCGCCCGCGGCCGCGAGGTGAGCCATCCACATCGATGTTCGCCGCCTCCGTTCCGTCGAGGTTCCCGGGCGTTCGCCGGGATCGCAGCGCTATTATACGCCCTCTGGGGCGGGGGACGGGACGGTTGATACAATCCGCCCCTCAGCCGCGGGAAGGGAGGACGCGTCGCCGTGGCACTTCGACGAAGGGCGGGTGGTGGCCGATGAGCCTTCAGGAGAGGATGGCGGATTGGAACCCCGGGCAGATCACGGAGCGGCTTCGCCGCCGGGGCGTGGCCGGGGCCGGCGGGGCGGGGTTTCCCGCCTACGTGAAATGGGACGACCTCGAGAACACGCACTCCCTGCTCGTCAACCACGAGGAAAGCGAGCCGAACTTCTACGCCGACAAGTGGTTGATGCGCGAGCACCCGGAGGCCTACGCGGAGCTCTTCGAGGCGCTGCTCGGAAGCGTCCTCGATCGCGTGGTGATCGGGGCCAAGTGGAAGGACCGTCCTGAGTGGATGGGCCCTCTCGAGGATCTCGTGGACCCCGCGATCTACGAACCCGACGAGCTCCCACTGGACCCCGGCGGCGAATCGGGCGTGGTGATTGCCTACACGGAGCCGCTGTACGACCTGAGTCAGGAACCCTCCCTGATGTGGACCACCGTCGGGGTTCAGCTGGGGCGGGACCTGCCCGGGGAGCACGGCTGGATCGTGCAGAACTCCGAGACTCTCTTCAACATCCAGGCCGCCCTGAAGCACGATCGGTCGGTGACACGAAAACACGTTCACGTGGACGGTGAGACGCCCCGTCACCGGCACCTTCGGGTGCCCGTCGGGACTCCGGCCGACCGTCTTCTCCGCGAGGCTGGCCTGGAGGCGGGGCGACCCGAGGAGGGGATGGCCCTGCTCGACGGGGGACCGGGCTGGTGCAGTGTCGTCGAGTCGATTCCGGCGGACTACGGTGTTTCGAAACGGACCAACGCCGTCATGACCCTGGAAAAAGAGACCGTCGAAGCCTGCCGTGACGACTTCGAGGAACGTCGTATCAACGCCCTCGACGCGAGGGACTGGACGACCCGGGACCACGAGGTTGAGCCCGTCGAACTGACCCCGGACAGGGTGATGATCCCCATGATCACCAACCCGGCCCTGGCAGGGACGGTCAGCCCCTCCCGGCCGGTGGTCTCCGCGGGGGACGGCGTCGAGGTGGGGGATCCCGTGGCCGAGCCGGGGGAAGGCATCAGCCTGTTCCAGCATGCGTCCCTGGACGGGACCGTACGTTCGGTGAACGAGAACGTCGTGGTGATCGAGTCTTCGGGGTGAATGCTCCGAAGACTCAGGCGGGGATGAGTCCGGCCCCCGATCGGAAGGAAGTGGGGTCGAAGGGTTGTCCGGAGATCGAGCACTCGGGCAGGTGGCTTCGGGCGGAGACGTACTCCGTGTCCGCGTGAAGCAGCAGAACGTCCTCTTCGGTCAGGCCCGCCTCGTGGAGAGCCAGGAGGTTCTCGGGTTCGTTGTCCACCATCGCCACCACCCGGTATCCTTGAGACTGGAACGCCCGCAGCCCCCGAACCTTGTTGCCGGCGGCGTCCACGTCGTTGTGGGGACGCTGCATGTAGAGCAGTCGGCTCAAAAATTCCACGTCCCGTTCCCGGCTGCGATCGTTCAGGGTTCGCAGCGTGACCGAACGCAGTCGTTCAGGCCGGGCGGTGTTCAACGCGACATCGGTCCACTCGCGGTCCTGGAACCAGCGCACGACGTCCAGCGCACCGGGGTAGGGACGATGGAACTTCTCCAGGATCGGGCGGGACCAGTACCGTGACAGGTAGAAGTTCAGAATGTCCTCACGCCGTTGTTCGGGGATCGGCATCGGATCAAGCATCTCCTCGAGGTGGTGCTCGTGCACCTCGATGTCCTCGATCGACAGTCCCCGAAAGAAGTCGGTCCCGTGTTCACGGTCATAGCGGATTAACAGGTGGTGAATCATCGGTCGTTTATCCACCAGCGTCCCGTCGATGTCAAACACCACCAGCAGGTCCTCCCCCGGGTGTTTCCGGCGCATCCGACGGTAGTGAGTATGCAGGCAGGTCATCCAGCAGGAGCTCTGGTTCACGGTTCTCGGCCTCCTTTCTGACGTATCATCCTACAGGCTACGTTGGGCGGATTAAGTTCCTGTTAAGCGGCGGTGAATATTGAGTTAATCCCTCCTGATCATCTTTTGAAGGCGGTACGACCGGGTTATGCTCCCGGTGAGTGGCACGTACCTCACAGGGGGGACGTCTCCGATGTCGGACGCCACGGTGCTTGTCGTCGAGGACGACGCGGACATCCGCGAGGTCCAGGAGTACAACCTTCAGCGGGAGGGCTACGATGTCCTCACGGCCGAGGACGGCGACGAGGCCCTCGAGACGGTCCGGGAGCGTCGGCCGGACCTGGTGCTGCTGGACCTGATGCTTCCCGGGATGGACGGCGTTGATGTCTGCCGGGAGATGAGAGCCTCCGAGACCACCGAATCCATACCCGTCATCATGGTCACGGCGAAGGACACCGAAAGCGACATCGTGCTGGGATTGGGGGTGGGGGCGGACGATTACCTGACGAAACCCTTCAGTCCCCGGGAGCTGCTGGCCCGGGTGAAGGCCGTGCTGCGTCGGACGCAGCGTTCCTCCGACGAAACCGAGGGTCGGTTTCGCCGGGGACCCCTCGTGATCGATACCGACCGTCACCGGGTCCTCGTGGAGGACGAACCGGTCGAACTGACCGCCACGGAGTTTCGCCTGCTGCGCCAGCTGGCCTCCGAGCCCGGACGGGTTTACTCCCGGGAACAGCTGATTCAGCAGGTGATGGAGGACGCGGTGGTTTCCGAACGCAACGTCGACGTCCACGTGCGGTCCATTCGGGAAAAGCTCGGGCATCATCGGGATCTCATCGAGACCGTGCGAGGGGTCGGTTACCGCTTCAAGGAACTCAGGGATGCGTGACCTGCTCCGGTCGTGGGGATGGTGGGGCTGCCTGGGGCTTCTGAGCGTCCTGGTCATCGTGGTCTGGCGGGAGGGGGTCCCCTCGGACGTCACCTGGACGGTCACGGGGTTGTGCCTGCTGGTGGCCGGCCTCGTCGCCTACCGTCTGGGTTCGATCCACCGTGAACGGGCCCGCCTTGAAGCGTCCCTGACCGCCCCGGAGTTCACCCCGCCGGACCCCGGGGGGTTCGACTGGCTTCGTTCTGTGGTCTTTCGTCTTCGAGAACGCCTGGAGGCGCTTCACACCCGGTTGGCCTCGACGCGGGAACAGCGCGACCGCTTCCGGGCCGTGCTGGACGGTTTCGACGACGGTCTTCTCGTGCTGGGACCCGACGATCGGATCCGGTACGTGAATCGCGTCGGGCGAAGCCGACTGAACCTGCCGGAGGAGCCCGGGGACCGAACCCTGGCGGCGTTGACCCGAAGCGAGGAGATCACGGCCGTGGTGGCCGAGGCCCGGGAGGATGACCGGGTGGTCGAGCGGGAGACGACCCGGGTTGAACCCGACCGTGAGACGATTCTTCGGCTGCGGGCCTACCCGGGGGACGGGAACGTGGTCCTGGTGGTCCGGGACGTGACCCGGATGCGCCGCCTGCAGACCGTTCGTGAGGATTTCGTGGCCAACGTGTCGCATGAGCTGAAGACCCCGCTGGCTGCCATTCGGGGACGGGTCGAAACTCTTCGGGACGACCCTGAGATGGATCCTGGCACCCGACGTCGGTTCCTCGATCGCGTGGAGACGCAGGTGGAAAGCATGACGGAGCTGGTCGAGGATCTTTTGACCCTGTCCCGTCTGGAGGGGGAGGAGGACGTCGAGGAGGAAAACCTGGACGTTCGCGGGCCGGTTCAGGACGCGATCGACGCGGTCCGCCCCCGTGCCCGTCGAAAGTCGATCGACCTCGAGGCGACGGTGCCCGACGATCCCCTCCGGATGACGATCAGCCGGGCCGCCGTCCGGCAGCTCGTGGGGAACCTGGTCGACAACGCCGTCAAGTACACGCCCGAGGGCGGGGACGTCAGGGTCGGGGTCGAGGGCGGCGAGGAGGCCGTCCGTTTCGAGGTGGAGGACACCGGCGTGGGAATCGAGCCCCGGGACCAGGAGCGAATTTTCGAGCGTTTTTACCGGGTCGACGAGGCTCGTTCGCGGGGGGAGGAAGGGGAGGCCAGCACCGGCCTCGGACTGGCGATCGTCAAGCACGTGGTGCAGTCGATGGGGGGACGAATCGAGCTGGACAGCACGCCCGGACAGGGGAGTCGGTTTCACGTCGTCCTTCCGAACCAGCCCTCCGAATTCAACAGAACCTAATACCGTATGCTCCTGAAATTTCTTCCGAAATTCACCCGACCTTTACATCTTTTTCACATCAGCCTGGCATCCTCCAAGGTGTTGAACGGATATTTCGTGCTGATTTTGGAGGGGATGCTCATGCAGCGTCTCGCGGAAGGGCTTTACCGCATTACCGGACCCTCCCGAGGGGTCAACACCTACCTTGTCGTCGGCGATCGAGTGGCATTGATCGATCCGGGTCTGCCGGGGGAGGTCATGCGCATTCGGACTGAACTAAAACGGCTGCCCGATCTCGTCCTCAGCACGCACGTCCACCTGGATCACGCCGGGGGATTCCAGCACTTTGAGGGACAATCGGTGATCGGGGCCCATAAGCTGGCCGCCCGAAAACTCCGACAGGACGATGTGGAGATCCGGCAGTGTCGGGCGTCCGGGAGCACGAACGGTGGCTACCGGGTGCACCTGAGCCTCGAGGACGGCGCCGAGCTGAACCTGGGGGGACGAACCCTTCGACTCGTTCACACACCCGGACACACGTCCGGCTCGACCTGTTTCCTCGAACCGGACGCCGGATGGCTGATCACGGGTGATACGGTCTTCGCCCACGGGAAAGTCTCCGGGACGTCCCGATCCGGGAACGTGCGCACCTACCGGGAATCGCTCCGGCGTCTGATTCGGCTGGCCCGAATGGACCCCCGCCTCCTCTGCCCGGGTCACGGCCCGGTCAGCCGGGCTCCCCGGGAGACTCTCGAGGCCGCTCGTCGAGAGCTTGAAGCCCGGCTCGAATCGGAAGCGTATGATCAGGACGAGGGGTCCTCTTCGTCCCTTCACCGCTAATCTGAACGATTCCCCTGAAGCTTAACCCTGGTCCTACTGGCAGGTTTTCCCTAACCAACAAGGATCCTGCTGATGCCTTCTTCCGACCGAAGCGTCGAACCAGGTGAAAAAACGTCCGTGGATCGAGGATCGAGTCTGCTTAACCCGCTCGCTTCACACCGTCTTCCGGCCTGGAACCCCTTTCAAACAGCAAAAAAACGCTGTTTACAAAAACTTCACCGCCTCTTTATCAAATTTCACCCGCAGTTAATCCGATCTTTATCCCCGTTGAATACCGTCTTAGTCGATGGATCGGACGCGGTGGACCCAAGCCGAAACCGGGAGGTGACGCGGTCGACGAACAGGGATGCACGTTTGGAATGATGCACTATTTATCCATCTTCCGAGGTGAGAACGATGCTGTCCGATCGAACGATGCACCTGGGCCGAGTCGGCCTGGCGATTCTGCTATCGGTCCTCCTGACCACCGTGGGGTCCTACGCTCAGGACCGTTCACTCGAGGAGCTGGACGAACGAGTGAAGGAACTCGAGGAGAGGGTCAGGGACGACGAGAGTCCCTGGGATTCGTACGTGAGTGAATTCGGGGGACGGCTGATGGCCGACTTCACGTTCAACACCGGCCAGAGTGACGCGCTTCGCTCGGGCCTGGGTCAGGCCGAGGACGGCTTCGAGTTCCGGCGCCTGCGCCTCTACACGGAGGGTCCGATCGGCGAGGCGATCGACTACAAGCTGCAGCTGGACTTCGCCGGTACTCTCGGTGGTGGGGCCGTCGACCTGAAGGACGCCTACGTTTCGGTGGAGGATCTGGGGGTGCTGCCGGACCTCAAGATCGGCCACTTCAAGGAACCCTTCAGCCTGAACGAACTGACCTCCAGTAAATACATTACCTTCATGGCCCGCTCGGCGCTTTCCGACGGGTTCACCCCCGAATTCAACCCCGGCATTCAGACGGCCTTCCACGCCCCGAAGGCGCATTTCACGGTGGGTGTGTTCAACCAGCAGGACGGACAGTCCCCGGCCACCGACGGAAGCTACAATGTCTCGGGTCGGCTAACGAGCCCGGTTCACTACGCCAACGACGGCCGCAGCCTGATCCACCTCGGGCTGGCCGGCCGCCTGTCGGCGGATCAATCGGGCAGGTTTGAGCGTGACCTTGAACCCGAGGTGCATAAGGGTGACCCTGAGTACCTGGAAGTCTCCTTTCCATCTCAAAACCACACGGCGGTCGGGCTTGAGGCCGCGGCGGTCATCGGCCCCTTCTCCCTCCAGTCGGAGTGGGCTCAGCAGAGTGTCTCGACCCCGTCCGGAAGCGTGGACCCGGACCTGAGCAGCTACTACGCGTTCGCCAGTTTCCTGCTGACGGGTGAACATCGTCCCTACGACAGGGAGGACGGTGACTTCGGTCGCATCAAGCCCAACGCACCCTTCACCGGTGCCGGCCAGAGCGATAACGGTCCCGGGGCCTGGGAGGTGGCCGCGCGCTGGTCCAACACCGACTTCACGGAGGCCAGGCCCGTCAACACGGCCGCTGCGACACCGAGTGCAGGATCAGCGACGCCCTCCGAGATGGCCAGTGAAATGGACATCCTGACCCTGGGCCTGAACTGGTACCCGCACGCGCACGCCAAATGGATGCTCAACTACGTGGACGCCGAGCAGCAGGCCCTGGGCGGCGATGCTCAGTGGGTGACCTCACGGTTCCAGGTGGATTTTTAGGAACATGTTCAACCCTGACGGCCCATCAACCGATCTGCGACTGCTCGATCCGATTTCGACGTTCCACAGGGAGTGTTGATTCATGTTCGCAAAACGAGCTTTCAGCGTTATCTTCGCCCTGATGCTCGCGATGTTCCTGGGAGCATGCGGCGGGGGACAGGACGCCGGCCAGAGTGAACAGAAACTCTCCGGGGAGGTGAAGATCGCCGGCAGTTCCACCGTCTACCCGATCTCCACGGCGGTGGCCGAGGAGTACAGCAAACGGCACGCCGGCGTGGACGTTTCGGTCAGCTCCACCGGCACCGGGGGCGGGTTCGAGAACTTCTTCTGCGAGGGCAAAACCGACATCAACGACGCCTCCCGGCCCATCAAGGACAGCGAGGTGAAGGCCTGCCGGGAGAACGGCGTCGAGCCGATCGAGCTTCGGGTGGCCACCGACGCGCTGACGGTGGTGGTGAACAACGACAACGACTGGGCCCAGTGCATGACCGTCGAGGAACTTCGGACGGTCTGGCGCCCGGAGGACCCGGCCCGGACCTGGAGCGACGTTCGCTCGGGCTGGCCGAACAAAGAGATCGAACTGTACGGGGCGGCCTCGACGTCGGGCACCTTCGATTACTTCACGGAGACCGTCATCGGCGAGGAGGACGCCCACCGAAGCGACTACCAGCCCACCGAGCACGACAACGTGATCGTGCAGGCGGTCTCGGGCTCGAAGCACGCCATGGGCTACTTCGGCTTCGCCTACTACAGCCAGAACACGGACCGGGTGAAGGCCGTGGCTGTGGACGACGGGAACGGCTGCGTGAAGCCCAGCCTCCAGAACGCCCAGGACGGGGACTACACGCCGCTGTCCCGGCCGCTGTTCATCTACGTGTCGAAGGCCTCCCTGCAGAACAAAAAGCAGGTCCGGGACTTCGTGCGGTATTACCTCGAGAAGACCAGCACGAAGCTGATCGAACAGGTCGGCTACGTGCCCGTGAACGACCCGGTCAAACAGGAAAACCTCGGCAAGCTCGAGGCGTTCTGACCCGGGCCCCACGGCCGTCCGGCACGGTTCGAACTCGGACCCCGAAAGCCCGTGGGAACCCTCCGGTTCCCACGGGTGATTGCGGGGTTGGCCTGCCGCGATAAATTCGTACTATAGTGCTCCTTTCAACTTAACTGCTTCGTCGATGGAGGCCCTGCCCGTCCATGCCCTCCGGACCGTCCCAGACGAACCCGTTTGAACTCTCCGAGCGGTCCCGTCTCCGTGAAACGCTGGTCCGGTGGTTCTTCCTGTTCTGTGCCTCGGTGTCGATTTTCTGCACCCTGGGCATCATCGTGGTGCTGGTCACCTACGCGGCCGACTTCTTCGCCGAGGCCTCCGTGGTGGAGTTTCTGACCAGCACCCGCTGGAGCCCCACGATCACGCCGGTGGAGTTCGGGGTGCTTCCCCTCGTCAGCGGCACGCTGGTCATCACCGTCGGGTCGGCCCTGATCGCGCTTCCGATCGGGGTGGCCACCGCCATTTTCCTGAGCGAGTACGCGAGCGAACGGGTGCGATCCTACGTGAAGCCCATGCTGGAGGTCCTGGCGGGCATTCCCACCGTCGTGTACGGCTACTTCGCGCTCGTCTACATCACGCCGGCGATCGCCGCGGTCATTCCGAGCATTCAGACCTTCAACGCCCTCGGCGGGTCGATCGTGGTGGGGATCATGATCATTCCCTTCGTCTCGAGCATCAGCGAGGACGCCATGAACGCCGTGCCCGATTCCCTCCGCAAGGCCGCCTACGGACTGGGGGCCACCAAGTTCGAGGTCACGCTGACGGTGGTCGTGCCGGCGGCCTTCTCCGGCATCGTTTCCTCCTTCATCCTGGCGTTTTCCCGGGCCATCGGGGAGACGATGGCCGTGACGATCGCGGCCGGACAGAACCCGCGAATGGTGAATTTACTGAACCTCGAGGAGACGCTTTTGAACCCCATCGAAACCATGACGGCCGCCATGGTGAACCTGGGCATGAGCGACGTCAGCGGTCAGTCGCTGGCCTACCGGAGCCTGTTCGCGGTGGGCCTGGCCCTCTTCGTGATGACCTTCGTGATGAACCTGATCGGCGATTTTGTCTCCCGACGGTACCGGGAGCAGTATGAGTAACGTAAACCCCGAGAAACACCGGGTCGAGGGCAGCGAGGGGACGCGGGAGCACCCCCTCTCCTCCGAGCGGATCAGCCGCTGGAAGAACAAGGTGCTGATCAGCGTCTGTTTCTCGGCCACGCTGTTTGGCATCGTGGCGCTGTTCGTGCTGCTGGGGTACGCCACGAACGACGCCGTCGGCTGGCTGGACTGGCAGTTTTTGACCAGCGCCAGCTCCCGCTTCCCCGAGCAGGCCGGCATTTTCCCCGCGCTGGTCGGATCGATTTACATGCTGATTCTTCTGATGCCCGTGGCGCTGGTCCTGGGGGTGGGAGCGGCCGTGTACATGGAGGAATACGCCCCCAGCAACGTCGTCACCCGGTTCATCAACATCAACATTTCCAACCTGGCCGGGGTTCCGTCCGTTGTCTGGGGGCTGCTGGGACTGGGGATCTTCGTCAACCTGCTGAACATGGAGTACGGCACGTTGATCGTGGGTTCGCTGACCATGACGCTGCTGGTGCTTCCGATCGTGATCATCGCCTCCCAGGAGGCGCTTAGGTCGGTGCCGGATTCGCTGCGTCAGGCGTCGTACGGCATGGGAGCCACCCGGTGGCAGACGATCCGCCGGGTGGTGCTTCCCCGGGCGCTTCCGGGGATCCTGACGGGCAGCATTATCGCCCTGGCCCGGGCGCTCGGGGAGACCGCGCCGCTGATCATGATCGGGGTGCCGACCACCGTTTTCTCGGTCCCTCAGGGCCCGTTCAGCAAATTTACCACCATGACCATGCAGCTGTTCACGTGGACGGATTACCCCCAGCACGACTTTCAGTACGGCGTGCTCGCGGCCGGCGTGGTGACGCTTCTGGCCGTGTTGCTTACCATGAACGCCGCGGCTATTCTGCTCCGCAACCACTATCAGAAACAGGAGCGGCTCTGAGCCCCATTCGTTTGGCCACTTCATCCTGCGCACGGGATCCGTGACCATGGCGAACGAAACCCCCGGAATCGACCTCGACGTGGAGACCGACGGCGAGGCGTCCGTTTCGGCCTCTCCCGGCTCGGGGGAGGCGGTCATCCAGACCCGGGACCTCAGTGTCTGGTACGGTGAGACCCAGGCCCTGAACGGGGTCAGCCTGGACTTTTTGAAAGGCTGCATCACGGCCATCATCGGTCCCAGCGGCTGCGGGAAATCCACCTTCCTGCGGTGCATCAACCGAATGAACGACCTCATTGCCAATGCCCGGGTTCAGGGCGACCTGTACTTCGAGGGGACCAACGTGTACGGGGAGGACGTCGATCCGGTCGCGCTGCGCCGGCGGATCGGGATGGTTTTCCAGAAGCCCAACCCGTTCCCCAAGAGCGTCTACGACAACGTCGCCTACGGACTTCGCATCCAGAACCACGACGGGGAGGGGGACCTGGATCATCAGGTCGAAACCGCCCTCAAGCGGGCCGCGCTGTGGGACGAGGTCAAGGATCAGCTTCACACCAGCGGGCTGGCGCTTTCCGGGGGACAGCAGCAGCGGCTGTGCATCGCCCGGGCGATCGCCGTGGAGCCCGAGGTGCTTTTGATGGACGAACCCGCCAGCGCCCTGGACCCCATCGCGACCGGAAAGATCGAGGACCTCCTGGAGGAGCTTCGTCGAAACTACACGATCGTCATCGTGACCCACAACATGCAGCAGGCGGCCCGCGTCAGCGACTACACGGCGTTTCTGCACCTGGGTGAGCTGGTAGAATACGGGGATCGGGAGCAGATCTTCACGAACCCGAAGAAAGAACTGACCGAGAACTACATCACCGGACGGTTCGGTTAGGGGGCGGGCCCACATGGCGGTGCACCTGCAGCGGGACCTGGACAGCCTCAAGGAGAACATCCTGACGCTCGGAGGGCGGGTTGAGGACGCCATCAACAAGGCCATGCGGGCGCTGGACCAGCGGCGGCCCCAGCTGGCCGAGGAGGTCATCGACGGCGACTCGGAGATCGATCACCGGGAGGTCGAGATCGAGCAGGAGTGCCTCAAGATCCTGGCCCTCCACCAGCCGGTGGCCGGGGACCTGCGGTTCGTGGTGGCGGCCCTGAAGGTCAACAACGAACTGGAACGCCTGGGCGATCAGGCGGCCAACATCGCCATTCGAACCCGGTTCCTCTCCGACCACGATCCCATCGACGTGCCGGTGGACCTCAACCGCATGGTGGAGACCATCCAGTCCATGGTGCAGGGGAGCCTCGACGCCCTCGTGAACCAGGACCCCGATAAGGCCCGGGAGGTCATCGAGCTGGACGACGCGGTCAACGAGGCGCACGAGAAGATGTTCCAGGAGCTGCAGAGTCTCATGGCCGAGAACCCCGACACGATCGAACGGGCCATCCACACCCTCTTCGTGTCCCGCTACCTGGAACGCATGGGGGATCTCACCAAGAACATCTGCGAGGACGTGATCTTTCTGGCGGAGGGGGAAGTGGTCCGCCACCAGCTGGCCAACTCGCGGGAGATCGAAGGATAGGGGCCCGCCGGGTCAGGCGTAGGCGGACATCCCCAGGATCTCCTTGCCGACGATCAGCTGCTGGATCTCCGTGGTGCCGTCCGGGATGGTCATGACCCGCGCGTCACGGTAGTAGCGCTCGAGGGGGTACTCCTTCGAGAGCCCCATGGCCCCGTAGACCTGGGAGGCGTCGTAGGTCGCGTCGACCGCCTGCTCGCAGGCGTAGCCTTTCACGAGCGAGGACATCTTCCGGGCCTCCGGGTCCCCCTCCGAGAGAAGCTCGAGGGTGTGGTAGGCCATCTGGCGGGAGGACTCAAGCGCACACTTGATGTCGTAGATTTTCTCCTGGATCAGCTGGTGTTCCCCCAGCTTTTTCCCGAAGGTTTCCCGTTCCTTGCAGTACTCCACGGCCGCCTCGAAGGCCGCCTGCATGATCCCCACCGACATCAGCCCCATGCCCGTGCGCATGAAGGCGAACATGGCGTTCAGCGGGTCGATCTCCCCTTCGCTGCCCAGCGGCGAGATGTCCTTGATGTCCTCACCGGCCTCCAGCCGGGCCATGATCAGCTCCGAGAAACTGTTGCCACGGGGAACCCGGCAGTCGTCCAGGAAGATCTCGCCGGTCGGAGATCCCTTCCAGCCGATCTTGTCCAGTTCGCTGGTCTCGAAGGAGGAGGTTTCCCGGTCCACCAGGTACATGTCCCGTTCCCCGTTTTCCTGGTTGATGGCGGACACCAGCGCCAGGTCGGCCACCGGCGCGTTGGACACCCAAGTCTTCTGTCCGTTCAGCACCCACTCGTCGCCGTCCGGCTCGGCCGTGGTCCCCAGCTGTCGGCTGTCGCTGCCCGCCTGAGGCTCGGTGACCCCCAGGCAGGCGATGAGTTCGCCCGCCTCGTACTTCGGGTACATGGCCTCTCGGGTTGGTTCGGCGGCGTGTTCGACGAACATGCCCGGGAAGGACATGTTCAGGCTGACGTTGAGGCTCGGCCAGACGCGGCTCATCTCCTCGGACACCACCCCGTACATGTAGGGGTCGCCCGTGTACTCTTCCTCGGTGTCCGGGGAGAAGCCGATCCCGAGGTCCTGGATGAAGGCCTTCTGGTAGTCGATCAGGGCCTCCCGGGACAGCGGCTTTTTGTCGACCTCGGGGAGATCCGGCTGGATGTTGTCCTCCATGTACTCGCGGAGGGTCTTACGAAACAGTTCGTATTCCTCGGGCAGCGCCATCGGTAACCGCACCTTTCCGGGCAGGATGAACTCGTCAGCCGTTACCCTACAGGAACCCGCTCTGAGCTCAAAGGTGGGCGCGCCACCGAGGGGTCCGCAGCCGGACGAAACAGGGTTTTAAGATGACGGGAGGAAGGTAAGGTAACCACCTTCCAGTGTCTGGAACGAGGACGTCACCGAACCCGCCGTCATCCGGTGTACTCGAAAGGGGATATCATGGGCTCCGCCGACGAAGTGCTGAAGACCGTGGAGCGGGACGACATCGACTTCATCCGGCTCCAGTTCACGGACATCCTGGGCGTGATCAAGAACGTCTCCATCCCGGCCTCACAGCTCGAGAAGGCTTTCGAGGAGGGGATCTGGTTCGACGGCTCCTCCATCGAGGGTTTCGTCCGCATCCAGGAGAGCGACATGCGCCTGGCCCCGGACCCGGAGACGTTCGCCGTTCTTCCCTGGCAGCACCACCAGGGGGACGTCAGGACCGCCCGACTGATCTGCGACGTCACCCATCCGGATGGATCCTCGTTCGAGGGGGATCCCCGCCACGTGCTGAAGCGGGCGGTACAGCACGCTGCCGACATGGGATACGAACTGAACGCGGGCCCGGAACCCGAGTTTTTCGTCTTCGAACAGGAGGACGGCGAGGCGACGACCCGGACGCACGACGCGGGCGGCTACTTCGATCTGGCCCCCCGGGACCTCGCCAGCGAGCTTCGGCGGGACATCATCCTGACCCTCCAGGAGATCGGCTTCGAGGTGGAGGCCAGCCACCACGAGGTGGCCGAGGGACAGCACGAGATCGACTTCAAGTACGCCGACGCCCTGACGACGGCCGACAACATCGCCACCTTCCGG
>CAZEBV010000010.1:0-24345 GCA_964510695.1 uncultured bacterium
GGCCAGCAGCCCGCTTCGGATGGAGTCCTCCCCGAGGGAGGGCCCGACGCTTCGCTCCTCGATCTTCTCGAGGGGGGCCGGCAGGGCCCCGGCCCGGAGCATCAGCGCGAGGTCGCGGGCCTCCTGGTCGGTAAACTGGCCCGTAATCTGGGCCTGACCCCCGTAGATGGGTTCGTTCACGGTGGGGGCCGAGATGACCCGCCCGTCCAGCACGATGGCGATGCGCCGCCCGACGTTGTCCGCGGTCAGCTCGCCGAACGCGCTGGCTCCCCGTTCGTCGAACGAAAGGCTCACGGAGGGCCCCTGCTGGCCGAACCGGACCTGGGCGTCCTCGAGGAACCGTCCGGTGAAGGCCGCCTCCCGGGTCAGGATGAGGGACTGGTTGGGACGATCCCGGTGGGGCACTTCCTCGTATCCCGGAGCCAGCCCCCGCTCGACCTCCTGACGCAAATCCTCGTTGACGACCTTGAACTCCAGCAGGGCGGTCTTCCCGATGATCTCCTTGGCCCGGCGGGGGTTCTTGACCCCCGGAAGGCTGACGATGATCCGGTTGGTGGAGGTTCTCTGGACGTCGGGTTCCCGAACCCCGAACTGGTCGATGCGGTTGCGAATGATCTCGAGCGCCCGGGTCACGGCCTCCGCGGTGTCCATGTCGTCGGGCAGTTTGGACTCGTCGATCCGATAGACCAGGTAGATGCCGCCCTGAAGGTCCAGCCCCAGGTTCAGGGTGTCGGAAATGGGATACAGAACGTAGCTCGCCCCGACGACGAACAGCACGATCACGGCGGCTTTCCACTGCAGTCCCTGGTTCATCGACACCGGTCCCTTGAACAACCAGGTGAAGATCGAGGGTCGAACGAACGGGACACCCGGCCGGGGCTAGTCGTCCTCCTTTACCCGGGCCACCTTGTCCCGGGTGAGCGTCACGGTCGTGTCCGTGGCCACCCGCACGTCCAGCGTCTCCTCGTCCACGTTCGTGATCCGACCGTGCAGGCCGCCGACGGAGACGATCCGGTCGCCGGCCTCGAGGTTCTCCACCATCTCCTCGTGATCGGACTGCTGCTGTCGCTGGGGGCGAATTACGAGAAAGTAGAAGATCGCGAAGATGATGGCCATCATGAGAAGCATCTGGGTGAGGCCGCCCTGCTCCCCGCCCAGTCCGCCGAGGGCCAGCATCACTCCCGTCGTGCCCGCGAACGCCATGTCCCGTCACCATCCCCGTGCTGAGCTCGGATCGGACGCACCCGCTCCGGCGGTGCACCGCCCAGGATTGCCCCGTGCCGGCGGCCTCGAAAACGTCGAAGGAGCGCACGTCCGGACGACCGTTCCGAATTACCGGCCTAAAATGTTACGCGAACCACCACGATTTTGAACCGTCCCGTTCCCCGTCGGTGAGGAACCTCAGGCGATCCGGTTGCCGACGACGCGTCCCCGGCTCGGGCGGGTGAGGACCACGACGATGCCGACCATCAGCCAGTTGGTGACCAGGAAGCTCCCCCCGTAACTGACGAAGGGAAGCGGGAGACCCAGCACGGGAACCAGCCCCACGCAGACCCCGACGTTGATCGTCGTATGAAGGATCCAGATGAGGGCCACGCCGGCGGCCGTGAGGTACCCGTGCCAGTCCGGCGCCAGGGTGGCGAGGGCGAACGTGCTGAAGATCAGCAGGAAAAGAAGGCCCAGCAAAAACCCCGCGAAGAGCAGTCCGAGCTCCTCGACGGCCACCGAGAACACGAAATCGGTCCAGAGTTCCGGGATGAATCCAAGCTGGCTCTGAGTCCCCTCCAGCCAGCCGCGGCCGAACCACCCGCCCGACCCGACGGCGATCTGGGATTGGATGATGTTGTAGCCGCTGGTGAGCGGGGATCGGTAGGGGTTCAGGAAGACCTCCAGTCGTTCACGCTGGTATTCGGCCAGGTGGGTGATCCCCTGGTAGCCCATTCCCGCCCCCAGGATGATCAGCAGCCCCGACGTCCAGGCGGAGGGACGTCGGTCCCGAAGGAACGGCAGCACCAGGACAAAAAGACCGGCCGCCGCCAGGACCAAAAACCCGTACGGGGATCCGATCCACCCCCCCGCCGCCCGGAGGAACGAACCCGGGAGGGTCTCCAGGAATCGGATCAGCCACTCCTCCAGCATGACGTTCACGAACAGCCCCAGAACCAGACCCGCGCCCGCCGCCATCAGCGCCAGGGCCCACCGAACGAACCCCTGGGCGAACAGCCAGCCGACCAGAAACGCCAGGGACACGAGGGCCGTGCCCGCGTCCGGCTGCAGATGGATCAGCCCGACCGGAACCGCCATCAAAATCTCGTGCAGCGCCAGCCCCGTCCGTCGACCCAGCGTTTCCAGTTGAACCCGCTCGGCCACGTCGGCCAGTACCAGGATCATCAGGGGTTTGGTAATCTCCGAGCTCTGCACGTGAAACAGCCCGAAAAAACTCAACCAGCTTCGGTCCCCCCGCACGGCCACGCCGAACTGAAGCGTAACCGCCAGCAGCAGGAGCGCCCCCGCGTAATAAAACCATCGATACCGGTAAACCCAGTCCCGGGACAGCATCAGCACCGCCCCGAACACCACCAGCCCGAGCGCCAGCCACAGGGACTGACGGGCCACCAGCCCCGCTCCGTGAATCCGGCGGCTCGCGCTGTAGATGAGGGCCAGCCCCACCCCCGACAGCACCAGGGCGCTGATGACGAGCATCCCGACCGCGGTGCTACGGCGCACCCGCCCCACCCCCTCCGGCGGCCCCGGGCCCGTCCCCGGAGGGTTCCTCGAAATAGCCCAGCCGTTCCATCGCCCGGTAGATCCGGCGTGCGTGCGGGGCGGCGCTGTCGCCCCCGGTCCCGGCCTCGCTGCGGAAGACCACCACCACGTAGCGGGGGTCCTCACGGGGGGCCGCCGAGAGGAACCAGCCGTCGGACGGGGGGGTGTCCTCCCCGTCGGAGGCCACCTTCTGGACGGTTCCGGTCTTCCCGATGACGTCGGGGCCCACCGTCCGGTAACTCGAGTCGTGCTGGGCCCAGTACCCGGTTCCCTCGTCGGCGACCCGATCCAGCGTTCGCACCAGCCGGTCCCGGAGCCAGGGCGACAGCGGAACGTCCCGCGGGGGGGTCCCGGCGGACGCCGCCGAGGCCACCCGGGGCGCGACGTTTCGACCCGTGACCAGGGAGCCCAGAAGCTGGGCCTGCTTGATCGGCGAGACCAGCATGTAGCCCTGCCCGATCACCGAGTTGAGCGCGTCGCCGGGCACCCAGGGACGCCCCAGTTCCCGGCGCTTCCAGCGGGGGGAGGCGAGCTGCGGCGATTTCTCGCCCGGGAGGTCGATGCCGGTGGTTTCCGGGTAGCCGAGCCGGCGCGCCAGGCGGGCCACCGGCTCGAACCCGAGGGTCCGGATCAGTTTGTAGAAGTAGACGTTGCAGGACCGGACGAGCGCCTCGTCGAGGTCGATCTCACCGTGTCCTCCCTCCTTCCAGCACCGGTAAACCCGGCCGCCCAGCCGATAGTACCCCGGGCAGAAGAACGTCGTGTCGGGGGGGAAACCGGGATCCCGGAGGGCGGTCAGATAGGGAATAATTTTAAAGGTCGACCCCGGGGGAAACCGGCTTTGAACGGCGCGGTTGTGGAGGGGGTCCCCCGGGTGGTGAAGGAGGACCTCGACGCGCTCGGACGACCCGGTGACGATTTCGTTGGGGTCGAAACTCGGGTGACTGTAGAGAGCCTTCACCTTCCCCGAGGGGACTTCCAGGACCACCACCGCCCCCTCGGAGTCGGCGGGGAACCCGTCGGCGATGCGCTGCTGCAGGCGGGCGTCCAGGTGGAGGGTCAGCGAATCGCCGGACCGCGGCTCGATCGGCGACGGAGAATCCAGCACTCGGATAAAGTCTCCCCGTGCGGTCGTCTCGACCCAGCGGACCCCGTCCTGCCCCTGAAGGCGGCGGTCGTAGAGCTTCTCGACGCCGGTTTTCCCGACGATCTTCCCCTGGGAGAGCCCTTCGCCCCTTCGGCGATCCAGCTCCGCCGGGTCGATTTCCCCGGTGTAACCCAGCACGGGAGCCCCCGCCTCGCCCAACCGGTAGACGCGGCTGGGACGGATTCGGACCGCCAGGTCCTCGAACTCGTGGCGGTGCTCGGCGAACCAGATCCGCTGCCGATCGTTCAACCCTTTCCAGAGGTAGCGGCTCGAGGAGCTTCGGGCCCGCCGGCGAAGCCTCTCCTCCGACAGGTTCATCCCCGAGGCCAGGCGGCGGAGGATGGCGTCGTCCGGGGCCGTTCGGGACGGGTGAACCAGGTGAAACACCGGCTCGTCGGCCGCCAGCATCTCCCCCCGGGCATCGCGGATGACCCCGCGTCGGGCCGGCAGCACCTCGTGCCGGATCCGATTCACCTGGCTCTGCTTGGTCAACTCCTCCCCGTGGGCCACCTGGAGGTACAGGACGCGGCCCATCACGAGGCAGAGAAACCCCAGGAGAAACCCCAGGAGGGGCGTCAACCAGCGTGTGCGTTTCTTTCGCTGTTCGGCGGAAGGCTGGTCCATTCAGGGTGCCCGATCGTAACGACGGACGGCCCGGTAGAGCACCACCATCGCCCCCACGACGAACGTGACGATGTGAATCGCGAAGTCGGGATGGATCCAGGTACCCGCCATGAGCCGAACCGCGAGCACCCGGCACAGCTCCACGGTGATCAGATAGACGACCAGGGCCAGGCTGCGCGTGCCGGGATGGTTCCAGTTCAGGTAGTCCGTCCCCAAATGAAGCAGCAGAATCGCCACCCCCACACCCACCATCAGCGTGCCGGGAAGCCGGGTCTGGAGAACTTCAAGCAACAGGGCGGCAAAACCGCCGCCGAACAGAAGGGCCGGCAGCGATCGCCGGCGGAGGAACAGGTAGGGGGCCGTCAGCAGCAGCAGGGTCCCCGGGTAGCCGAGGCTGGCCAGCACCACGTCACCGGCTCCCAGGAGAAGAACCACCAGGATGCTACTCATCGGTTCGAATCACCCAGACGGGGCGGCTGAAGCGGGTTACCGGCGGGGGATCGATCCGCAGTCGTCGTCCCACCCGGTCGGGGTGGGACGGGGTTGGCCCCCTCACCACCCCGACCGCCAGCCCGGCCGGGGCCACCGAGCTGGCGTTGGCGGTGTGGACCCGCGCCCCGACCTCCACGGAGAGAACTTCGGGGAAGTGATCCACCCGGAGTCCCCGTCCCCCCCATCCCCGGGCCACGAACTGTCGATCGGGTATGCCCTCCAGTCGAACCCCCACCCGAAAACGAGGATCCGAGGTCAGGGTCACCACGCTTCCCCGGTCCGAGACGCTGAGCACCGTCCCGCGAAGCACCCAGCTGTCCCCGGACACGCCGATCACGGGCTGACCGGGACGAACCCCTCCGGCCCGTCCCCGGTTGAGACGCAGGGTGCGCTCCCAGCCGGTGAGGTGAACCGCCCGGACCTGGGCCGGAAGAAGGTCGCCGCTCGGCGCCGGGGGAAGGTTCAGGTACTCCCGAAGCGCCGCCCGACCCCGCCGGGCGGCGCGGGCCCGATAAAGACGCCGGCGAAGCCGTCGGTTGTCCCGCTGGAGGGCCCGAAGCCGCTCGAGCAGGCGCCGGCGGTCGGTGAAGTATCCCGCCGCGCTTCGGGTGCTTGATTCCAGGGAACCATAGGCCCGGAAGGCCGCTCCCAGCATCGGTTCCGTGTACTCGTACAGCGCGAAACCCGGAAGCCAGTGGGTGCCGGCCACCAGCAGGACCAGAAGGAAATAAAGGAGGTAGGTAAGCAGGTCGGTCCGCCGGATCACGGGCCGGGATCACCTCCGGCCGCGGAGTCGGCCCCGACCGGTTCGGACGACTCCCGCGGCGTCACGAGGACAACTCAGGCGCTGGACCCGGGGGTGGCTCCGTTGACTCGCTTCACTTCCTGAAGGTAGAGACCGGTCCCTTTGACCACACACTCCAGGGGCTGTTCGGTGGTGCTGACGGGCAGGCCGGTGTGTTCGGCCAGAAGACGGTCGATGCCCCGGAGCTTGGATCCCCCGCCCGTAATGACGATCCCCCGCTCCGTGATGTCGGCCGAGAGCTCGGGCGGGGTCTCCTCGAGGGTCGCCTTGACGCTGTCCACGATCGACTTGATCGGATCCCGCATGGCCTGTCGGATCTCGGAACCCGAGATGGTCAGCGTCTTGGGAAGCCCGGAGTGAACGTCGCGCCCCTTGATCTCGAAGGAGTCGTCGTCGAAGTCCTCCGTGGCGTAGGCCGACCCGATCTCCATCTTCACCTCCTCGCTGGTGCGCTGTCCGATCACCAGGTCGGAGGATTCCTCGAGGTACTCCGCGATGGCATGATCCATCTCGTCCCCGCCCACCCGAACGGACCGTTCGACCACGAGCCCGCCCAGCGAAATGACGGCCACCTCGGTGGTCCCTCCCCCGATGTCCACCACCATGTTGCCGGCCGGTTCGTAGACCGGCATCCGGGCTCCGATGGCCGCGGCCAGGGGCTCCTCGATGATGTGGATCTCACGGGCACCCGCCTGCTGGGCGGAATCCATCACCGCCCGCTTCTCGACCTCGGTCACCCCGGTGGGCACCCCGATTACCATGCGCGGGCTCACGAACTTCCGGCGCTGGTGGACCTTGTCGATGAAATACCGGATCATCCGCTCGGTGATCTCGAAGTTCGCGATAACCCCGTCCTTCAGCGGGCGGATCGCCTGCACGTGAGCCGGCGTCCGTCCCACCATGTTCTTCGCCTCGTTTCCGACGGCTTCCACCTCGTTGGTCTCCCGGTTGAGGGCGACGATGGAGGGTTCCCGAAGCACGATCCCCTTCCCCCGAACGTAGACCAGGGTGTTGGCGGTTCCCAGGTCGATGCCCATGTCGTTGGAAATCATGCTGAAGAGGAAGTCAAACGGCTGAAACAGGGGAATCAACTCCTTCTCTCGTCGGGTTGCTGGCGGATCCGTTCCAGAAGATCCCGGGCTCGGCGAGGGGACGACTGGTGCTTGACCACCGCCTCCAGTTCCCCGCGTGCCCGGTCGGTCTCACCGAGCTCGATCAGCGCACGGGCCCGAAGCGTCCTAAGCTCGAGGTCCTCCCCGGAACCGGGGATCTCGTCGATCATCCTAAGCGCCCGGCGGTAGCGTTCCCGGTCCAGCTCGAGGCGCACCAGGGCACGATGATACCGCCGCCCCACCGGATCCGACGCCGAGAGATCCCCCCGCCCGAGCCGTTCCTCGAGCATCCTGCTCGCGCGCTTTTCCTCGCCGAGGGCCCGAAGGGTCATGGCTTTATTGTACACGAGCACCGGATCCCGAAGATCCTCACCCAGGGAACGATAGAAATCCAGGGCCACCTGGTACTCGCCGTTGTGGTAGTGAAGGTTGGCCAGGAGGGTGACCAGCTCGGGGGTACGGTGCCCCTCCTCGTAGGCTCGGAGGGCCATCGTCCGGGCCCGGTCGCGGTAGGCCCCACCGAGCTGATGGTAGAGGTAGGCGGTGTAGAAGTAATCCCGCCGGGTGAGGTAGGAGGGATTCGCCGCCTTGAGGCGGCGGTAGTGGGCCAGACCCCGACGGACGAACGGTTTCACCGGGGAGAGATCGTCCGGCTCTCGCCGCAGTCGATAGCGCACGTAACCGTAGTGGGAGCGGGCGGAGCGAAGCAGCAGGTTCGGGTCGAGCGGGCTGTTTCGAAGCCGTTCACGGAGATCCTGTATCACGGCCTGATCCCGCACCACGGGCGAGTCACCGCCGCCGTATCGTTCAAGGAGCACGCCCGCGGACCCGAGCCCCACCGTCACGAGCAGGATCAGCACCAGCCATCGAAGGGAACGGGTCGAAAGCCAGCCGGGCATTCAGGTCCTCCTCCGGTTGGTTCTGGCGGTGCACGCGGCTCAACTCACGGAGATCTCGCGTTCCGACGGGTGCCGGGCGCGTCCGCGGCGAGCCCGCATGAACCTCTGCGGACTCCCGGGCGTCCCCGCGTAAGCTAAACTACGGGGGTTCGAGAGGGTACGGGGCGTGTCCCGATCGGGTCCTCCCGGCCGCTCGGCCGGAGCGACGAAACGGCCCCGTTTGGGGTCTCTACGCCCATCCTGTACGGTTTTTACAGTCTATCCTTGAGCAATTTCCACCCGCAAGGGGTAACTCCCGCGCCGCCGGCCGGCGGCGCGGGGTCCACGCACGACCGCGATTCGGCGAACCTGGAGCCTGACCGTCATGCGCTGGATGCGAGAACACGCCCGCCTGCTGATGGCCATCACCGTCGCGCTGTTCATCGGCGGATTTATCGCCCCGGGGATTCTCCGCTACATCTTCGGCATCCAGCTGTTCGGAGAATCCCGGACTCGCAACGTGGCCACCGTGGACGGACGGGCGATTCCCCAGCAGGACTTTTACGATCGGTTCAATGAGCTGCAGAACCGCCGCCGTGAGGAGGAGGGCTCCCTGAGCCGCTCCCGGCTCCGTGAAATGCGCCGGGAGGCCCTCAAGCAGCTCGTCGACGAGGCTCTCCTCGGGGAAATTCTGCGCGGCGAGGGCGGTCGAGCCACGCCCCGGGAAATCCGCCGGTTCTTCGCGTCGCAGCGTCCCTTTCGAACGGAGGAGGGCGGCATCGACCAGCGGAAAGTTTCGGCCGCCCTTCGGCGCATGTCCGACCGTGAACGCACCCGCATGGAGGAAACCACCCGGCGGCAGATCGAATCCCAGCGCGCCATGCAGTGGCTTCGCAGCCAGGTTGGCACCTCGGACTCCGAGGTTCGGCAGGTTCTCAGGCTCGGCCTTCGGGAAGCGCGGGTCCACGGCCTGTTCCTCGACCCCTCCCACCAGGTCTCCGACTCCGCTGTCCGCGATTACTACCGCAGCAACCGGGAGGACTTCAGGCGCCCGCCCCGCGTCAAACTCCGCCAGATCCACCTGCGTCCCTCGGACACGCCCTCACGGGTCGGCGACAACCTGGAGCGAATCAGAAACACCCTGGAGACCATCCGCCGCCGGTTTCGGGCGGGACAGAGTTTCGCCCGCCTCGCCCGGGAGTACTCCGACGACCCGGCGACCGCCCGCCGCGGGGGCCTGCGCGGCTGGGTGACGTCCGAGGAGCTCGAGGAGCCGATTGCCCGGGCCGCCTTCCGTCTGTCCCCGGGGGAACTCAGCAGCCTCGTCAAGACCGATCGGGGGTACTACCTTCTTCACGTGGACAGCGGGCCGGTGCGCCGGACCCGCCCGCTGGCCGAAGTCCGTGACACGATCCGCGAGCGCCTGCAGTCCGAGCCCCACTGGACGGAAGCGCGCCGGGAGGCCCGCGAACTCAAACGGGAGATCGCCGGGGCCCCGTCCCCGCTGAACCGGCTGCGGGACCTCGCCGTCCTGCGGTCCCAAAGCGAGGGCACCGCGAACCGCGGCGGCGACTACGGCTGGGTCCCGTACCGGTTCGTGATGCCGGACCTCCATCCCGACGCCCGGCGCTGGGGGGATGAACTTACGCGGAACCGCCTGATGCAGGACGCCGTCTCCCGGGTGCTGTTCTCGGGCCGCACCGACACGGTCCTCGGACCGGTACGAACCGAGCGGGGGATCCACCTGTTCTACGTCTCGGGCTACCGACCGGCTCGACTGGAGGCGCTGAGCGACTCCGGCGTCCAACAGCTGCGGGACGTCGTGAACCTCCAGAAGCAGCGTGACTACGTGGAGACCTGGCTGCGCACCCAACGCCGGGCGGCCGAGGTTCAGATCGAGGCCTCTCCCGACGTCGTGGGCGGGGTGATCCCGTGGGCCGAGGATCAGGAAGGACAGGGTTGAGGACCGTCCGGGGGCCGGGAGGAGCTCGTCCACCATGATTGCGCTGCGCGTCTTCGGCGTCCTCGTCTCCCTGGTGGCCCTCTACCTTTTTTACCGGGACTACAAGAATCGCCGCAGCAAAACCGCCCTCACGATCGGGCTGCTTTTCGTCGTTTCCCTCGCCTCGGTCTCCCTCACCCCCGACCTGTTCAACGCCGTGTTTCATTTCTTCACCGCAAGCCGGGCCCTCTACTACCGAATCAACGTTCTGCTGATCTTCAGCGTGATCTTCCTGTCGATCCTCCAGGTGCGCACGCTCTTCACCACCGAGTTCCACGAACGATCGCTGATCGACGTCGTGACCCGTCACGCGGTCCGGGAGTTCGAGCGGCAGTACGACCCCGACGAGATCAAGCCGATTCAGGTGGTGATCCCCGCCTACAACGAGGCCGAGAGCCTGGCGGACCTGCTGCCGGCGATCCCCTCGTCGATCGAGGATCGGCCCGTGGGGGTGCTGGTGGTGTCCGACGGCAGCGACGACGGCACGTTCCGCACGGTCCGTGAGGCCGGTCATCCCACCGTCGAAAACCTGTCCAACCTCGGGCAGGGGAGTGCCCTCCGGGTGGGGTTTAACCTGGCCGCCCGGCACGGCGCCGAGGTTATCGTCAGCATGGACGCGGACGGCCAGCACGATCCCGCGGACCTCGAGGGGCTGGTCCGCCCGATCCTGCGTGACGAGGCTGACTTCGTCCTGGGCTCACGCCGGGAGGGGAAGGGGCCGCGGCCCCCGTTCCTTCGCCGGCTGGGGATCCGGTTCTTCAACCGGCTGGTCAGCCTGCTGGTCGGACGGAGGATCCGGGACTGCTCCAACGGGGTCCGGGCCTTCCGAAGCGAGCTGATGCAATCGATCGACCTTCGGGAGCGACAGTACCAGGCGACGGAGTTCCTGATCAAAGCCCTGGGGAAGGACGTTCGCTTCCAGGAGGTTCCCATCACGGTCCACCGGCGGCGCCACGGAACCTCCCGAAAGGGCCCCGACCTGCTTTACGGCTGGAACTTCTTCAAGGTGCTGCTCGAAACCTGGTGGACCCGAAGCTGAGCGCGAACCCTCACGCCCCCCCTCCCTCGGAGGTCTCCCGGTAGAACCGCCAGACCCGATCAACCCCGTCGGTGAGTTCGATCCCGGGGGTCCACCCCAGGTCCCGCCGGATCCGTTCGATGGAACTGTAATTTTTCCGGATCTCCCCCGGCCTGGGATCCGTGTGGCGAACCGCCACGGAAAGCCCCGCCGACTCGGCCCGCTGCCGGATCATCCCGGCGAGCTCGTTGACGCTGGTCTCCCGACCGGTCGCCACCTGGTACACGTCGGCCCCGGGGCGATCGTGGGCAAGCACGGATTGGACCGCCGAGGCGATGTCGTCCACGTGGATGAAATCGCGGGTCTGTCTCCCGTCCCCGTAAACCTCCAGGGGCTTCTCACGGAGGGCCCGCCGGATGAATTTATGCACCACGCTGTCCTTGTGGTGCGAGAACGGCCCGTAGGCGTTGGCGAACCGGAGGGCGGTCGTGTTTAAATCCCCGATCTCCGAGAAGGATGAGAGCAGGGCTTCCCCGTAGAGTTTGCTGGCCCCGTACGGCGAAAGCGGACGGGGGACGACGGATTCGTCGACCGCCCCCTCGACCTCCCCCACGGCGGCGTTGGAGGAGGCGAATACCACCCGCCGTACCGAGTTCGAGCATCGGGCCGCCTCCAGCACGTGAAAGGTGCCCTGAACGTTGGGACCGAACCCCCGTTCTGGATCCCGTGACGAGGCCCTCACGTTCGTGAACGCCGCGAGGTGAACGACCGCGCCGATCCCCTCCATGGCGCGAGCGACCGCCTCACGTTCCCGCACGTCCCCCTCGATCACCTCGGGGGGATCCAGCTCGCGGGCCCGGCAGGCCTCCTCCAGGGGACCGGGATCCACCGCGCTGAAATTGTCCAGGACCCGAACGGTCCGGCCCACCTCCCGGAGACGAAGGACCAGGTTCGTGCCCACGAAGCCACAGCCGCCGGTCACGAGAACGGACGAGGACAACCTGAATCCTCCTCAGCGTCTGGAACCCCGGCCCCCCACGACCAGCCGGGGTAGTCGCGGCCAGGGTGATAAGATTGGCTGGAAGGGAGAGGATAGCGTGGGAACGGCGGACATGGCAGAGGATCCCCACCGACGGGGTTTGATGGAACGGGCCCGGGCCGACCAGTTCACGAGCTGGCTCTGGGAAACCGTCGAACCCTACGTCGACCGGAACGTCCTCGAGGTGGGATGCGGCACGGCGTCCCTGGTGCCCTGGTTCACCTCGGCCGTCGAACGGTACGTCGGCCTCGATCGCTCCGCCGAACAGATTCGCGAAAACCGGCGCCGCTACGGTGACCTCCCCGGGGTCGAATTCCGGGAACTCGACATCCTCGACGTGGATGCCCCGGCATCCGCCCTCCCCTTCTCACCCGACACGATCCTCTGCCTCAACGTCCTGGAGCACCTCGACGACGACACGACGGCCGTGCGCCGCATGGGTGAACTCCTCACCGACGGCGGCTGGCTGATCGTGCAGGTGCCGGCCCACCCCTGGCTGTACGGCACGAACGACGAAGCGGTGGGCCATCGACGCCGCTACGAACGAAGTCGGCTTCGTCGCCTCCTGGACGGGGAACGGTTCACCGAGGTCCGGATTGAACCGTTCAATTTTCCCGGCATTCTCCCCTGGTGGATCGAGGGACACGTGCTGCGTAAAAGGGGCGGCTTCTTCGAGGGACACTCGGGGTCCTCACTGGGCATCATCAACCGGCTGGTTCAGCTGGCCCGGTGGACGGAGTCCCTGGTGCCCTTCCCGGTGGGCCTCTCCTGGTTCGGCTTTGCCCGCCGGGGGCCCTCGTAACCGGCCCGCTCCGCGCATCGGCGCTGCGTAATCCCTCCGTACCGGGACCTTTCAGGAAACATCATTACCGACCGGTCCCGGCCCGCCCGCCCCTCCCGGGATTCCTCTCGCTTTCCCGGTGACGTCGTCCCCGGAACGGCCGTCGAACCGATACAGCTCAAAGAATCGGTTCTTCAACACCGGGGCCCCGTAGCGCGCCCGGAGGGCCCGCTGCCACTCCAAGCGAAGCGTGGGCCACCGGCGTCCCAGCTTCAACCGGAGGATCGGCTGGTTTCGGGTGTCGCCCCGGGGCCAGAAATGAAGGAGGAAACCCCCGTACCCCAGGTCCCGCAGGTCCTGCCAGCCCCGTTCGGGCGGGGACTCACGGTTCAGGAGGGCGTTGAGAACCGGGTTGGAGGTCAGGAACCGCCGAAGCTCGGTGGGAAGGTAGGAGGCCGGACCCAGGGCCATTTTGAGATGATGAACGGTCTGTCCGTACGCGGGTTCGGCGCCCGTCCGAAGCAGGGGCAGATGCACCACCGCCGGCGCCCGGCGGCGACGCCGGACCGAGCGAAGTGTCTCGGCGGGCGGCAGTTCACGCACGTGCCTCACGGGGGGCGCCAGCTGGTCCACCACCAGCAGCACGAGTAAAAGCACACCCCACCGCTTCTGCCACCCGCCGTAAAATCCGAGCCCGAGCGCCATCAGCAGGATGGGGAACACCATCAACCGATGGCTCATACGGAACATCTCGAAGAAGCTGGTGAACACCCCGGCACCCGGGAGAATCTCCTGTGCTTCGAGCCCGTTCAGGGCGGCCACGATCCAGGGAGGCGACGCGATTAGCCCCCAGAAGACGATCCCCACCCCGAGGCACCACCGGACCGTCTTACCCCACCGACGCCACGCCGTCAAAACCACGAGGAGCACGCCCACGGTGCCCAGGTACCCGGCGGCCGGGCTCGCCGGCGACACTCCAAACAAGGATTCCATCAGCCGGGCCCAGGGAAGCCGAAGCGGCGGCACCAGGTACGACTCCGGACGGGTGAGAATTCCGAAGGGAACCTCGATCGACGGGGGGGTCCCCAGCAGCCGGGGGACCCACTCGAACGCGCTGAACAGAAGCATCAGCGGACCGACCCACGCGTAGCGCTCGACCGGAACGGACCACGCCGAAATCATGTAGAAACCCAGCAGCCAGAAAACCAGCAGACCGACCCCGTAATACGGACTCATGAGCACGACGACGGCGCCCAGGGCCCCGGACAGAACAACCCAGCCACCTCCCCGTTCCCGGAGCAGAAGCACGCTCAGAACGACCCACGGGAGCACCAGGTAGAAGAACCGGTCCGGTCGGGCCAGGTGCCGCCAGAAGGCCGGCCGGCAGACCCAGAACAGGGCCCCCGCCGTACACCCGAGCGGCGGGGCGCGCATCCTCCGGAGGAGGAAAAACGCCCCGACGTAGCCCGCGATCGGCACGAGGTACAGCCAGATCACGTAGGCCTGAGACGCGGAGAACCCGGCCGCCAGCAGGGGGATGGAGGCGAGCCCCATCGGAAGAATCAAACTGTGGTACGTCAGGCGCACGCCGTGCGGGTAACCGCTGTACGTGGTGAAATAGGGGGTGGTTCCCTCCACGATCAGGGCCCGGTAAACCCACCAGAGATACCAGACGTGAAGGTACGCGTCCCCCTCCCCCTGAATGGTCCGGGTGCCGGTCCCCAGCGGATGCAGCACCACGATCAACCAGGCCGCGACCACGCCCAGGCCCAGCATAAACCAGACGCGTTCACCGCGCGGCCTCCTCATCCGTTCCCGACCGCCGGGCGCGGGACGGCCCGCCTCACAGGTAACCCAGCCCCTCGAGCTGCTCGCGCACCTCGGAATCCAGCCGGGGACTCTGCCGCCGGAAGGGGTCGGGAAACCGACGGTAAAGGGCCCGGTATGCCCGCAGGTGCTCCCCGAGGACCCGCCGGGTCGAGAGGGACAGTGACGCCGCGGGAACCGGGTTTTCAAAGAGGTGGTCCTCGAACACGCGCCGCACCGTGGTCCCGGGTTCATCCTGTTCCTGGATGGCCTTGTGCCCGGCCGCCCGCACGCTCAGTTTGGCCCGCATGGGTACCGTGCCGCCGGACCACCTCCCCAGCACCTTCTGGGGGGGCGTGTCCACGGTGAGGGAACGAACCGAGCTTCGCACGACCGCCCGTCGGGGGACGGGCACGGGCGGGGTCGTGTCCCAGTCGCTGACGCCCACGGGGTTCGCCTGTCCTCCGGACGGGCGCACGCCCATGGCTCTAAACAGCATGTGGTACACGTCGTGGATCTGGACCGGGGCGTCCACGCGGCCCGCGGGATCGCCGCCGGGCAGTTTGATCCAGAGGGGAACGCGGGTCAGCACCTCGTGCAGCTTCCAGTCGTGTTTCAGCACGGGGTGATCCAGCTCGAACCCCTCCCCGTGGTCGGACACGAACACGATCACGCTCTCCTCGTAGAGTCCCTTCTGCTCGAGATCGGCCACCAGCCGGCCCACCGCCGGGTCCACGTCCTGGAGCCCATAGCGGTACAGCTCGCGTCGGGCACGCCGCTCCTGTCGTTTCGTCATGAACCGATCCACGGACTTCATCTCCTCGGCCGCCAGGCGATCCCGAAGATCCTTCCAGGCGGAGGACCCCATCGTGGCGAGACTGCGGCGCACCGACCGTCGATCGGGGGGCCGAAGGCCCCGGAAATACCGCCGGAGCCGGGCACGGGACCCGGAGGACAGGGCCTCGACGCGGCGCTCGTACCGTCGGACGAGAAAACCGGGAAGCCCCGTCCGGGGCGGCCGCCGCAGTCGGACCGTCTCTCCCTTCCCCCGGATAGGATCGTAGAGACTGACGTCCCGGGGATTCCGGAGGGCCTCGGCCAGACCGGGATGCTCCCGACCCAGGCGCCGGAAGTTCTCGGGGTAGAAGGGGGGGGTGCGGGTCTCCTCGTAGTAATCGTGCAGCTGGAAGGTGTGCAGGAAGGCAAACAGGGGCTCCCGCGGCGGGTCGAGCCGCCGGTACCACTGGTCGAACGCCCGGAGGTTCCGGCGGAACCGCCGCTGACCCTCGTCCCGGTAGGAGGACCGATGGGCCAGCTCCAGGTCGAAGGATCCTCCGAAGGCCGCCCTGATCCCCAGGTCGAGTTCGACGACCCCCGGGACGAAGTCACGGTACGGACCCCAGACCCGTTCGGACTGCTCCCAGTAGACATCGTATCCGCGGGCGAAACCGTAGGTGTGACCGACGAACCCGCCGTCCGTGAACCCCGCGGTCTCGTATCCCAGCGTCCGAAGGTCGTGCGTGTAGAACGGCACCGACCGGTAAAGACGATTATGGGCGGTAAACGCCCCGTGCTGAACCGGAAGCCGGCCGCTGAAGAAGCTTCCAAAGGCGGGCAGAGTCCAGCTCGAGGTGCTGTGAGCGCGTGGAAACCGAAGGCTGTCCTGCCGGAGGGAATCAAGGTTCGGCAGCGTGAGCCCCTCCACCCGGGGAGGCACCATGTCCCAGCGCAGCGTGTCGACGGCCACCACGAAAATGTTCGGAAGACGCTCTCCGGGCTCCTCCACCCGCATTGCCGGCTCCACCGAACCCTCGAACTGGGATCCGGTGGGCACCCGGCCCGCCTCCAGGTGACGCGGAACCCAGGTGCCCCACACGATCCCACCGGTGAAAAGGACCCCCGTCAGCACGAGCGAGGCGGTCAAGCCGGAATGATCCCGTACCCGGGGCCGAAGTGCCGCCCACCCTGCCAGCAGTGCGAGGGCCGCGGCTCCCGACACGGCGGCCAGAACCGATCCCACCACGAGGCCGAACAGCTTGAGGTCCCGGGCGGCCAGCCAGAAGGATTTCACGAGGTCCGTGCTCGACAGCACGGACAGAACGAGCAGGAATCCCGCGGGCGCTCGAACCGGAAGGAATCGACGTCCCAGCCCGACGACGAGCAAACACAGGCTCAAAAACAACGCGCCGGCGAGAACGTCCTCCCCCCCGGACACGATCCAGAGCTTCAGGTTGAGCACCACCAGGGCGACGATGAGCTCCCCCTCGGCCACCGCGCGGGGACTCGTCCACCGGGCCCCGAGGCGAACGAGCAGCAAAAGCCCCACGGCAACCGTCAGCGCAACCAGCAGCCCGGACGCGTAGCCGGGCAGGGCCACCGGGAGGCTCAACCCCGTCAGGGACCCATACAGGATTTCCCCCAGGACGTAGGTTACCCCCAACAGACCCTCCGGGGTGATCTCCCGAACGTCCGTCACGTCCGACATGCCAGTCCCCTCATGCACCTCGAAATGGACCGAACCCGACATCGATGCTCGTCTCCACGCGCGTTTTCCGAATCACGATCAGGGCGTCGAGGGCAAACCATACCGAGTGACAAAGACGAAGGAATGGCTCCCGCGCTGGCGGCGCTCCAGCCAGATCGGACCGGGTTCGGGATCGTTAACGGCGGACAGTGACCAATCGGTGACCTTGATTTTGCGGTCCGGGAACCTCACACGAACAAGTGGCTTGGGATGCAAACTCGTCGAGAGGAAATTGAAATGAGGATAGGGTTCCTCGAGCCCACTCCAGCGGGGAACCCCCTTCAATTCGACCCGTGAATCCGTCGGGATCCGCGACAGCTGATGGAAGAGGGTCCCGTAGTAGCGTCGGAAGACCTCCTGAGCGTGTCTCCACGTGGAGTAATCCTTGACCAGCGGGGAGACCCCGACGAGGGCGCCAAGATGCAGCCCCACGACCAGAACCAGGACGAAGCTCATCAGGGAGTGTCCCGCTGAGCGGCCGCGAATCGAGTTGAACCCGTACCGAACGCTTCCAACAAAAGCGGTCCCGAGGAACGCACCCAGCGGCAGGAGGCCATGGTAGCCGTGTTTGACGTGACTGATGTTCACGGCGACGAAGAAGAGCAAAGGCAGCGTAAACCACAGGAGGTAAAAGAACAGCGGCCGAAGGGGACTCGGAGGGCGAACGATGTTGTCGGCCGTCCGGTTCAGTCGCCCGATCCACCTTTGCCCTAACCAGAATCCCCCTGTAACCGCAAGCAGCACCCCCAGGAAACTCGTCAGGTAGCGCCGTGCTTTTCGCACGTAGTGGGCACCGGAGTACAGGCTGCGCGAATCCATCAGGGATTGGATCAGAACGAAGCCCTCCCCGTCGTAAGCCTCCCGGACGGCCCAATCCATCAACGGCGCGTAAAAAGGCAGCCCGACCAGCAGGACAAAGGCAAGCGCCGCCCCCAGCCGAAACAAAAATTCAGGGTGACCTGTTCTTCCCGCTCGAACCAACAGCAGGCTTCCGCCCACAATGACGATGACCAGGCCGGCGGACAGGGCCCACGGGAGCCATCCCGGCTGGATCCAGTACCAATGGGCCAAATCCCCCACCGATCCCATCAAGCGGTAGAGACCGGTGAACGGACGTATCAGACCATAAACGAAGGTCGACAGCACCCGCGGCAGCGAATCGAAAACGACACGCTCGAACGTACCGAACACCGTCGAATTCAGCACCGGTTTCGAGAAGCTCCCGCCCTTCACGAACGCCCGTGCTCGGGTCACGTGAATCCACCAGAACACGTAGCATCCCGCGGCCGCCACGAAGGGCCCCGTGTCCCTCGAGAGGCGCCGCAGGCGCCTGGCCAACCGGGTCGTCCCCCCCTCGAACACCAGAACGTAAACCATGATCAGGGGGACAAAAACGACCCCGGATTCCTTGGCTCCGATGGACAGCAAAAACAGGACCAGGGCCGCCGCCTGCCAGCGGAGGTTACCCCCCCGACGGTAGCGGAGAAAAGCGAGGAAAGCGCCCAGGAGAAAGGCGGCCATCAGGGTCTCCTGGCGGTGGTTGACCGCCGGGACCACCTCGATCAGGACCGGGTGCAGAGAGTACAGAATCCCGGCCGCCGCCGCGGCCAGAACGTCCCGGTCGTTCACCAAATACACCACGCGGAAAAGCAGGCCGGCCACCAGCACGTGGAGGATCAGGTCCGTCAGCTGATACCCGAAGGGTTCAAGGCCCCAGAGTAGGTAGTCCAGGCTGAAGGACAGGCTGTAGGTGGGCCGGTAGTAGATGGCTTTCTGGTGGAAGCGATCCAGCACCGGATGGGTGATCACCCGCACCAGGTCGGCCGCGGACTGAAGACGAGCCGAGAGAAGCGCAGCCGAGGTCTCGGTTTTCGTGAAGTAATACCCCGGGAGGTCCCGAAACGGCCAGAAGGCCGCAAGAACGACCAGCAGAAGAGAACCGTAGTAGCGAACGGCCGAAACGACGCCCCCGCCGTTCCCGAGCCACCCGGTGACGATCCGCGGCCATTCCCGCATGTTCATAACCGGTCTGGGTCAACTCCCGGAGGGATTCCCCGTTGAAACTCCTCCCCTCGGCCCGGGGAGGGAGTCCGTCTTTCGAGCTGGTAGAGTACCAAGCCTTCTACTATCGTGGGAAGCGTGACGAAGGGCCAGAGATCCGGGGCGACCCCGGGCGGGGGAAGGGGGTGGAGAGTTCCCGCGGTTGACGCAGGGCCGTCCCCTTCGGACGGCGGCCGACCCGTCGGCGGATTCGTCCCTGCCGTGAACCCGCCCGATTCCTGCATCCTTTTTCCTCCCGAAGGGATGGTGTTTACTGCCCTCGTGGCACACGTTCGACACTTCCCGGGGATCCCCGCGGGGCTTTCCGGGATCGGGTACGGTCTTGTCGTTCTCATGCTGCTGGCGGGTTGCCAGGCGGACCCGAATCAGGGGCTCCGGGACGCAATCCGGGCGGACGAACCCGGACTCGTCCGCCGCGAGGCGGGTGGCACGCTGCCGGTGAACCGGCCCCTTCGATGGGGCCGCCGTCCGCTTCATGCGGCGGCCCTGGCGGGGGCGAACAGGGTGACCGCCGCCCTGCTACATCAGGGAGCGGAAACCGGGCAGGCCGATCGCTTCGGAACGACCCCCCTAATGTACGCGGCGCTCGTAGGGCACCCTCCTGTGATGACCCGGCTTCTGAAGGCCGGGGCTTCCGTCGACCAGCGGGACAACCTGGGAAGCACGGCCCTGATGTACGCCGCGTGGGGCGGGGACCCCCGGGCCGTGCGCACGCTGCTGAACGCCGGGGCCGACGTCAGCGCTCGTGCCAGCGGCGGCTCCACGGCGCTGATGGACGCCGTTATGAGGAATCACCGGGGGGCGGCCCGAGTTCTCCTAGAAGAGGGAGCTGACCCGACGGTACGGGATCATCGCGGGGAAAGCGTTCTGACCCGTGTCACCGTCCGGCGGGACACCGCCCTGCTTCAACTGCTTCTGGCCCACGGGGTTGCGGTCGAGGAAGCCGAAGGGGACCGTCCCCCCGTGCTGGTGCGTGCCGTTCGCCGGGGGAACCGCCCCGTGGTCAAAACCTTTATCGATGCAGGGGTCGACCTCGGTGAGGTCTACTGGAAGGGGAAACCACTTCTGTTCGTCGCCGTGGCCACCCGCAACCTGGAGCTGGTGACCTTCCTCCTCGAACACGGGGTGAACCCCGACGTACGAACGCGGTCCCCGATGCCCCCCGAACTGCGAGGAGGAACCCCACTCATGGTGGCGGCGGCCCAGGGCAACCTGAAGGCCCTCCGTCGGCTCCATCGGCACGGGGCCGACCCAACCCTCCGGACAGCGGCCGGGCGCACGGCCCTGATGTACGCCGCCCGGGAGGGTAAGACACGAGCGGTACAATGGCTTCTTCGCCGTGGGGCCGATCCCTCCCGAACGGACCGGGAGGGACGAACGGCCCGGGATTACGCCCGGGAGCACGGCCACGGGAGAATCGCGGAGCGGCTGGCCGACCTCCCGTCTGATCCTTCATCCTGATGCCCCGTCGTTCCGGGTCGAAAAAAACCCGCACGATCACCCGGACCCCGGATGCTTCCGAACCCCGAAAACGTCCCTGGAGGGTAAACGATGCTGTCGGACCGCCGATGGATCTGGATCACGGTCGTGCTGGTGGGCCTGCTCGTTCTGGCCGAAACCTACTTCCCCTTCTTCGTGGGGGATCCCCTCCCTCTTCCTCTCTGGTTCTTTGCGGCGAGCCTGGGGGCCCTCGTCCTGCTGGTCGCCGCGGTGGCGCTGCTCGATCGATGGGCTCGTCGTCTCCTCGGAGGGTGGCGCCCCGGCACCTGGATCGGCCTCGGGTGGGCGGTCGTGATCCTTCAGCTGTACCTCGCGGGGGGGGGACACGCCTGGCTTCCCTACGTCTGGGCGAGCCTTCCGTTCGCCGCCTGGTTCGCCGGCGGAACCCGAGACGACCCGGACGGCACCCCGCTGATCGCCCTGCTGGTGGCGCTTCTGAGCACGGACTTCTACCATCGTTTCTGGGTGCTCACCGCGGATCCTACGCCGGTGTCCCTCGGGGCGGGAGCCGTGCTCGGTGCGGCGGGGGCCTGGATCCTAATGAATCTTCCGGGGTTGTTGTCCCCTCTGGGTTCCACCCTCTGGAAGCACCGCTGGCGGGCCGGCATGGCCCTGTTCGTCGGAATCGTTTTCGTGTCGATGATGTGGATGACGGACCGGAACCCCGCTCACTGGGAGATCCAACCCAATTTCACCGGGGTGCTCCAGGAACTCGAAGCCCCGGACGTATTACCGGCGACAAAATTCCCCAACATCGTCCTCGTCTCGATCGACGGTCTGCGCCGGGACCACGTGACCCCGCCCCTTCCCGTCGACCTCGAGCTGGAGGCCCTCCGGAAACTCCGTCGTGAAAGCGTTCGGTTCACCCGCGCCTACAGCCCCTCGAGCTGGACCCTGCCCGCCCACGCCAGCATGATGAGCGGCCTCCTTCCCGTCGACCACGGAGCCGTGGCCCACGAGTTCTCCGGCATCCGCTCCGACCGCCCCCTTTTCCCGCAGTATTTGCGCCGGTTCGGCTACCGGACCGCCGCGTTCACGGGCGGAGGGTACGTGGACCAGCGCCTGGGCTTCCGACGCGGGTTCGATCGCTTCCGGCAAATCGAGGCCCCCTACCGTCGGTTCGTTCCGGGGATCGTGGAGATCACCTCGGGGCTTCTTTCCACCACCCGGTATCACCTCCCGGTGAAAATCCGCGACCACGCTCCGGATCCCCCACGACCCACTGAACCCGTCCTACGGCGGGCCCGGGAATGGATCCGCTCGCAGTCCGACGAGCCCGACCCCTTCTTCGCCTTCGTGCATACCAACCAGCTTCGGGACCACGCCCGGCCCTTCGACGAAAGCCTGGCCGAACTGCGGCCGCAGAAGCCGGACCTGGCCCGCGCCTTCCAGGGGGACACACGGCAGAATTTCGACCCGGACGCTCCCCTGACCGACCGGGAGAAAAACACCTTCCTCGAACGGGAACCTTTCCTGTCCGACACCGCCCTGAAGCGGTTCCGGGAACGGACCCGCCATTTCTACCGGGGGTCCGACTGGCAGCGCGAGGCCATGCGGCAGGTCGTTCGGCTGTACCCGCCGGACATGCAGCGGCTGGTCAAGGCCACCCTGGCCAACCTCCCGACCGAGGAGTGGGAGAAGCTGTCCACCATGAACCGGACTGAGGCCGAGTGGGCACTTGGTTGGAAGAAGATTGGTCGAAAACTAAGGACGTTCACGGAGGATCACTTCCGGGCCCGGCGATGGCTTTACCGGCGGGAACTTCGGCGGGTTGACCGAGAACTCCGGACGTTTATCGAGTTCCTCGAACGGGAAAACCTCTACGAGGAGAGCATCGTCGTGCTGGTCTCGGACCACGGGGAGGGATTTTCCCGCAATCCGTTCCTGGTGGGCCACGGTGTCCGGAAGGACCTGGACTGGGAGGGCCAGCTGCACGAAACTCTCCTCCATGTCCCCCTCTGGATCAAACTCCCGGGGGGGAAGGGAGCCGGTATCAACCGGGAAGCACTCGTCCAGCTCACGGACCTTTTCCCGATGCTGTTTCGCCACCTCGACCTGAACCTCTCCCGCTGGCCACGGGGAGTGGTTCCGGGGAACGTGCTTCCCGACACCCCCGACGCCCCCCCCGGGGAGCGTCGAATCGTGCGCGGCTCCGTGATCGCGGGGAAATCCCACATGGCGAACCTGTTCGTTCAGGACCGGAACCACAAACTGGTCCTGAACCTCCCCAGACGGACCCTGTTTGCTCACGAACGGACGCCGTCCGGTGAAAAACTGGTGCAGGTTTCCGATGTTCCGGGGAACCGGCGTGCCGTTCTCCGGGCCGCCTTTCGTGAGCACCTGAAGCGCTTCTCGACCAGCAACAACCCCTATCCCGGGGCTGAAACCTTCCGTCAGGGCTGGGTTGATCAAATCTTGGAGGACCGTCCGTGAGCACATGAAGGGCGACGCCGGCGCCCCCCCGGCCGGGGCCCCTCCGAACGGTGGAGCCCGGGGCTTCACGATTCGTGCCCGAGCCCCGACAATATCAGTGAAACCCGACGTCAGGCCGTTCGGAGCCTCCTCATGGACCGTTTGCTGAGCAACACCACGGGCCCCGCGAGTTACCTGAGCGTCCTATTAGCCCTCTGGGCCGCTGCGGGCTGCGCCGTGGGCGTCGACTCGCCTCCGGGGGAAACGTACCGCCGACCCGCCGCTACGCCGGATTCGTCCGGCCCCGTTTCTGACACGGGAGCGTTCGTGGCCTCGGGAATCGCCTCCTGGTACGGGGGCAAATTCCACGGCCAGCTCACCGCCAGCGGCGAAACCTTCAACAAATGGGATCATACGGCCGCTCACCGGACCCTTCCCCTGGGCACGCGGCTGGTGGTGGAACGGATCGAAACGGGCCAGCGGGTCGTGGTCCGGGTGAACGACCGGGGGCCCTTCGTCGAGAACCGCATCATCGACCTGTCCCGCGGTGCGGCCTCCGAACTCGGCATCGTTGCAAAGGGAACGGCACCGGTACGCCTGTATCGTGTCGGCTCCGACTCGCCAACTCGCAGTCCCCCCTGCCCGGGACACCTCACGGTCCAGGCAGGCTCCTTCGAACAAAGCGACAACGCCAAACGGCTTCGGACCCGTCTCGAAGCCCATTTCTCGGAGGTATTCATTACCCGCCAGGGACCGTACCACCGGGTGAGGGTGGGCCGCTTCGAGGGTCGAGAAGACGCCTGGGAGGCAGCCGACCGGCTGGAGGAGATGGGGTTCGAGACCTGGATCGTCCGCGGCAGCGACTGACGGATCCCCGTCCCCGACCCGCCCGGATGGTGTATCATGGCGGTCACGGGGAGGAAACGCGCGCGGCCCGATCCCTCGCGTTCCCTCCCCCAACGTTTCACCCGACCCGCTCCCCCATCCGGGACGGCGGTCCGGAACCTTTTACCATGAAGTCCACCGTCATGGATTTTTCACCCCAGGTCGTCTTCGTCGTCGGCCCACCTCGATCGGGGACTAAACTGCTTCGGGACACCCTCCACCACCATCCGTCCGTCCGGGCCCTCCCCAGGAACCTCAACGAAGTATGGCGTGCAAGCCAACCGGAGCTGGACCACGACGAGTTCCCGGCCGAACGTCTCAACGACGAGGAAACCGGGAGACTGCGGGAAGCTCTCCTGGGACGCTTCCCCCCCTCGGACGTGGTCGTGGAGAAGAACACCTGCCACACGCTCAGGATGGACTACGTCGCCAGGGTCTTCCCCGGGGCTCTCTTCGCGGGCATCCTTCGGGACCCGTTCGACACCGTGGCCTC